>NZ_JAMYTN010000009.1:0-309907 GCF_040322455.1 Mesorhizobium sp. M0139
AAGCGGCTATTTTATGGTTTGTGTGTCAAATTGGGGTGTTGGTGGGGCCGGTATCCAAGGGCAACCCCTGGTCCTAATTCAACGGTTGCCCCGCGGGTTTTGTGTGCTCAACCCAGGCGGGCTACCTGTTTCTAAAAGTTGAGGTCGTTGACGAGTTCCCGGTCGGCCTTGTCGGCTCGAACCGACTCCATTTCCGAGTGGGTGCGCGGAAGGATGAACTGCCCGTCGAACCCCACACGAGGGGTCTTGATGCCCTTACGACCGTAGTCGACTACGAATGAAAGATCGTGCGTAATTGGCTGCGAATCCAGGCACCAAAGTGGGCGAGGTTTATAGCCTGAATAGCGGAACTGCTCGTGATGAAAATGGTCGTCGAGCGTCTGAGTCATGCGTGTGTCGGGAGGCATTACAGCGATGACGTGGATATGCCGCCCGTCATTGTTCACGATGGTGCGAAAGTTGTCTTTGTGGCGCTTAAAAACTGGATAGTCGGGCGTACAAATCCAAAACGGCATTTTGATCGTCGGTATGTTCTTAGGCTTCTTAAAACAGCGTGTCAGAATTTGCGAATAAACCTTCTCCACCGTTTCCTGCATCTTCTTGTTGACGGTCGATGTCGAGCCGCTGAGGTGGTTGAACTGGAAGGTAAGCAGCGTCGCTGTCGCGCCGCACACCATTCGCTCTTCTACCATTGAGGTGTATCCGTACGTTAGGTCCTCGATGATTTTCGGTGTCAGCTCTATAGCCATCGTCTCCTCCTTGGATTGGTTGGTTGTGTTGGGGTTGTCCTCCCGTGTGAGGTGTCTTCCCGTGGGTAGTGGGGGTCGGTGGCCTGCCTCCAATACCGTGTTGCCGTAGCCTCCTCAGGCAGCCCCAATCGCCTCCCACCGACAAACACAGCCATATGCGGGTCCAGTGGAACCGACATCCAAAAGGGTGAAGAACAGGTCGGCTATGCGTGGCGATTCCGCGCGTGGCGTGACTGTTCGATGTTCGACAATTGGGATTGGGCCGTGGCTGGCAATGAGCCTTTACCGGCGACCTCGGCGCGTTGCCAAGACATCGCGACGAGAGGCAGGTTAAAAAAAGGCCGGCGGAGCTTTAGCTCGACCGGCCTTTGAAGAACGTCTTAACTGCAATTTCGGACCGTCCGAAATGATCGACCTCCACAAGTTTGCCTGCGGAAAGACGGCTCGGCTGACCGTGATGACCTAGTCGCGAGGGTCTGGGTCAAGGAAGGCCTCGTTGATAGCAATCTTGAAGGGATTCCCAAGGCTGATAACCCGAGCCCGCAAAATGAAATCCTTGTTCCTTTCCAAACCAAGAAAGGGCTGCGTGTTGCCAACGAACTCCACCTTGATGGAGCCATCGTAGTGCGCCCGCGTCGTCGTCGGCGTATCGGCTTTTGATGCCTCTGGTTTGTTTGCAATCTTGCTATCCAGTTTGGATTGGCAGGTAGCTTTGTTAGATGGACTATTAGGCTTGCTCGGTCGCGTACGGTGGCCGACAATCTTCTTTTTTTCTCGCTTCGACGAGGCACCAGTTGCAGCGAGTTTCTTGAGTGTACTTCGCTTCAAATGCTCTTCAAGCTCCTCAACCTCGACGCCTTCGTTGAGCAGCGCCTGCACCGCGCGACTATAAAGGCTGGCATTCTTGGCCGCGGCGCCTCCCAGACCAAAAATCCAACGAAAAACATGGTAGAGATATTTCTTACCATTCGATGGTGGCGCGTTTTCGCCCCACTTCGGTTCGTTAATGAAATCCGCCCACGCACGCGGCCCCCCTTGTCTGATTTCTTGGGCCACAGACGTGGCCTGTACGATGCAGAGGCGAAGGCCGTCATTGCGGAGGTCCTCGTAGGTTCCGACAGCCCTTTCAATGCCGTTAAGTTGCTTTGCAACCGAACTCTCGGGAGGTTGATTGTGTCCGAGGACGGCTCGCGTATTGGATAATTGATTCGGTGCAGTCGGTACCATTGTTGCTGACTCCTTTGAACTTGGAGTCGAGCCGCCGACGAGCATCTAAATGCCGTTCGCCAGCCCGACTCATGCTGAGCTAGGACTTGACGAGACGGGCCGTTCGGTCATCCGGAGGCGGTGTGAACGCCGTTGGCCATGTTCCTGCTGACCGAGCAACTACAGAACAGGGATCGCTGTCTCTAAGCTGGGCCAAGGGAGCCCTGCTCACGCTCGTTGAGCGAGGCGGCATCTGCCGCGACCTTCCTCGTAAGTCAGAATCACGTAACTTTCAAGATGGGAACTGAGCGTTCTTGAGGCAGCAACGCATCCGAGGCGCAGGCTTATAGTAGACCTTTCTACACACCGGTGTTACACAGCGAGTGCAAATCGGTCAGCCGCGTCGTTGATTTTGTTGTCTTTTTTCAGCGATCTGCCCATTCCGCCTCTGGGCACCAGTTTTCTCTGAACATCAAGGGCTTGACTTCCTGGCGCCGCACCGACGGATTCCTGATTTCGGCCTGCCGGCTGTGCCGGCAAGCCTGCGCAACCGAGTTATGAACTTTCGGGGCGCACGGTCTCCACGCGCAGCGAGCCGGCTGGAAGCGGCTGCAGCAGTTCGGCTTCCGGCTTCGTCAGACTGAGCCAGGCGGACCAATTCTCAGGCCGAAGCACCACGACCTGCCGACTGTGATAGGGCGCAATATCCGGTCCAGGCTCGGTTGTCAGCATGGTGAAGGTTGGCGGCTTGTTGCCGGCAGCTTCACGCCAAAGCCCTGCGATGGCCATGAACGGCGAGCCGTTGAGCGTGAAGCGATGCTTTGCCTTCGGATACTTCGTGCCCGTGAACTCGAAGAAGGCGGATGCCGGCACGAGGCAGCGTTTGCTGCCGGCGAATTGCCGGCCTTCGGAGCGGAAGTTGAACACTGGTCCGCCTTTCGGGCCGGCCGGCGGAAATCCAAACGTCATCGACGTCAGTTCAACAACGCCAGTGTCGCCGGCGGCGCGCATGATCGGGGCTGGATCGTTGATATGGATGTCATCAACCCGCGGCAGGTCAAGTTCGGTCTGATGGGTCGGGATCTCGAGTGCCAGCGACTCCAGCATCCGGCAATATTCAGCCCAGAGAATATGCTGCTCATAGTCGTTGCACATGGAAGGCTCCCGACCGGTCTGCCAGTTTACCTCACGCCAAACAAAGAGGCGATGGACCGCTCAACCCTCGCGGTCGCGCTCGAGCAGTATATCGGCCTCGATCGCCGCGTTGACGAAGGCGGCGCGGGCATAGCGCGCCTCTTGAAGGCCTTCCAGAACGCCAAGGCAGGCTTTGCGGGCGGCGACGTGATAGCCGCCTGTCTTCACGGGCCATCGGTTCATGAGGATGTCAGCGGCCTGCGCGACACGCTCCACCTTGTAGATCGTGTTTCTGGACCTGCCGAGCGCCACGCGAACCGGCTCATCGAAATGCTGATCTTGCATGCTTCCCCTCCCGAACGCGATCGCGAGTCAATTCGGGGGAGGCAAGTTCGGTTCCACGGGAGCGATTTGCCAACGCAATAAACCCGCCTTCTGAAATCACTTTGCGCGCATCGGCCAAATGGCGGATTTGATTTACTTGGTGATCCCCTCTCCCTGGGGCAAACTGCCTGCCGGGGCTGCAGGAGGAGAAATGCGAGCACGCGCAGCTACGATCGGCGATCTCGAAAGTGTCTTCCGTGATCTGTCCACGCGGATGTCGGACGAGTATGTGGCCGCCGGCAAGGACAGCAAGGTCGCCTACGACAATCTGATGATGAATTTGAAGGAAGGCCGAGCGCACGCGCTGGTCGAGGGCGACAAGACGGTGGCGATCGTCGCCTGGCACGAGAACAGCGACGCCGCCGACACGCTGTTTGCCGCGCAGGAGGGTTTCTTCAGCGCCGCGACGGTCCGCTTCTGCAGGCGCCACATCCGCCACATTCAGGCGCTGGCCGGCAACCTTCCCATCCACTCGCGCAGCTGGCTGCAGCGGGCCGACGTCGGCAAATGGTTCCGTGTCATCGGTTATGTCGAACGCGGCCGAGAGAACGGCGCCACTGTGTTCGAATTGCCGCCGGCACGGGGAGCGTCAGCTGCGCGGGCTGCCTAGGGCTGCGCACCCACGGATGCCATCACGGAAA
This sequence comes from Mesorhizobium sp. M0139, assembly GCF_040322455.1. NCBI lineage: Bacteria > Pseudomonadati > Pseudomonadota > Alphaproteobacteria > Hyphomicrobiales > Phyllobacteriaceae > Mesorhizobium > Mesorhizobium sp. M0139. The sequence continues at coordinate 4,115 of NZ_JAMYTN010000009.1, forward strand.
AGCCCCCGCCAGGATGGCGATGGGCCAATATCGCCTGCAATGGGCTCATATCGGGGGCTCAGATATCGGGCTGATCCAGCGCCTCGAAAATCACCCGTTCCAGCGGACCGAGATCCTCTTCGATCTCGCTGACCTCAAGGCCTAAATGCCGAGCATCCAGGGCAGCTCGCGTGGTTAGGGTTCGAGCCGTTGCCTTGTCGGCAGGCAGTTCGCCCGGCAGGTGCTCGTGGATCCAGCCCTGCAGGAAATCAACGCCGCGCTCGCTCATCGATTTATCCCTTCCGTTATCTGGGGGATCATTCCCCCAGAATGACCCCAGAAGCGACGATCTGAGCCGTCAGGCTGGTGAGCCTGCCTCGCTTCACGAGCGTCGGCTTTTGGTAGATTTTCTTCATGGCGGTGCCTTTCGCGACAAATCGCTCGTCGGCAACAACGTCCGTCGCGGGGCAGCGTTCCATGGCGGGCTGTTGAGCCCGACCCCCTGACACATCGTATTTGAGAACAGCCCCGCTCCCGCGACCCGTGATGTTGATGCCGCGGCAGGTTGCGAAGCCAATGCGGGGCGTGGCATTTGTCGATGCCGATCATTGGGATGGCAAGCAGGACATGGCACGGCCACCAGACACCGCCCAACACCAGACCGCGAGCGCAGGCGTCAGCCTGAACCGGGCGCTTTCCAAACTCGGCCTGTGTTCGCGCAAGCAGGCCGAGCTGCTGATCGCCGAAGGGCGCGTGCGGGTTGGCGGCAAGGTGGTGCGCGATCCGTCGCTGCGCGTCGATCTCGGCCGCGACCGCATCAACGTCGACGGCGAGCAGATCGTCGCCGAGGCAAAAGTCTACCTGATGATCAACAAGCCGCGCGGGCTGGTCACCACCCGCGACGACCCACAGGATCGCGGCACCGTCTATGACTGCCTCACCGGGCTCGAGCTGCCTTTCGTGTCGCCGGTCGGGCGCCTCGACAAGGCCAGCGAAGGTCTGTTGCTGATGACCAACGACACGCGCTGGGCGAACGGCCTGCTCGATCCGGCCTCGCATGTCGCCAAGACCTATCATGTGCAGATCGGTGCCGCGCCAGACGAAGCGATGCTGAAGCGGTTTCGCGACGGCGCGATCGTCGATGGCGAGCTGCTGGCCGCAAGTTCGATCGAGCTGCTGCGCAGCGGCGGCCGCACCGCATGGCTGGAAATCGTGCTCGACGAGGGCCGCAACCGCCAGATCCGCCGCCTGCTCGGCGCCTTCGATATCGAGGTGCTGAGGCTGGTCAGGGTGGCGATCGGCGGTTTGCAGCTCGGCGAGCTCGCCATGGGCAAGGCGCGGCATCTGACATCGGAGGAATTGGCGGTGCTCGCGCGTTAAGAGGCAGGCTTGCTGAGAAACACTACTTCTGGTTCCACCTGCGTATCACCGGCTCGCTCAGATCGTGCTCATAGCCGAGGATGCTGAGGCTCGCGGTATCAAGCACGAAGTGCGCACCGCCTTCGGGTGGCAGACCGAGCCAGCGCGCGGCCAGCACGCGCAGGAAATGCGAGCTTGAAAACACCAGCACATTGCCCTCGATTGCCCGCAGCCCGGCGATGATCCTGTCGGCCCTGGCACCAACATCCGCTACCGACTCGCCGTCGGGACAGCCGTCATGGAACAATTGCCAGCCGGGGCGCTGCACAAGAATCTCCTTGGTCTTAACGCCCTCATAGGCGCCATAGTCCCATTCCTGCAGGTCGTCCTTCTTGACGGCAGCAGCGCCGAAGCCGGCAAGCGTGCAGGTGCTGAAGGCTCGCTGCGACGGGCTCGACCACACCGCCTGGAAGGACAGATCCTTGAGCCGGTCCGCCACGCCGCGAGCTGCCGCCTCGCCCTTTGCCGTCAACGGTATGTCGGTGCGGCCGGTGTGTTTTCCCGAAGCGCTCCACTCCGTCTCGCCGTGACGGACGAGGTAGATTTCGGGGTACGGATTGCTCATGCGCCGGCCTTTCGGTTTTACGTCCGCACCCTACCCGGGAGGGCCCGGCCAGCGCCAGCCACGTGCAGGCGGAAAAGGAAAGGCCGCAACCGAATCGGCTGCGGCCTTGTGCTCAAACGTCAGTGCCCGGAGCGGTCAGGCGGGCTGCAGATCGCCCGACAGCGCCAGGTCGGCTTCCTCGGACAATGTGCCGGCCATGGCGGCGGCGAACTTGGTCTGGTCGAGTTCGCCTTCCCAGCGCGCCACGACGATCGTCGCCACTGCATTGCCGACGAAGTTGGTCAGCGCCCGGCATTCCGACATGAAGCGGTCGACGCCGAGGATCAGTGCCATGCCGGCGACCGGCACAGTAGGCACCACCGAGAGCGTGGCGGCCAGCGTGATAAAGCCGGCGCCGGTGATGCCGGCGGCACCCTTGGAGCTCAGCATGGCGACGAGCAGCAGCAGGATCTGGTCGCCATAGGTGAGCGGCGTATCGGTCGCCTGGGCGATGAACAGCGCCGCCAGCGTCATGTAGATGTTGGTGCCGTCGAGGTTGAAGGAATAGCCGGTCGGGATGACCAGGCCGACCACCGAGCGGTTGCAGCCTGCGCGCTCCATCTTGGCCATCAGGCCGGGAAGAGCGGCTTCCGAGGACGAGGTGCCGAGCACCAGCAGCAGCTCTTCCTTGATGTAGCGGATCAAGGCGAGGATCGAGAAGCCGTTGTACCAAGCGACAGCGCCGAGCACGACCAGCACGAAGAGCAGCGACGTCAGGTAGAAGGTGCCGATCAGAAAGGCGAGGTTGGCAATCGCGCCGATGCCGTATTTGCCGACGGTGAAGGCCATGGCGCCGAAGGCGCCGATGGGGGCGGCCTTCATCAGGATGGCGACCAGGCGGAAGATAGGCGAGGTCAGCGCCTGCAGGAAATCGACGACCGGGCGGCCGCGCTCGCCGACCAGAGCGAGAGAGATGCCGAACAGCACCGAGAAGAACAGCACCTGCAGGATGTCGCCTTGCGCGAAGGCGCCGGTGATGGTGTCGGGGATGATGTTGAGCAGGAAGGCGACGATGGTCGTGTCATGCGCCTTCTCGGTGAAGGTGGCGACCTTCGAGGGGTCGAGCGTCGCCGCATTGATGTGCATGCCGGCGCCCGGTTGGACGACGTTGGAGACGACCATGCCGACGACCAGCGCCAGGGTCGAAAAGACCAGGAAATAGATCATCGCCTTGCCGGCGACGCGGCCAACCTTTTTCAGGTCGGAGACGCCGGCAATGCCTGTGGTCACCGTCAGGAAGATGACCGGCGCGATCACCATCTTGACCAGCTTGATGAAGGCATCGCCGAGCGGCTTCAGCGAAGCACCGAGTTCGGGATAGAAATGACCGAGCAGGATGCCGGCCGCGATCGCCGTCAGGACCTGCACGTAGAGATGACGGTAAAAGGGTAGCTTGCCGCGCGGTTCGGCGGCAGCGAATGCTGGCTGCATGACGTCCTCCATGGCGCCCCGATCGAAAGCTCGACCTCCCGGGGCAAGTTGTTTCCGCAGCCTCGCGACTGCTGTACTGGTCACTGCAACTGCCGTGCCAGACTGAGCGGCATTACCGTATCCATTGATTTTGTTGGAGATCTTTGTCGACCGAGCTGGTGCGCCGCAACCGCAAGTGCGGACATCCGCATGACTGAATTGTGCTTTGTGCGAAATCATGCACAAATAGGGAATGCTGCAACGCCCTGCCGCGGTCCTGTCGCCGACGCCCGAGCAACTCGGCAAACGCGCGCGTCGCGCCTGGCTGCTGTTTGCGGCGATCGCGCTGGTGATCGTTGCCACGGCGCTCACCGGCGCCGGCCTCTACGCGCGCCGCGCCGAGGTCGCGGCACTGGCGGCGCAAGGCCGCACCGATGCCAATCTGAAGGTTGCGTTGCTGCGCGCCGTGCTGGAAAGCCCGCGGGCGCTGCCGCTGCTCTTGTCCGAGGACCAGCAGGTGCATGACGCCCTGCAGAACAAGGGCGCTGTCACGATCGACGTGCTCAACCGCAAGCTCGAAGGGCTGGTCTCCGGCACCAAGGCTTCGGTGCTTTACGTCACCGGCGTCGACGGGTTTGCGATCGCCTCCAGCAACTGGCGCGAAACAACCAGCTTCGTCGGCAACGACTATGGTTTCCGCGCCTATTTCTCCGGCGCCATGCAATCCGGAACGGCCGAATATTTTGCGCTGGGCAACATCAGCAAGCGCCCGGGCCTCTATATTTCGCGTCGCGTCGGCAATGCGGCGGCGCCGCTCGGCGTCGTCGTCGTCAAGATGGAATTCGACCAGCTTGAAGCCGACTGGCATGAGGCCAACCGGCCGGCCTATGTCAGCGACGACCACGGCGTCGTGCTGATCACCAGCGTGCCGTCCTGGCGCTTCATGACCACCGCGCCGCTGGCCGGCCCGGTGGCTGCCGCCATCCGGAGCAGCCAGCAATTCGGCAACGCGCCGCTGATCCCCTTGCCGATCACACGCCCCGAGGCATTGAGCCCTGACGTGTCGATGGTGCATGCGATAACACCGGGCGGCAGCGATGCCGAATATCTCAGGCTTTCGACACTGGTCCAATCGACGCCATGGCGGCTCGATTATCTCGTGCCGGTCGAAGCGCCGATCGCGGCTGCGGTGCGTGAGATGCGGCTGCTGGCGCTGGGCGTCGTGGTGCCGTTGCTGGCGCTGGCCGGCTATCTCCTGTGGCGCCGTCAGTCGGCGCAGATGCGCATCGCAGCCGAACAGGCAGCGCGCATCGAGCTCGAGCGCCGCGTCGTCGAGCGTACGCATGACCTCAGCCTGGCTCGCGACCGGCTGCAGGCCGAGATCACCGATCACCGCAGCACCGAAGCCAAGCTTCAGGTCATGCAGCAGGAACTGGTGCAGGCCAACCGTCTTGCTACCCTCGGCCAGGTTGCCGCCGGCGTCGCGCATGAGATCAACCAGCCGGTGGCAACGATCCGCGCCTATGCCGACAATGCGCGTGTGTTCCTGGAGCGCAAGCAGACCGCCTCGGCCGAGGAGAACCTTGGCGCGATTGCCGCGCTGACCGAGCGCATCGGCGGCATCACCGAAGAGTTGAAGGTCTTTGCCCGCAAGGGGCGCACGGCAGCCGAACCGGTCGAACTGCGCGGCGTCATCGAGGGCGCCGTGGTGCTGCTCAGAAGCCGCTTTGCCGGTCGGCTGGACGCACTCGATATCACGCTGCCGCCGGTAACGCTCAAGGTGATGGGCAACCGGCTGCGGCTCGAACAGGTGCTGATCAACCTGTTCCAGAATGCGCTGGAAGCGCTGGACGGCCGCGACGGCGCCAGGGTGGAGGTTTCGGCCCAGGAGACGGCCGAAGGCGTGGCGCTTGCCGTCGCCGACAATGGGCCGGGCATTTCGCCTGCCATCCTCAAGTCATTGTTCACGCCGTTCAACACCTCGAAGGAAAAAGGCCTCGGGCTCGGCCTCGTCATCTCGCAAGACATCGTCGCCGACTATGGCGGACGCATCGAGGTGGCGAGCGACCAGGCCGGCACGCGCTTTACCATTCACCTCGCCAGGGCAGCATGATGGACACCGCACCGGTCGTATTGATCGACGACGACAGCGAATTGCTGAGGGCCACGCGGCAGACGCTGGAACTCGCTGGTTTTTCCGTCTCGGCCTTTGCGGTGGCGAACGAGGCGCTGGCCGGGCTCGACGCCAATTTTCCCGGCGTGGTGGTGTCCGACATCCGCATGCCCGGCATTGACGGCCTGCAGCTCTTCGACCGCGTCTTGCAGCTTGATGCCGACATTCCGGTAATCCTGGTCACCGGGCATGGCGACATCGCGGTTGCGGTCAAGGCGATCAAGGATGGCGCCTACGACTTCATCACCAAGCCTTTCGCCGCCGACCGGCTGGCGCAAAGTGTGGCACGGGCGGCGGAAAAGCGCCGGCTGGTGATGGAGAACCGCGCCTTGCGCGAAAGCGCCGAACAGGCGCAGGACGGCCTGCCGCTGATCGGGCAGACGCTGGCGATGGAGCGATTGCGCCGGACGCTGCGGCAAATCGCCGATACCGATGTCGACGTTCTGGTGACCGGCGAGACCGGCTCCGGCAAGGAGGTGGTGGCGAGCCTGCTGCATCGCTGGAGCCGCCGCGCCAGGGGCAATTTCGTGGCGCTGAATTGCGGCGCGCTGCCGGACACGGTCATCGAAAGCGAGCTGTTCGGCCATGAGGCCGGCGCCTTCACCGGCGCACAGAAGAAGCGCATCGGCCGGATCGAGCATTCGAGCGGCGGCACGCTGTTCCTCGACGAGATCGAAAGCATGCCGGCCTCGACCCAGGTGCAGATGCTGCGGGTGCTGGAAATGCGCGAGGTGACGCCGCTCGGCACCAATGAAATCCGGCCGGTCGACCTGCGCGTCGTCGCCGCCGCCAAGGTCGATCTCGGCGACGCCAGCCGGCGCGGCGCCTTCCGCGAGGATCTCTACTACCGGCTCAATGTGGTGACGATCTCGATCCCGCCGCTGCGCGAACGCCGCGACGACGTCGCCCTGCTGTTCTTCTACTTCGCCGAGCGTGCAGCCGGCCGCTTCCGCCGGCAAATGCCAGCCGTGCCTGCCTCAGTGCACCGCCATCTGAGCCAGCACGACTGGCCGGGCAATGTGCGTGAACTCGCGCATTTCGCCGAGCGTTTCGTGCTGGGACTCGAGGAAGCGGCGCAAGCGCCACCTTCCGCCCCGGCGGAGCCGGATGACGCCAGCTCACTGCCGGAACGGCTGGAACGCTATGAAGCCAATGTCATCCGCGAGGCGCTTGGCCGCAATGACGGCGATGTCCGGCGCACGATTGAAGCGCTCGGCATTCCGCGCAAGACCTTCTACGACAAGCTGCAGCGGCACCGCATCGTGCGCAGCGATTTTTCCAGGTAATTCATTTTCCAGGTATTCAGGCGTGTGGACCCGAAAGCAGGGTAGATTTTGTGAACCGGCGCAAAAAAACCGTGGCAAGTCGGCATCAGAAAGTGTTGAAGACCGCATCGGCGGCCTTCGGCACGGCGCGATCCGGTTGCGCTCGGCAGATGTTGATGATTTGTTGCCGGTCAGCGGAGAATGAATGATGCGAGAACCTGTCGGTCAAGATGAATATGGATCGACCAACCCGTTCGATCCGGACGATCTGACGAATTTGAACGCGATCGGCCCGGCCATGGGCGGCGGCAACGACTTCGAGAAATACGCCGTTGCCGTGATCATCGTCTTCGGCGCGCTGATCATTGGCGGGCTGATGGCCGCTTCCATGACCTTTGGTCACCGGAACGGCTTCCTGTTTGCGCTTGGCGGCGCAACCGCGGCCTGGATATCGGGCAATGCGCTGCTCCTCGACCGTCCCCGCATCTACGCGGCGTTCGTCGTGATCGCGGCGCTGATGCTCGTCGGGTCGACGCTTACGCTCGTCCTCTGATCAATCTCTTGTTTTGATCAGTAGCCAATCGCCTCGCCGGATGCGGCGCGGCTGTCGATGGCGCCGTTGTAGCGGGCGCCGCCGCCCTTCTCGATTTCCGCCAGGCTCTTGCCGCCGACAAGAATGCCGGCCGCCTGACCCCAGGTAGAATCCGCGAGATCGAGGTGGTAGCCCATGCCGGCCAGCAGTTTTTCAGTGTCGGGCGACAGGCCGAACGGTTCGACATAGATCGTGTCGGGCAGCCATTGATGGTGGATGCGCGATGCGTCGATCGCCTCCTGGATGTTCATGCCGTGGTCGATGACGTTGACGATGGCTTCCAGCGTGATGGTGATGATGCGCGAGCCGCCGGGGCTGCCGATAACCATGAACGGCTTGCCGTCCTTGGCGACGATGGTCGGGCTCATCGATGACAGCGGCGTCTTCTTCGGCTGGATGGCATTGGCCTCTCCCTGCACGAGACCGTAGAGGTTGGGCACGCCAGGCTTCTGGGTGAAATCATCCATCTCGTTGTTGAGCAGGATGCCGGTGCCGTCGGCGACCACGCCGGCGCCGAACGAACCGTTCAGCGTATAGGTGACCGCGACCGCATTGCCGTCATCGTCGATGATTGAATAGTGCGTCGTTTCCTTCGACTCGCCGAAGCCCTTCGGCATCAAATCCTGCGAGACGCCGGCGCGGAACGGGTCGATCTTGTCGCGGATCTCCTTGGCGTAACCCTTGTCGAGCAGTTTCGAGACCGGATTGTCGACGAAATCGGGATCGCCGAGCGCCGAGTTGCGGTCCACATAGGCGTAGCGCATCGCCTCGACCATGACATGCACGGTCTCGGCCGAGCGGGCGCCGAGATAAGACAGCGGGTAGCCCTCCAGCACGTTGAGGATTTCGCAGATGATGACGCCGCCGGAGCTTGGCGGCGGCGAGGACGTGATCTCATAGCCCCGATAGGTGCAGCTCACCGGTTGCAGCTCGCGTACCTTATATTGCTCGAAGTCTGAGTTGGCCAGAATGCCGCCCTTGGCGCCGCTCGCCTTGACGATGGCGTCGGCGATGGCGCCTTTGTAGAAGGCGTCGGCGCCTTTTTCGGAGATGGCGGCGAGCGAGGCTGCAAGATCGGGCTGGAGGAGACGCTCGCCGGCGCCATAGGGTTTGCCGTCCGGCTTCAGGAAGATGGCGGCGGCGGCAGGGTCCTTCGCCAGCCGTGCGGCATTGCTCGCGAATGAAGCAGCGTCGCCCTGGTCGAGGATGAAGCCATCCTTGGCATAGGCAATTGCCGGCGCCATCAAATCCTGGCGTGGCAGCGTGCCATATTTTTCACGAGCCATCTCGAACCCTGCCACGGAACCCGGTACGCCGACCGCAAGGTAGCCATCAAGGCTGGCGCCCTTCACCGGATTGCCGTCCTTGTCGAGATACATGGTCTTGGTTGCCGCCAGCGGCGCGCGCTCGCGGAAATCGAGGAAGGTCGATTTGCCGTCCTTGAAGCGGATGGTCATGAACCCGCCACCGCCGATATTGCCGGCATTAGGGTAGACGACGGCGAGCGCATAGCCGACGGCGACCGCCGCATCGACGGCATTGCCGCCCTTCTTCAGCACCTCGACGCCGGCTTCCGACGCCAGATGCTGGGCGGTGACGACCATGCCGTGCTCGCCCTTCGCCGGTTGTGGCGAGGCGGCATGGAGCGCGCCGGATGGCGCGAGCGCAATTGCGAGCGAAAGGGTGACGCCAATCAGCGTCCGGCGGGTCAAGGGCATGGCGGTGCTCCAAGTGCGGTGCCTAGAAGAGCTACATGGAGCGGCCGAGTCCATCATCAATATGAGCGAACACATATTGATGTTCGCCTGCCGGCAGAGGCAAGCTGATCTCCCCCCTGTGGTGGAGATTAGCCAATCTCAAACAATCCCGCCTGAACCGCCCACAACCGCCGGCCGTTCCGCCGCGACCTTCGCCCGGTAGCCCGCCGCCCGATATGCGGCGACTGGATCGATGGCGCCGCCTGTGTTCAGCCGCGCCATGGCAAGGATCGGCTCGACATCGGTGCGGTAGGCAGCTTTCAGCGTCTGCGTCGCCATCAGCGCATCATTGCCGTCTTGGAAACCCTCGAGCGCCTTGCGGTCGACCAGCAGCGCCTGCGCATAGGCGCGCTGCACCTCGACCGCCGACAGCATCAGGCTTTCGATCGGATCGGTGACGTTGTGGCTCTGGTCGAGCATGTGGGCGGGATCGAAACCCTCGGCGCCGGACAGCTCGGCATCGACCAGTTCGTTGAAGACCAGGAACAGCCGATAGGGATCGATCGAGCCGGCATCGAGATCGTCGTCGCCATATTTGGAATCGTTGAAGTGGAAGCCGCCGAGTTTCTTGAACTGGATCAGCCGCGACACGATCATCTCGATGTTGACGTTGGGCGCATGGTGGCCGAGGTCGACCAGGCAGTAGGCCTTGTCGCCCAGCTCCTTGGATATGAGGTAGTTGGTGCCCCAGTCCTGCACGACCGTGGAGTAGAAAGCCGGCTCGTACATTTTGTGTTCGGTGAACAGTTTCCAGTCGGCGGGCAGTCCGGCATAGATCTCCTTCATCGCGTCGAGATAGCGCTCGAAGGCTTTGGCGAAATTGACCTGGCCGGGGAAATTCGAGCCGTCGCCGATCCACACTGTTAGCGCCCTGGACCCCAGCGTCTTGCCGATCTCGATGCATTCCAGATTGTGCTCGACCGCCTGGCGGCGCGTGCCGGCATCGGCATGCGACAGCGACCCGAACTTGTAGGACAGTTTTTGGTCCCTGGCATCCGAGAAGGTGTTGGAATTCATGGCGTCGAAGCCGAGGCCGAAGCGCGAGGCCGCCTGCTTCAGCCGGTTCGGATCGGCCTTGTCCCACGGTATATGCAGCGAGACGGTCGGCGTCGCCTGTGTCAGTTGGCTGATGACGGCGCAGTCCTCGATCTTGTCGAAAATGTCGCGCGGCTCGCCGGCGCCGGGAAAGCGGGCAAACCGCGTGCCGCCTGTGCCGACGCCCCAGGACGGAATGGCGACGGCGAATTTCTCGACCTTGTCGCGGATGGCATCGATGGCGATGCCGCGGCGGTCGAGGCGTTCGCCGAGCGACGCGTAGTCGCGCTCGAGGTCGGGTTTGCGCTGGGCGTTGTGGCTGGAGACGAGATCGGCGGCGATGATGGTTTCGGACAAGTGCTATTCCTCCCAATGCGTTCAGTCAGCGCTGCCCTTCATCCGGCCCTTCGGGCCACCTTCTCCCCGTATAGTGACGGGGAGAAGAGAAGCGCTCCGCCCTTAACTCAGCGCGTAAAGCTCTGCGCGTTGCCGGCGTCGACGTTGATGATGTTGCCGGTGGATTTGGCCGACATGTCGGACGCCAGGAAATAGATCGCTTCGGCGATGTCTTCGGGAAACACCGAGCGCTTCAGCATCGAGCGCGAGCGGTAGTGTTCTTCCAGATCGTCGGTCGACATCTTGTAGGCGGCGGCGCGCTGTTCCTTCCACTCGCCGGTCCAGATCTTCGAACCGCGCAGCACGGCGTCCGGATTGACGACGTTGACCCGGATCTGGGCTTCCGCGCCTTCCAGCGCCAGGCAGCGGGCGAGATGGATTTCGGCCGCCTTGGCGGTGCAATAGGCGGCGGCATTGGGTGACGCGGCAAGACCGTTCTTGGAGGCGACGAAGACGACATTGCCGCCGATCTTCTGGGCCCGGAACAGCCGGAAGGCTTCGCGCGAGACCAGGAAATAGCCGGTCGACAATATGTCCATGTTCTTGTTCCACAGCGCCAGCGTCGTCTCCTCGATCGGCGCCGAGGAGGCGAGGCCTGCGTTGGAGACGAGAATATCAATGCCGCCGAACTCGACGGCTGTCTGGGCGAAGCCGGAAATCACCTGCTCCTCCGCGGTGACGTTGATCAGCACCGGCCGGACGAAGTCCTTGCCATAGGCTTTCGCCAGTTCGTCGTTGGCGTTGGCAAGTGCGGTCTCGTCGATATCGGCCAGCACGACGCAGGCGCCTTCGCGCAGCAGGCGATTGGCGGTGGCGCGGCCGATGCCGCCGGCGCCGCCGGTGACCAGCGCGATTTGGCCGGCGAGCGACTTCGGCTTCGGCATGCGCTGCAGCTTCAAATCCTCGAGCAGCCAGTATTCGATGTCGAAGGCCTCCTGCGCCGGCAGGCCGACATAGGACGAAACGGTCGAGGCCCCGCGCATGACATTGATGGCGTTGACGTAGAATTCGCCAGAGATGCGGGCGGTGGCCTTGTCGCCGGCGAAGGTGAACATGCCGACGCCGGGCATCAGGTAGACCACGGCGTTGGGGTCACGGATCGGGGGCGAGTCCGGATGCTTGCAGCTGTCGTAATAGGCCTGGTAGCCGACACGGTACTCAGCAATATCGTCGGCGAGGCGCGCAATCACGGCTTCGACGTCGGGCTTCGCTGGGTCGAACTCGATAACCAGCGGGCGGATTTTTGTGCGTAGGAAATGATCCGGGCATGAGGTACCGAGTGCCGCCAGCGGGCGCAAATCCCTGGAGTTGACGAATTCGAGCACAGCGGCGGAATCGTCGAAATGGCCGAGCTTGTGGCTCTTCTCCGAAATCAGGCCGCGGATCCTCGGCATCAGTCTCGCCGCGATGGCGCGGCGCTCAGCGGCGTCTAGCGATTTGACGACTTCGCCGCCGAAGATGGCGAGACCCTCGGAGCGGCGCTCGAACCATTCGATCGCCTGGTTGATGACCGAGATCGTCGTCTCATAGCACTCCTTGGGTGTGTCGCCCCAGGTGAACAAGCCGTGGCTTTCGAGGATGACGCCCTTGGCCTCGGGGTGTTCGACGCAGAATTTCTCCAGCCAGAGGCCAAGTTCGAAGCCCGGCCGCTTCCACGGCAGCCAGCCGATGGCGTCACCGAATATCTCCTTGGTCAACGCCTTGGAATCCTTGGCCGCGGCAATCGCGATAATGGCATCGGGATGCATGTGATCGACGAACGGCTTCGGCACATAGGCGTGCAGCGGCGTGTCGATCGAGGCCGCGCGCGGGTTGAGATTGAAGGTGCAGTGGGGAAGATAGCCCACCATGTCGTCCTCATGCGCGACGCCGCGATAAAGGCCTTTCAGCGCCTGCAGTTTGTCCATGTAAAGCGTGGCGAAACCGTCCAGCTTGATCGAGGCGCTGTCGCCGCCCGAGCCCTTGACCCATAGCACTTCGACTTCGGCGCCAGAGAGCGGGTCCTTCTGCCGGATCTTGGACGAGGTGTTGCCGCCGCCATAATTGGTGACACGCTTGTCGGAGCCGAGCGTGTTGGAGCGATAGACCAGAAGCTCAGGCTCGCTCAGCCCCTTGGCTTTAGCATCGTCCCAAAGGTTGGCAAGGCGCGAGCCGGAGCGCTTGTCGAGCATGATTATCCTCCCTGGGACGCAAAAGGCGCGGTCCATTTTGCCGGAAATGTCTACGCAAGCATCTCGGTTGTCAATCATAAACGATCAAGATCGATCATATTGCACTGCACAATGAAATTATATGAGCGGAAATGATTGACACTGGTGGTTTTCTAGTGCCTCATGACCATGCAGGGAGGAACCATGCACGAAAAAGAGCGCCACAGGATCATTCTGTCCGCCGTCCAGGAAAAGCCTGTGGTGACGGTGCAGGAGATGGTCGACCTGACGGACTCCTCCGAGGCGACGATCCGGCGCGATATCGCGGCTCTTCATGTGCAAAAGCGCCTGCGTCGCGTGCGTGGCGGCGCCGAGGCGATCTCGCCACCGCAGTTCATCGGCCTCGCCGGCCGGCCCTTTTCCGTCAACGAAACGCTTAACGCTTCGCAGAAGCGCGCGATTGCGCGCGAAGCGGTGGAGCTGTGCAAGGACGGCGAACCGATCATCATCAATGGCGGCACCACCACCTTCCAGATGGTGCATTTCCTGACCGGACGCCGCATGCCGATCTTCACCAATTCGTTCCCCATCGCCGAGCACCTGCTCAAGCATTCGAAGAACACCGTCATGCTGTCGGGCGGCACCATCTACCGCGAGCAGAACATCATCCTCTCGCCCTTCGACAATGACGTGACGCGTAATTTCTACGCGCGCCGCATGTTCATGGGCGCTCAAGGGCTCGGGCCGCTTGGCCTGATGGAAGGCGACCCGCTGCTGATCCAGGCGGAGCAGAAACTGATCGACCAGGCCGACGAACTGGTGGTGCTGGTCGACTCATCGAAATTCCGCCAGCGCTCGAGCCTGATCCTGTGCGGGCTCAAGCGCATCGCCACCGTCATCACCGATGACGGCATCGAGGATCGCGAAGCCAACATGCTGGAGGCCGCGGGTGTGACGCTGATCGTCGCCCGCAAGTCGGCAAAGGAAGAATCCTCGCTGCAGGCCTGAGGCCAACCGCAGCGACGATGGAATGCAACGCTCAAGGGAGGAAATACGATGAGCTTTCTGAAGAAATTGATGGTGACGGCCGCGTTCTCGGCCGCCATGTTCGTGAATGCCGCCTATGCCGAGAACGTCAAGATCGCGCTGGTGGTGAAGTCGCTCGGCAACGGCTTCTTCGACGCTGCCAACAAGGGTGCCGAAGAGGCGGCCAAGGAACTCGGCGATGTCGACATCATCTACACCGGCCCGACCAAGGCGACCGCCGAAGCGCAGATCGAAGTGGTCAATTCGCTGATCGCGCAGAAGGTCAACGCCATTGCGATTTCGGCCAATGACGCCGACGCGCTGGTGCCGGTGCTGAAGAAGGCGATGGAGCGCGGCATCACCGTCATCTCGTGGGATTCGGGCGTCGCCAAGGAAGGCCGCCAGCTGCACCTCAACCCGTCCGACACCGGCCTGATCGGCGAGACCATCATCAAGCTTGCCGCCGACTATCTGCCGGAAGGCGGCGAAGTCGCCATTCTGTCGGCTTCGTCGACCGCGACCAACCAGAACGCCTGGATCGACGCGGCCAAGAAAATCCTGCCGGAAAAATTCCCCAAGATCAAACTCGTCGCCACCGTCTACGGCGATGACGATTCGGCCAAGAGCACCGACGAAGCCAAGGGCCTGCTGAAATCCTATCCGAACCTCAAGGCGATCATCGCGCCGACCACCGTCGGCGTCGTTGCCGCTGCCCAGGTCGTCACCGACGCGAACCTGATCGGCAAGGTCAATGTCACCGGTCTCGCGCTGCCGTCGGAGTTCAAGAAGTTCATCGACAACGGTTCCAGCCAGGCGGTTGCCCTCTGGAATCCGATCGACCTCGGCTACTCCGCCGTCTACCTCGCTCATGATCTGGCGGTGAAGAAGGAAGAGGCAAAGCCGGGCGCAACGCTGTCGATCGGCCGCGTCGGCAAGGTCACGCTCGATGACAGCAACTCGGCTGCGATGGCTCCGCCCTTCCAGTTCGACAAGTCCAACATCGAAAAGTTCTCCAAGATCTATTGATCTCGGACGTCTCGGACCAAGCGCGGCGGGACCAAAATCCCGCCGCGACTTTAAACGGACCTTGTTTCAGGGCTTGATACGGATATGGACACGACAGCCCAGCACGGCATTGCGAAGGAGGAGCCCACGGGTCCTGCCCCGCGCCTGACGCTGTCCGGCGTCTCCAAAAGCTTTCCCGGCGTGCGCGCGCTGCACAATGTCAGCCTGTCGCTTTACCCCGGCCAGGTTACGGCGCTGATCGGTGAAAACGGTGCCGGCAAGTCGACGCTGGTCAAGATCATGACCGGCATCTACCAGCCCGACGCCGGCACGATCAGCATTGACGGCCAGGCCGTCACCCTGCCCAGCGCGCATGCCGCCTTCGGCCACGGCGTCACCGCCATTCATCAGGAAACCGTGCTGTTCGACGATCTGAGCGTCGCCGAAAACATTTTTCTCGGCCATGCGCCGCGCACGCGGCTAGGCACCATCGACTGGCGCACCATGCGAAAACACGCGCGCGAAGTGCTCGACACCATGCATGCCGGCCATATCAACGCCGATGCGCGGCTGAAAGACCTCGGCATCGCCAACAAGCATCTGGTAGCGGTTGCTCGCGCGATGTCGATCGATGCGCAGATCGTCATCATGGATGAGCCGACCGCAGCCCTTTCGATGAAGGAGATCGAGGAGCTTTTCCTGCTGATCGAATTCCTCAAGGAGGAAGGCAAGGCGATCCTGTTCATCAGCCACAAGTTCGACGAGATCTATCGGGTCGCCGATCGCTACACCGTGTTCCGCGACGGCGAGATGGTTGGCGAGGGCCTTATCAAGGATACCGGCCAGAGCCAGATCGTGCGCATGATGGTCGGCCGCTCGGTCGATCACATCTTTCCGCAACGCAAGGCCGAGATCGGCGCGCCGGTGCTGTCGGTCGCTGGCCTTTCGCACCCGACCGAATTCAACGACATCGGGTTCGAACTGCACAAGGGCGAGATCCTCGGTTTCTACGGCCTTGTCGGCGCCGGGCGGTCAGAGGTGATGCAGGCGATATCGGGCATCACCCGCATATCGGGTGGAACGATCACGCTGGAAGGCAAGACGATCACGCCGAAATCGGCGGCGGATTCCATCGAAGCCGGCATCGTCTACGTGCCGGAGGAACGCGGCAAGCAGGGCGTGGTGATCGGCCTGCCGATCTTCCAAAACGTCTCGCTTCCCTCGCTCAAGCGCACCTCCAAATCCGGCCTGCTGCGATTGTCGGACGAATTCGCGCTCGCCCGCTCCTACACCGAGCGGCTAGACCTGCGCGCCTCGTCGCTGAGCCAGGATGTCGGCACGCTGTCGGGCGGCAACCAGCAGAAGATCGTCATCGCCAAATGGCTGGCGACAGCGCCCAAGGTGATCATCCTGGACGAGCCGACCAAGGGCATCGACATCGGCTCCAAGGCCGCCGTGCACGGCTTCATGGCGGAGCTCGTCGCGCAGGGCCTGTCGGTGATCATGGTGTCGTCGGAACTGCCGGAGATTCTGGGCATGTCCGACCGCGTCGTCGTCATGCGCGAAGGGCTGGTTGCGGCGGTCTACGATAGTAAGGGGCTGGACGCCGAAACGCTGGTCCGGACGGCAGCGGGGATCGCGGCATGAAGGCTCTCCTGAAATTCCGCGAGATCTGGCTGGCAGCGGCGATCGTCGTTTTGATTGCTCTGATCTCGACGCGCTTCCCGGCCTTTGCCGACCCCGGCAATCTCGCCCAGGTGTTCAACGACACCTCGATCCTGATGATCCTGGCGCTGGGACAGATGGTCGTCATCCTGACCCGCTCGATCGACCTGTCGATGGCCTCCAACCTGTGCTTCACCGGCATGGTGGTGGCGATGCTGAACGCCGCACATCCGGCGATCCCGATCCCGCTGCTGATCGTCATTGCGCTGGCCGTCGGACTGGTGCTCGGCGCCATCAACGGCCTGCTGGTGTGGCGGCTGAACATCCCTTCGATCGTGGTGACATTGGGCACGCTCACCATCTATCGCGGCGCCACCTTCGTCCTCTCCGGCGGCGCCTGGGTCAATGCCGACAAGATGAGCCCGGACTTCATCGGCTTCCAGCGCGCAGCTTTCCTGGGCATTCCGGTTCTGTCCTGGATCGCCATACTGGTCATCGCGCTGTTCTTCGTGGTGATGACGCGAACCGCGCTTGGCCGTTCGATCTATGCCATCGGCGTCAACCCGACGGCGTCGGTCTATGCCGGCATCGATGTCGGCCGAACCAAATTCATCGTCTTCTGCATTTCCGGCATGATCGGCGGGCTCGCCGGTTATCTCTGGATTTCTCGTTATGTCATCGCCTCGGTCGAGGTCGCCAATGGCTATGAACTCAATATCATCGCCGCCTGCGTCATCGGCGGCATTTCGATTGCCGGCGGCATCGGCTCGGTCGGGGGCGCGGTGTTAGGGGCGCTGTTCCTCGGCATCATCTCCAACGCACTGCCGGTGATCAACATCTCGCCCTTCTGGCAGATGGCGATTTCAGGCAGCGCCATCATCCTGGCCGTCGTGCTCAACGCGCGCGGCGAACGCCAGCAGGGGCGGATCATTCTGAGGAAGGCGGAGGCGGCATGACCGACACCCCCGCCCCGCGCCACATTCCCGACCGGCTCGACAAGCCGCTCTCTTCAGCGATCTTTTCCTGGGAAGCGCTGCTGGTCTTCGTGGCGGTCGCCATCTTCGCCATCAACAGCTTCGCATCTCCCTATTTCCTCGATGCCTATTCGCTGTCGGACCTGACCTTCAATTTCACCGAGAAAGGCCTGATCGCCTTCGCCATGGCGCTGCTGATCATTTCGGGCGAGATCGACCTGTCGGTCGCCGCCATCATCGCGCTCGCCTCGACCATGATGGGCATGGCGGTACAGGCCGGCGCCGACACGCCGGTGCTGGTGGCTATCGGCATCGTCGTCGGGCTCGGTTGCGGCGCCTTCAACGGCCTGTTGGTGACGAGGCTCGGCCTGCCGTCCATCGTCGTTACCATCGGCACGATGAGCCTGTTTCGCGGCATTGCCTTCATCATCCTCGGTGACCAGGCCTACAAGGGCTATCCCGAGAGCTTCGCCTTCTTCGGCCAGGGTTACGTCTGGTGGGTGGTGTCGTTCGAACTGGTGCTCTTCCTCATCGCGGCCGTCGCCTACTGGTTCCTGCTGCATCGCACCAGCTTCGGCCGCCGTGTCTTTGCCATCGGCAACAATCCGGTCGCGGCACAGTTTTCCGGCGTTCGCGTCGGCCGCATCAAATTCATCCTGTTTTGCCTGACAGGGCTGATGGCCGGCATCGCCTCGGTGCTGATCACCTCGCGGCTCGGCTCGACGCGACCGTCCATCGCGCAGGGTTACGAGCTTGAGGTCATCACGATGGTGGTGCTGGGCGGCGTCAGCATTCTGGGTGGCTCCGGCAGCATTGTTGGCGTCGTGCTCGCCGCCTTTATCATGGGGCTGGTGACCTTCGGCCTCGGCCTGCTGAACGTGCCCGGCATCGTCATGTCGATCTTCATCGGCCTGCTCTTGATCGTCGTCATCGCGCTGCCGATCGTCTGGCGACAGCTGCGTGGTAACAGCTGATGCCTGAGAAATACGCCTTCAAGATGCAGCTCAAACCCGGCATGAAAGCCGAGTACAAAAAGCGCCACGATGAGATCTGGCCGTCGCTGGTGGCGCTGCTGAGAGAGGCCGGCGTCGCCGATTATTCGATCCATCTCGATGAAGACACCAACATCCTGTTCGGCGTGCTGTGGCGGCGCGACGACCATGGCATGGCCGACCTGCCGAAGCACCCGGTGATGCAGCGCTGGTGGGCGTACATGGCCGACATCATGGAGACCAGGCCGGACAACCAACCGGTGGCCATCCCCCTGGAAACAATGTTCCATATGGCATGAGTGCGCTGCGCCACATCGCCGTCATCGACATCGGCAAGACCAACGCCAAGGTGGCGCTGGTCGATCTCGTCACGCTGAGCGAAGTGGGGTTGCGCCGCATGGCGAACGCGCCGCTGCGGCAAGCGCCCTACCCGCATCACGATGTCGAGTCGCTGTGGAGGTTCATCCTCAACAGCCTTGCCAGCCTCAACCGCGAACAGCGTATCGAAGCGATTTCGATCACCACGCATGGTGCGACCGGCGTGCTGGTCGACGCAGCGGGCGAACTGGTGCTGCCTGTCCTCGACTATGAGTTCGACGGCCCCGACAGGCTGGCTACAGAGTATAGTGCGATCCGTCCGCCCTTCATTGAGACTGGGACGCCGCGCCTGCCGCTCGGCCTCAATCTCGGTGCGCAATTCTTCTGGCTTGAGAAGCGTTTTCCCACCGAATTCGCCAGGGCCGCCGCGATGCTGATGTATCCGCAATACTGGGCGCTGCGCCTGACCGGCGTTGCCGCCAACGAGGTGACCTCGCTCGGCTGCCACACCGATCTGTGGAGCCCTTGGGAGGCGGACTTTTCCTCGATGGTCGACAGGCTGGATTGGCGCAGGCTGATGGCGCCGGTGCGGCCGGCCAGGGACCAGCTCGGCCCGATCCTGCCGGCGCTTGCCGCGCGCACCGGGCTCGATCCGCAGACCCCGGTTTTCTGCGGACTGCACGATTCCAACGCCTCCCTATTGCCGCATCTTCTGTCCGACGAGCCGCCCTTCTCGGTCGTCTCGACCGGCACCTGGGTGGTATCGATGGCGGTCGGCGGCAGAGAGATTGCGCTCGATGCTGCGCGCGACACGCTGGTCAATGTCAGCGCGCTGGGCGACCCCGTGCCCTCGGCGCGTTTCATGGGTGGCCGTGAGTTTTCCCAGCTGACCAAGGACAAGCCGCAGGACTGCAGCGGCAGCGAGGTGCTGGCCGTTCTGACAAAAAAGATGCTGCTTTTGCCTTCTACCCAGCAGGGATCAGGACCGTTCCCGCACCATGCCGCGGCATGGCTTGGTGCCGAGGGCATCAGCAAAGGCGAGCGGTTCGCCGCCATTTCCTTCTATCTAGCACTGATGACGGCGACCTGCCTCGAGCTGATCGGCGCCGACGGCCCGACCACCGTGGAAGGACCGTTTGCTCGCAACCGGCTCTTTGTCGGCATGCTGGCGGCAGCGACCGCGCGCATCGTCATCGCCTCCGAGGCGGCCACCGGCACCAGCATCGGCGCGGCACTGCTCGCATCCGATCAGCCAGTGACGCACGGCAAGGGCGAAAGAATTGAGCCGCAGACCGACCCGGTCTGGGCGGCCTATGTCACCGCGTGGCGCGCGGCAGTCGACGCGCAAGGCTGATCACAAAATCCGCTTGCCAAAGGCCGACATGACGAAGTTGATGGCGTCGGCGCCGATCCGCGGCTCCAGACCGGCGGTCAGCCCGGAAACATCCATCGACAGCAGACCGCCGGACAGCGAGATCGCCTCCATTGCCTGATGCGTCTCGCGCACCGTCAGCCCGCCCGAGCCCGCAGCCCAGCCGGCGAATTCGGTCGCCGTCGGCGAATAGCTGAGATGGAAGCCTTGCGTGCCCGAGGTGGCGATGCGGATCGCCTCGTGCATGAGGTCGCGCATGCCCATGGCGTCGATGTCGGTCATGGTGAAGGCCGAGACACGCGAATCCTTGAGCACCCTTGCCTCCGCCGGATCGGCATGGCGCAGGCCGACGATGACGACATTTTCCGGCGACAGCTGCGGCTGCAGCGCGCCGGGCTTGTGATCGAGACCGAGCGCGCGGGCCAGCACCGAGACTTCAGGCATGTCTTCGGCCTCCTCGTCCTCGGGCATCAGGGCGGCGAGGGAATCGACCCAGATCAGGCCGAAGGAATGCGTGGCGCGCGCCGTTGCGGTCAGCGCCTTGTGGGCGATACGGCGATCTGCGCCGGCGGCGAGACGGACGAGGCCCGAGGGCGGCCGCTCGACGTCGGCGAGTTCGACCACGTCGAAATTCATTGCCTCCAGCCGCGCGCCGGTTCCCTCGCGGGCGATAATCCCGCCGGCTTCCGGTTCGGCCGAGATCGACACCATCTTGCGGCCGGAGAAATCCGCGACGTCGTGCATCGGCGCCTTCTCGACATATTCCGAGGTCATCGCCAGAAGCATGGCGCCATAATTCATGCGGAAGGCGACACGGTCGCCGACGGTAGGCCGCGGATCGGCATCCTGCACATCGAGCAGCAGATGGTCGCTGGAAGCGCCGAGCACCCTCACCCCCTTGGCGATCGGCGTCAGCCCTTCGACCAGCACGTCCTCGCGGCCTATATTGGCGATGGCGCGCAGCCGGTCGCCCTCGTCGGCGAAGACCGGCTGGTTGCCGAAGGCGTCGTAGCCGGATGTGCCGATCGGCCGCGAAGGCTTGAGTTTGACCTCGATGATGTCGCTGGTCAGCCGGCAGGCATCGGGTTCGAGTTCGGGCCACGGCACGTCGCGAAAGGTTTCGACACCGCCTTGCAGGATCGCCTCGCCCACGCGCAGATTGTTGATGCCGGGCGGCAGCTTGCCTTCGAGCAGCAGCGTCAGCGATGACGAGGCGCCGCCGGAAATGAAGTCGAGGCTTTTGCCGGACAGGCGCTCGGTTTTGTAGGCATGGGCGACGAGTTGGCCAAGGTTCTCCGGCGTCGGCATTATGGCGCCGAAGCAGCCGAGATTGGTGCCGATGCCGGCGATGCGCACGCCCTTGAATTGTAGGATCTGCTCGACGGTGGGGATCAGGTCGCTTGGCCAGATGCCTTCGCGGAGATCGCCGAGATCGATCATCAGCATGATATCGTGGACGCGGCCCATGCGCTCGGCAATGCGCGATATCTCGCGGATGGTGGTCAGTTCCGACTGCAGGCTGATGTCGACGGTGCGCACGACCTCCTCTACGCGCGCCATGGGCGGGCTGCGCAGCAGCATGACCGGCGCATTGATGCCGCTGTCGCGCAGCCGGCGGATGTTTTCGAAGCGCGATTCCGCGATGCCGGCAACACCGCCGCGCAGCATGGCCCGCGCCACTTGCGGCATGCCGCATGTGCCCTTCGTAACTCCGAACACCTTGATGCCGGACAGCGCGCAGCGCTCGACGATGGTGCGGGCGTTGCGCTCGATGCGGCCAAGGTCGATAGCGACTTGCGGTCCCGACATTTCGTCACTCAGGGTTTGTAGAATCTGTCAGCCAGATGCATCTTCCAGATCGTCGTACGATATTTGTCAAACTTTGCGCAGTGACGGCCTCAATGTTGGAAACCAGAGCAATTGTATGTGGGCACGTCTTTCGATCGGAGAGGCCGGTGACGCTGGTCGTTCATCATTTCGATGGTGAGTGGCAACTGACCTGCGGCGAACATGATCATCCCGCGGACTGTGGAGATTTCGAAGTTATCGGTCTCGGCCATTTGACCTCCAGGCAGGAAAACTTGGCACAGATTGGCCAGCTTGAGCGCGGATGGCTTGCCGAATGGGTGCACGGCGAATGGACTCGATGCCAACACGACGACTAGAGCTCCCTCAGTTCCCGTAGACCAGCCCTTGCGGGTCGATCTCCGGCTTGCGGCCGGCGACGAGGTCGGCCAGGAACTTGCCCGAGCCGCAGGCCATGGTCCAGCCGACATGGCCGTGGCCGGTGTCGAGGTAAAGGTTCTTGTATTTCGCCTTGCCGATGACCGGCACCGAGTTGGGCATCATCGGCCGCAGACCTGCCCACAACAGCGCCTTCTTCTCGTCGAAAGCGCCAGGGAAAAGGTCTTTGCCGGTGCTCAGCATGGACTTGAAGTCGCTGGGCTTGAAGCTGCGGTCGAAGCCGGTGAACTCGGCTGTCGAGGACATGCGCAGGCGGTTTCCGAGCCTGGAGTAGCCAACCAGCCGGTCCTCGTCGGCGCCGCCCATGGTCGGTCCCTTGCTCTCGTCCTCCAGCGGGATGGTCGCGCTATAGCCTTTAACCGGATAGACGGGCAGGTCGATACCGTAGCGGCGGCCGATCAGGCCGCTCTCGGGGCCCATGGCGATGACGACGGCGTCGCCCGTCACCGGGCCGGCCGACGTCATGACCGCACGCACCCAGTCGCCCTCTATGTCGAGCCCCTCGACCGTGGTGTCGAACAGGAATCTGACGCCGAGCTTTTCGGCGGCATAGGCGGCGAGCCCGTCGACGAATATCCTGGAATCGCCGGTCTGGTCGATTGGCGAATAAACGCCGCCGGCGATCTTTTCCTTCACTCCGGCGAGCCCGGGCTCAAGTTCGACCAGCCGGTCGCGGCCGACGATCTCGATCGGCAGGCCATGCTTTGCCAGAAACTGGTAGTTGTCGGTGCCGGTGTCGAGACTGTGCTGCGAGCGGAAGAAATAAAGAATGCCCTTCTTGCGCTCGTCATAGTGGATGCCGGTGGCGTCGGAGAGCGCGTTGATGCAGTCGCGCGAATAGAGCGCCAGGCGCAGTTTGACCTGGCTGTTGGCGCGCAGCCGGGCCACGGTGCACTGGCGCAGGAAACGCAGGCTCCAGGCGAGGAAATAAGGATCGAAGCGCAGCCTGACCTTGATGCCGAGATCATGGTTCCAGAGAGCGCGCAGGAAGGTCTTCAGCGCCGCCGGCGAGGCCCAGGCGGTGGCGTCGCCCGGCGACACCAGACCGGCATTGGACTGGCTGGTGCCGCGCGCCGGCGCCGGATGGCGCTCGATCACGGTGACCTCATGGCCGTCGGCGGCCAGATAATAGGCGGCCGCGGTACCGACAACGCCGGCTCCAAGCACCGTTATCTTCATGCCACCCCCTCTTCGCGGCACAGCGCCTCCACGCCGCACCGCCATTGCTTCAATAGCGCTTCGCCGCGCGCCTTGCGAGCCCTCGGAAGTGCCCGGCTCAGCCCCGCGCGGAGTTCTTGCCGGTGAGGATACGCTCCCAGGCGAGTGCATCGGCGACGATCTGGTCGAGGTCGTCGCGTTGCGGGGTCCAGCCGAGTTCGGCGCGTGCAAGGTCCGAATTGGCAACCACGGCGGCGGCGTCACCGGGGCGCCGGTCGCCCATCTTGACCTCGAAATCCCGGCCGAAGGCGCGCCGCACGCTGTCGATGACCTCGAGCACCGAATAGCCGTGGCTGTAGCCGCAATTGGCGACGAGGCTGCCGCCGCCGGCGCGCAGCCGCTGCAGCGCCAGCCGGTGCGCCGCAGCCAGGTCGCTGACATGGATATAATCGCGCATGCAGGTGCCGTCCGGCGTCGGATAATCGGTGCCGAACACCTGCATGAAGGGGCGTTTGCCGAGCGCGGTCTCGCAGGCGACCTTGATCAGATGCGTGGCGCCAGGCGTCGACTGCCCCGTCCGGCCCCTGGGATCGGCGCCGGCGACGTTGAAGTAGCGCAGCGCCGTGTACCGCAAGGGATGCGCAAGCGCTGCATCGCGCAGCATCCATTCGCTCATCAGCTTGGACAGGCCGTAGGGCGATTCCGGCGCCAGGCGGGCATCCTCGCGCACCGGCTCCAGGCCGGCGCCGCCATAGACGGCGGCGGTCGAGGAGAAGATGAAATGCGGCACGCCCTCGCGCACGGCGGTTTCGATCAGCGTGCGGGTCTTGGAGGTGTTGTTCTCGTAATAGGCGAGCGGATCGGCAACCGATTCCGGCACCACGATGGAACCGGCGAAGTGGATGATCGCGTCGACCTTGTTATCCCGGATGATCTGGCCGACCAATTCCCTATCGGCGACATCGCCGACGACAAGCTTGGCTTCCGGCGCTACCGCCCATTCGAAGCCCGTGGAAAGGCGGTCGAGAACGACGACGCTCTCGCCGGCATCCAGCAGTTCCCAGACCATGTGGCTGCCGATATAGCCGGCGCCGCCCGTTACCAAAACCGTCATCCGCGTCCTCTTTTACTCATGATTTATCGGAAACTGTCTCAATCACCGACTTACTGGAAAGCCTGCGGCAAGGCCATTAGAAACGCCTGAATGTTAAATCCGTAACAGTCTCACCGGCCTGTGGCATCGTACGGAAACAAAATTGATCCACATCAAGGGAATAGGCCACGATCTGGCATCGTTAGGAACAGGCTTGGGGCGTGGCATTTTGACCAAAACGGCCCGGTGGACGACGAATGGCCCAACGATTATGATCCCGCGCAAAACTGGGAAGGCGACATGAACTATCAGCGGTTCTTCGAGGAAGCGATCGACCAGCTCCACGCCGAGCGGCGCTACCGGGTTTTCGCCGATCTCGAGCGCATTGTCGGCAAGTTTCCGCGCGCCATCTGGCGTTCAAACGGCCGCGCCGAGGAAATCACCGTCTGGTGCTCCAACGACTATCTCGGCATGGGCCAGAACCCCGATGTCATTGCCGCGTTCCAGAATGCAGCCGGCAAGATGGGTTCGGGCGCCGGCGGCACCCGCAACATTTCCGGCACCTCGAACCCGCTCGTCGAGCTCGAGCTGGAACTGGCCGACCTGCACGACAAGGAAGCGGCGCTGGTCTTCACCTCCGGCTTCGTCTCCAACGAGGCCTCGATCTCGACCATTGCGCGGCTTTTGCCCAATTGCCTGATCATTTCGGACGAGTTGAACCATGCCTCGATGATCGAAGGCGTACGGCGCTCGGGCGCCGAAAAGAAGATTTTCCGCCACAACGACGTCGCGCATCTCGAAAGCCTGCTGCAGGTGGCGGGCCGCGAACGCGCCAAGCTGATCGTGTTCGAGAGCGTCTATTCGATGGATGGCGACATCGCGCCGATCAAGCAGATCGTCGAACTGGCCGAACGCTACAACGCGATGACCTATATTGACGAGGTCCATGCCGTCGGCATGTACGGACCGCGCGGCGGCGGCATCACCGAGCGCGAGGGGCTGGCCGACCGTATCGACATCATCGAAGGCACGCTGGCCAAGGCGTTCGGCACGCTGGGCGGCTATATCGCCGGCAACAGCGCCGTCATCGACGCGGTGCGCTCCTATGCTCCGGGCTTCATCTTCACCACGGCGCTGCCGCCGGCGATCGCCGCCGCCGCCACCACGTCCATCCGTCACCTCAAGCGCTCGCAAGCCGAGCGCGATGCGCAGCAACAGCAGGCATCGCGGACCAAGGAGGTTCTTTCTGCAGCCGGCCTGCCGGTGATGGAATCACCGACGCATATCGTGCCGGTGCTGGTCGGTGACCCCGAACTCTGCAAGATGGCCAGCGACCGTCTGCTCGGCGTGCACGGCATCTACATCCAGCCGATCAACTATCCGACCGTGCCGCGCGGCACCGAGCGGCTGCGCATCACGCCGACGCCGTTCCATACCGATGCGCTGATTGCGGGACTTCAGGACGCGCTGGTCGAGACATGGGATGCGCTCGGCATTCCCTATGGCTCCGCAGGGCGGCCCACTGTCGCCAAGAGCGACCGGATTGTGCCGCTGCTTGTGCCGAAGTCGGGCGGCTGAAGCCGCCGCCCATTTATCTCAAACCGTCCTCATCCATCCCGCCAAGCGATGTGCCGCTTCCTCGAGCTGGTCGAGGCGGCGGTGGAAGCACAGGCGCAAAAACGCCTCTCCGCCAGGGCCGAAGGCGGTGCCCGGCGCCAGGCCGACATTGGCCTTGTCGACGATGTCGAAAGCAGCCCGGCGCGGATCGGTGATGCCGTCGACCGTGAAAAACAAATAGAACGCGCCTTGCGGCACGGTGAAGCGCGCTTTGCCGGTTGCGCCTAGAATATCGCAGACCAGGTCGCGCGCCTTTCGCGCCCGCTCAACCTGTTCGACGATGAACGCATCACCGTGGTCCAGCGCCGCGACGGCGCCGCGCTGCATGAACTGGGCGACGCCTGAGGTCGAATACTGGATCAGGTTCTCGAACACCTGCTGCAGCTCGGGATGGGTCTTGATCCAGCCGACGCGCCAGCCGGTCATCGCCCAGTTCTTGGAAAAGGAGTTGACGAACAGGATGCGGTCTTCCGCGGTCGAAATGTCGAGGAAGGACGGCGCACGGCCGTGGCCGTAGTGGAACAGCGAATAGATCTCGTCGGCGATGATCCACAGGCCCTTTTGGCGGGCGAGATTCAGGATCGCCTGCAGCGTTTCCTTATCGGCCGTCCAGCCGGTGGGGTTCGATGGCGTGTTGACGAACAGCGCCTTGGTGCGCGGCGTCACCGCAGCTGCAATCTTGTCGACATCGCAGGACCAGCCATTGCCCGACTGGTCGAGCGTGACCGCAACCGGGGTAGCGCCGGAAATACCGGCGGCGGCGGCGAAATTCGGCCAGGCCGGGGAGAGATAGACCACCTCGTCGCCGCTGCCGGCGACCGCGGCTAATGCCAACTGAATGGCATGCATGCCGGAACCGGTGGCGATGAATTCCTCTTCGGCGAAGCTCTTGCCGAAATGCCTGGCATAGTAGCGAGAAAGCGCTTGCCTCAGCTCCGGAATGCCTTTCTGCCAAGTATAGAAGGTCTCGCCATTGGCGAGCCCCTTGGCGGCGGCTTCCGAAATGAAGGCAGGCGTCGGCAAATCGCCTTCACCGGCCCAGAGCGGGATCATGCCCTCGCGCGTACGGCCGTAATTGACGACGGCGACAATGCCGCTTTCGGGGGCGGCCACCGCTTCGCCGCGCAAGCTATCGATCAGGGTCATGGACAGATCCGTTTTGATGTCTGCTTTGATGCATGTCGTTATCCCAGAACCGCTGCACACTTCTGGGCGACATGCATTGGCGGATGCTCTTAGCAGATGCGGCAACAGAAAACCCCGGCCGCGAACGACCGGGGTTTTGGTCCAGAAATCTGGCCTTGTCTATTTCCTGGCGAGGAGATCGCGAATTTCGGTGAGCAGTGCGACGTCAGCCGGCGGCGGAGCCGCAGGTGCGGCCGGCTTCTCCCGCTCGAGCCGCTTGCGCATGTTGTTCACGGCCTTGACCATCAGGAAGATGATGAAAGCCAGGATGACGAAATTCAGCGCCACGGTGATAAAATTGCCGTAGGCGAACACCGCGCCTTCCTTACGCGCGTCGGCAAGATTGGTCGAATGCACTGTTGATGAGAGGCCTATGAAGTAGTTGGAAAAGTCGACGCCACCAAGTGCGCCGATGAAAGGCATGATGATGTCGTTGACAAGAGAATCGACGATCTTGCTGAAGGCCGCGCCGATGATGACGCCGACCGCAAGGTCCATCACATTTCCTTTGGAAATGAATTCCTGGAATTCTTTCAGCATTCGACCCTCCTTGTCATGACGGACCGCGCTGCCGCCGTCCCTCCGGCGTCGGCCCGTGCGCACCATAACAAAAACCTGCGGTTGCAACAGAAGCAAAAGTTGGAAAACACCGCTTTCTCCTTACCTTGGTTCACGGTTCGACAGGGCAGCGTCGCGACCATGCGCCGAAAGCCGCGATGGACTTGACCTTAGAGCTGTGATTGCCTCTGGGCAGGCCGGGGTGAAAGCTGGCCGAGGAGGATTTTCGGGCCGTGCAGGGCTGGTTCATCGTCATCATTGCCGTCGCCTATGTGACGCTGCTGTTCGCCATCGCTAGCCTTGGCGACCGGCGGTCGACGGCGTCGGGACCCGGCCACGCCCGGCCCTTCATCTATGCACTCAGCCTCGCCATCTACTGCACCTCCTGGACCTTTTTCGGCTCGGTCGGCCTGTCCTCCGAGCGCGGCCTCGAATTTCTCGGCATCTATACCGGCCCGGTGCTGGTGTTCGTGTTCGGCTTTCCGCTGCTCAATCGCATCGTGCGGCTGGCCAAGAGCGAGAAGATCACCTCGATCGCCGACTTCCTGGGCGCCCGCTATGGCAAGAGCTTTGCCGTCTCGGCGATCGCCACGCTGATCGCCACCATCGGCGCGGTGCCCTATATCGCACTGCAATTGAAGGCGATCTCCGGTTCGGTCGGCCTGATGGTCGAGCATTATACGGGATCGCCGCCCTCCTTCGATCCCTTCGTCAGCGACATCTCGCTGGTGGTGGCCATGCTCTTGGCGCTGTTTGCGGTGCTGTTCGGCACCCGCCATGCCGACGCCACCGAGCACCAGGACGGGCTGGTGCTGGCGGTGGCGGTCGAAACCGTGGTCAAGCTCGCCGCCTTCCTGGCGATCGGCCTGATGGTCACCTTCCTGATCTTCGGTGGCCCGGGCGACATGATCGACAAGCTGGCCGAAAACAGCCAGGTGCGGCAAGCCATGGGCTACAACACCTCGCTCGCCACCTGGCTGGTGCTGACTTGCCTGAGCGGCTTTGCCATTATCATGCTGCCGCGCCAGTTCTACGTCACCATCGTCGAGAACCGCGGCGAGGCCGAACTGCGCACCGCGACCTGGGTGTTTCCGCTCTATCTCGTGGCGATAAACCTGTTCGTGCTGCCGATCGCCTTCGCCGGCCTGGCGCTGGTCGGCGCCAAAACCACCAGTGACCTCTATGTGCTGGCGCTGCCCTTGTTCGGCGGCCATGACTTCCTCGCCATGGCCGCCTTCATCGGTGGGCTGTCGGCGGCGACCGCCATGGTGATCGTCGAAAGCGTGGCGCTGTCGATCATGATCTCCAACGACCTCGTCATCCCGCTGTTCGTGCGCCGCCTGCTCAAGACCACGACCTCTGAGAATGAGGATTGGTCGACGCTGATCCTCAACGTGCGGCGCGGCGCCATCTTCATCCTGTTGTTCATCGCCTTCCTCTACTACCGCGAAAGCACCAACTCGGCGCGGCTGTCGTCGATCGGCCTGATGTCGTTCGCGGCAATCGCCCAATTCGCGCCGGCGCTGATCGGCGGGCTGATCTGGCGCGGCGCCAATGGCCGCGGCGCGGCCCTTGGCATGGTCGCCGGCATCCTCGTCTGGGGCTATACGCTGCTTTTGCCGTCGCTCTCGGCAGCCGACGCGGACATCGTCGTGCAGGGGTTGTTCGGTTTCGAGGCGCTGCGGCCGCAGGCTCTGTTCGGCACCGTCGCCGAACCGTTGAACCACGGCGTGCTCTGGAGCCTGTCGGTCAACACGCTGTTCTTCGTGCTCGGCTCGCTGTCGCGCGCGTCAGTGCCGCTGGAGCGGATCCAGGCGTCGATCTTCGTGCCGCGCGAATCCGGCCCGATGCCCAGCCTGCGCCGCTTCCGCACCGCCATCACCGTCAACGTGCTGAAGGACACCATCTCGCGCTACCTCGGCGTCGAGCGCACCGAGCGCTCCTTCCAATCCTTCGAGAAAAGCAATGGCGTCTCGCTGCACGGCAATGAGCAGGCCAGCATGGATGTCATCCGCTTTTCCGAGCAGCTGCTGGCGAGCGCGGTCGGCTCGTCTTCGGCGCGGCTGATCCTGTCGCTGCTGTTTCGCCGCAACGACCGCGAGTCCAAGGACGCCTTTCGCCTGCTCGACGACGCCACCGAAGCGCTGCAGCACAATCGCGACCTGCTGCAGATCGCGCTCGACCAGATGGAGCAGGGCATCACCGTATTCGACCGCGATTTTCGTCTGATCTGCTGGAACAGACAATATCGCGCGCTGTTCGACCTGCCCGACGAGATGGGCCAGGTCGGCGTGTCGCTCGACCGCATCCTGCGCCACCTCGCCGAGCGCGGCGATATTCCGGCCGACCAGCGCGTGGCGATGCTCAACCGGCTGACCAGCTTCGTCAGCCCATGGCAGATGGAGTTGAAGACCAGTGGCCGTATCCTCGAACTGCGCTCCAACCCGATGCCGGACGGCGGAATCGTCGCCACCTATGCCGACATATCAGGACGCGTCGAACAGGATTTGGCGCTGAAGCGGGCCAATGAATCGCTGGAGCAGCGGGTCAAGACGCGGACCATCGAACTGACTAGGGTTAACGAGGAGTTGACCCGGGTCAATGAGGAGCTGGCGCAGGCGCAGATGCTGGCCGAGGAGGCCAATCTGGGCAAGACGCGCTTCCTCGCCGCCGCCGGCCACGACATCCTGCAGCCGCTGAACGCCGCCCGTCTCTACTGCTCGTCGCTGATCGAAAAGGCCGGCAAGGGCCCGGCCGGGAAGGCTGCTATCAACATCGAATCCTCGCTGGAATCGGTCGAAACGATCCTGGGCGCCGTGCTCGACATTTCCCGCCTCGACGCCGGCGCGATGAAACCCGATGACAGCGCCTTCCGCCTGGACGGGCTGCTGCGCCAGATCGGCAATGATTTTCAGCCGCTCGCCGCCGAAAAGAAACTCGATCTGACGATCATAGCCTCGTCGCTCAGCGTGTTGACGGACCGCAACCTGCTGCGCCGGCTGATCCAGAACCTGGTCTCCAACGCCATCAAATACACCCCCCATGGCCGCATCCTGGTCGGCGTGCGACGGCGCGGCGAACTCGCCGAAATCCAGGTGATCGACACTGGCATCGGCATTGCCGGCGACAAGCTGAACACGGTCTTCAACGAGTTCACCCGGCTGGACGAAGGCGCGCGCGAGGCCGAAGGTCTCGGCCTTGGCCTGTCCATCGTCGACCGCATCGCGCGGGTGCTGCGGCTCGAGATCCAGATCTTTTCCAACCCGGGCAAGGGTACGCGCTTTTCCGTTATCCTGCCGGTTGCGGCGGTTGAGGCGCCGCGGCGCGAGGTCGAGCCGAAGGCGCCTGCCCGCACCGCGAATTCGCTGGCCGGCCTGCGCGTCATGTGCATCGACAACGACGCCCGCATCCTCGACGGCATGCGGCTTCTGCTCGAGGGCTGGGGCTGCAGCATCGGCACGTTTTCGGGTTCGGAGGATTTTGGCGGGGCCGATCGTCCCGACATCGTGCTTGCCGACTATCATCTCGATGGCAGAAGCGGCCTCGACATCATCGCCCGCCTGCGTGACATCCATGGTTCGGACCTGCCGGCCGTGCTGGTCACCGCCGACCGCTCCACCGAGGTCCGTGCCGCTGCCGCCGCCCTGGACGTGCCGGTGATCAACAAGCCGCTGAAGCCGGCCGTGCTGCGTTCCATGATGGCAAGGGTCAGGCCGCTGGCATCGGCGGCCGAGTAGGGTTCAATGCATGTCGCCCAGAAGTGTGCCCCGGTTCTGGGACCACGACATGCATCGAACAAGAGCTAAAGCGGGTCGCATGAATCCGTTCAGCGCGATGCGCTTTAGCCTGCTGGCTGCAACGGATCGCTGCCGATCTTGGACAGCTGGATCACCGCCTGGGTGCGGCTGTCGACGCCGAGCTTTTGCAGGATGGCCGAGACATGCGCCTTGACCGTCGCTTCGGAGACGCTGAGTTCGTACGCGATCTGCTTGTTGAGCAGGCCTTCGGCCAGCATGCCGAGGACACGCGTCTGCTGCGGCGTCAGCGCCTGCAGCCGCTTGATCAGGTCGGATATTTCGGGGTCGCGCTCGACGCCGAGGTCGATGCCGACGGGTGCTGCGATGTCGCCGGCCAGCACCGTCTGCACGGCGCTGCGGATTTCCTCCATGCTGGCCGATTTGGAGATGAAACCGGACGCGCCGAGATCGAGCGCGCGCCGGATGGTCACCGGGTCGTCGTGCGCCGACACCACCACCAGCGGCACCGCCGGGTGGATGCCGCGCAACGCGATCAGACCGGACAGGCCGCTGGCGCCCGGCATCGACAGGTCGAGCAGCACCAGGTCGACATCCTCATTGGCCACGACCAGGGCCTTGGCGCTTTCGAAATCGCCGGCCTCGTGAATGGCGGCGACATCGCCGACGCCGGCAAGCGCCTCTTTCAAGGCGCCGCGGAACAGCGGATGGTCGTCGGCAATGACGAAGGTGTAGCCCGACGGCAAATGTTCCTCCCCAAATCCCGTTGTTGCCCAAACTTCGTTATCGATTGACGGCTTTTACGGGATCGGACGATTATGCGGCGAAGCGCTTTGTTTTCAAGCGGCAATGGCCGGACGGCACTTTGCGCCGGGCAGCTCAGGTCTTTTGCGAGTTGAGCTTGGCGCCGTCGCCATTGTCCTTGTCCATCTCCTTGACGATGCCCATGAAGCCACGCAGCATGCGCTCCATATAGCTCATGGTCTTGTCGAAATCCTCTTCGCTCGGCAATTTCGACTCGAGACGGGCCGACAGCGAATTCTCCAACCTGGCGACGCGTTCGTCCATTGCCTTCATCGAGGCCTGCAAACGGTCGACTTCGTCCTGGAAGGCGGCGCGTTCGTCGGCGGCCATCTTGCAGACGAGCTGGCCGGAGCGCTCCTCGCAGATCGACATGGCGCCGGTCCGGGTATCCATGCGGACATAGCCGTTGGCCGTTTTCTCCAGCCGGTAGCGGTCGGTCTCTTCGGACCAGGCCGACGCCGCGACCAGCGAGACCAGTGCGGCGGGGATCAGTATGTGCTGCAGACGCATGTTCCATCCTCCACGAGCCAGTATGCGCAACCTATCACAGCTTTGCGCCGTAAATGCGGACGAGTTGCCCTTCCCCGCATGATCGGTTCGGATTATAGCGCAACCATGTCTCAGATTATCTACAAGATCGCGCCCGAAGCGCTTTGGCGCGAGGCCGAGAAAAACGGCCGTTTCACCGGCGCTCCGATCGATATCGCCGACGGCTTCATCCATTTCTCCACCGCTGATCAGGTCAGGGAGACGGCGGCGAAGCATTTCGCCGGCCAGATGGATTTGCTGCTGATCGCCATCGACGGGGCGCTGCTCGGTGACGCGCTGAAATACGAGGTCTCGCGGGGCGGCGCGCTGTTCCCGCATCTCTATGGCGTGCTCGATATGAGCGCCGTGCTGTGGGTGCGGCCACTGCCGCTCGGGGCCGACGGCGCCCATCAATTCCCGGCGCTGGAGGCCGAATGATCGTGTTCGATCGCATCGGCCAGAAACTGCTGTTCACCTTCGATCCGGAAACGGCGCATGGCATGTCGATCGCGGCGCTGCGATGCGGTCTGCCGGTCGGCGCGCGGACGGTGCGCGACGACAGGTTGAAGCTCAGCCTCTGTGGCATCGCCTTCCCCAATCCGCTCGGCATGGCCGCAGGCTACGACAAGAACGCCGAGGTGCCCGACGCGCTGCTTGGCCTCGGCTTCGGCTTTGCCGAAGTCGGCACCGTGACGCCGCTGCCGCAGGCCGGCAATCCGAAGCCGCGCATTTTCCGGCTGACGGAGGATGATGCGGTGATCAACCGCCTGGGCTTCAACAATGAGGGCCACGAGGCGGCGGAAAAACGCCTTGCCGCGCGCCAGGGACGCGGCGGCATTGTCGGCGTCAACATCGGCGCCAACAAGGACAGCGCCGATCGTGTCCGTGACTATGAGTTGGGCGTTTCCCGTTTTGCGAAATACGCCAGCTATCTCACCGTCAACATCTCGTCGCCCAACACGCCCGGCCTGCGCACCATGCAGGCGCGCGAACAGCTCGGCGAACTGTTGTCTCGGGTCATGTCGGTGCGTGCAGCAGCTTCGGCGCAGCCGCCCCTCTTCCTCAAGATCGCGCCCGATCTGGTCGAGGCCGAGCTTGAAGACATCGCCGCCGAAGTCAGCGAGAAGCAGATTGACGGCGTCATCGTCTCCAACACGACGCTGGCGCGAACCGGATTGCGTAGCACAAGCGGCGAGACCGGCGGTCTCTCGGGAAAACCGCTGTTCGAGCGTTCGACCATCGTGCTGGCCAAGATGCGTCGGCTGCTCGGGCCGGAGCGCGCCGTCATCGGCGTCGGCGGCGTCGATTCCACTGATGCCGCGCTGGAGAAAATCCGCGCCGGCGCCGACCTCGTGCAGCTCTATACCGGCATGGTCTATGCCGGGCCGGCGCTGCCGGGGCGCATCCTTGCCGGGATGGTGCGATTTGCCGACAAGGAGCGGCTGAAATCATTGCGCGAACTGCGCGACAGCCGGCTCGATCAGTGGGCTGCCAGGCCGCTCTAAAACGCCGTGCGCAACCGGAGCCGCAGGATGGCCAGCAGGCTGAAGCCGCGCACCAGCAGGAAGACGTGCAGCGCCGCCCACAGGCCGTGATTGCCGAGAGACGGCGCCAAGCTGAACAATGCGGCGCTGAAGGCCAGGAACGACACCAGCATCATGTTGCGCATCTCGCGCGACCAGGTAGCGCCGATGAAGACGCCGTCCATCTGGAAGGCCAGCACGCCGCTCAGCGGTGTCAGTGCCGCCCACGGCAGATAGATGTCGGCAACAGCACGAACATCCGGCGACGTGGTGATCAACGAAATCAGGCCGGCGCCGCCGAGCCAGAAGATCAGCGTGGCGGTTCCGGCGAGGCCGAACCCCCAGAATAAGGTCAGACGTACCGCCCGGCGGAACGCCGTCTCGGCACGTGCGCCGATCGCGCGTCCCGCCAACTGTTCGGCCGCGGTGGCGAAACCGTCGAGAAAATAGCCGGCGACGAGGAAGAAGTTCATCAGCACGGCATTGGCGGCCAGCGTCAGCGTGCCGAACTGCGCGCCCTGGCGGGTGAACAGCGCGAAAGCGGCGAGCAGCGAGAACGAGCGGATCATGATATCGCGGTTGAGCGACAGCATGCGCAGGAAAGCGGGCATGTCGAGCAGGCGATGCCGCGGCAGGCGGGGTGCGGCCCGGAAGCGCCAGACAACGATGGCGAGACCCAGCAGCATGGCCAGACATTCGCCGGTGACGGTCGCCCAGGCCACGCCGGCGACGCCCCAGCCAAGCTTCAGGCCGAGCAGGATGCAAAGCACGATGTTGATGCCGTTGAGCACCGCCTGCAGCATCAGCCCAAGCCCGCCCTCGCCGCGTCCAAGGACATAGCCGAGGATGGCGTAGTTGATCAGCGTGAAGGGGGCGGCGAGCATTCTGATGTGGATATAGACGCCCATCGCCTCGCCGACGCGCGCTTCGCCGCCGATGAATTTCTGGCCGGCGATGGCAATCAGCGGCGCAAGGACGACAAGCACGATGCCGGCGGCGACCGCGATCAGCACGGCGCGCCAGAACACCGCCTGCTCCTCGGTTTCGTCGCCGCGCCCAAACGCCTGGGCGACGAGGCCGGTGGTGCCGGAGCGCAGGAAATTGAAGGTGCTGAAGACGACGTCGAAGACCAGGGCCCCGGCCGCCAGGCCGCCGAGCAGGGCGGCATCGCCGAACTGCCCGACCACCGCCGTGTCGACGATGCCGAGCAGCGGCGTCGTCAGATAGGCGAGCGTCATCGGCACGGCGATGGCGAGCACCGAACGGTTGGTGACGGCGAAGGGTCTCGCGTCGGCTGGGGTTGCACCCGTGTCCAGGGGATTGCTGCCTTGCTGGTTGCGGCTTGATCGAACAGCCGATGTGCCCCATTTTCCCGCCACCGCGCAATCACTCTTGCCGTGACGGCCAACCGAAATGTTCTTCTGGCGCGAGCCCGCCGGATCCCAGTACTGGTTTTAAGCAATTCCCAAAGGGAAGCGCTACGCGCTTCTCCCGGGAAAACCGCTGCACACTTTTCCTGGAATTGCTTTAGCCATGCCCCTGCAGATCGTCCATCATCCCGACTACGATGCCGGCTTCGCCGTCAATCATCGCTTTCCGATGAGCAAATATCCGCTGCTGATGCAGGCCTTGCATATCAGGGGCCTGATCCATGCCGGGGCGCTGTGGATGCCCGAGCCGGCGCCGGCCTCCTGGCTGAAGCTCGCCCATGCGGCTGATTATGTCGACCAGGTCATCACGTGTTCAGTGCCTGAAAAGATCGAGCGCGAGATCGGCTTTCCCGTGGGACTGCGCGTTTCGCTCAGGGCGCAACTCGCCGCCGGCGGCACGGTGCTGGCGGCGCGACTGGCGCTTATCAATGGCATTGCCTGCAACAGCGCCGGCGGCAGCCACCATGCGCGGCGCGCGCAAGGCGCGGGCTTCTGCACCTTCAACGATGTTGCCGTCGCTTCGCTGGTGCTGCTAGCCGAAGACGCGGTGAAAAACATCCTGATCGTCGATCTCGATGTGCATCAGGGCGACGGCACGGCGGATATACTGAGAGACGAACCACGCGCCTTCACCTTCTCCATGCATGGCGGACGCAATTATCCGGTGCGCAAGATTGCCTCCGATCTCGACGTTGCCCTGCCGGACGGCACCGGCGATGGCGCCTATCTCGAACGGCTGGGTGTCCTCCTGCCGGAGCTCTCGGCCAAGGCGCACTGGGACATCGTCTTCTACAATGCCGGTGTCGACGTGCATGCCGAGGACCGGCTCGGCCGGCTATCGCTCAGCGATGACGGCGTGCGTGCCCGCGACGCCATGGTGATCGGTCATTTCCGCGCGCTGGGCATCCCGGTCTGCGGTGTCATCGGCGGCGGCTATTCGACCGATGTCGCAGCGCTCGCGGCGCGCCACGCCATCCTGTTCGAGGTGGCGTCGGACTTTGCCTGAGTGGCCTTTGGTTTGAGCACAATCTTTTCCGAAAACCGGTTTCCACTTTTCGGGATCGTGGTCCGCTTCACTTCCGGTAGTTCGCGAGCCTGAGCAGGATGAACACCGGCACGACGATCGCGGCGCCGAGCAGGATATAGCCCAAGAAGCGATAGACCGCGTTGAAGCCGAGGTTCCAAAGATCGATGAAGAAACCCTGGATGCGGTAGAAGACGTCCATCGGCGTCCAGCCGAACGCATTCATGACCAGGCCGACCAGGAACGACACGACCAGCAGCTTGACGATCACCCTGACGGGCGAGTCACCGAGAAAGCGCGTCACTGTGGACAAGGGGCCTGCCTCCAGATTGGTTTGCCCGGATTCGGGGTACAAACCCACGAATACGCACTTGCTGCGCCCGCATCAAGGCGGGCGGACGGCGCAATCGGTCGGGTTTCCAACAGCCGTTTCCGAACAGCTGTCCAAGGGCGATTGCCCGAAGCACGCCCATCATGATATCGAGAGGCCGACGCGGGTATGATGTAATGGTA
Source organism: Mesorhizobium sp. M0139 (assembly GCF_040322455.1). Classification (NCBI taxonomy): domain Bacteria; kingdom Pseudomonadati; phylum Pseudomonadota; class Alphaproteobacteria; order Hyphomicrobiales; family Phyllobacteriaceae; genus Mesorhizobium; species Mesorhizobium sp. M0139. The sequence goes on from NZ_JAMYTN010000009.1 coordinate 41,679, forward strand.
GCTTGTCAGCTTCCCAAGCTGAACGCGAGGGTTCGATTCCCTCTACCCGCTCCAGTTCCTATCCCACTTCCCGCAAGATAAAATCGTGCAGCATCTTGGCTGCCGGCGACAGCACGCGGTTCTTCACCGTGATCAGGCTGTAGGGGCGGACCTCGATGTCGAACTCGGTCTGGACGACATCGATGGCGCCGGCGAGACCGTCGGGGTTCTGGATGAATTTTGCCACCTGGATCGACACCGGGGCGATGGCGTCGGACTGCGCCACCATGACCAGTGTGAGCAGCAGCGACGAGGTGTTGAGGATGCGGTCCGGCAGGGCGATGTTGCGGTTCAGGAAATTGCTCTCCATCGCCTGGCGCAGCGGCGACCCGCCCGACTGGAACACCCAGTCGAAGGCGGCGGTGTCCTCCAGCCTCACCGCCTTCCCATTGTTTAGAGGATGGCCGTTGCTCAGCGGGTGGCCTCGGCGCACGATCAGGCAGGCCTTCTCGACGCCGATGACGCGCGATTCGAACAGGCGCGGATTGAGGTCTTCGGGGACACGGGCGATGATGAAATCATGGCGCGTGGCGATCAGTTCGCGCGCCAGCACATTCGACGTCTCGACCTGCATGGTAATCTCGATGCGCGGATAGAGGCGGCGTATCTCGCGGATCGCCGGGACCGCCAGTTCGATCGCCGGCGCCGTCACCGCGCCAAGGAACACCGAGCCGCCCTTGCCGGCCTTGAGCTCCGATATTTCGCGGTCGGCCTCGCGCATTTCGAGCAGGATCGAGCGCGCGCGCCGGGCCAGCGCCTTGCCGTAAGGGGTGAGCGTGATGCCGCGCGGCAGCCTTTCGCAGAGCTTCACCTCGAGCACCGCTTCCATCTCGGAAATCATGCGCGAGGCCGCCGGCTGCGAGATGTTCATCACCTGGGCGGCAGCACTCACCCGACCGTGATCGTCGAGTGCTGCGATCATGCGCATGTGACGCAGGCTCAAGCCGCTACGCAGAAGTGTCTCGCCATCGCCCGGCAATTCATCGTAACCGCTTGAAATTCCCTGAGGACCTCGTAAAGCCGCCATGCCTTTTCCCGCTTCCGCCACTGTTCCAGCCCGGTTTAGTCATATACCGGTTTTGGTATAGCAACCACCGAAGATCGCATTTGACAGTTATGGCAAAGGGTCACACTTTCGCGCGTCCTCAAGACTTGACGGTCGATGACGAGCAAAATCGTATCGATTTAAATCTGAGGGCCGATTGGGAGGATACCGGAGATCGATTATGACGGCGGCGGCGCTTTGGCGCATCCGCCCGACTGCGCGGCCCGCGAAGCCCCGAGGTGTCGCGTCCATCAACCAGGGAGAGTTTTACGTGAAAATCATCAAGACACTGGCCGCCGTCGCGGCCCTTGGCATCGCTGCCATGACCTACTCGGCGCATGCAGCCGACAAGGGTCTTGTCGGCGTGCTGATGCCGACCAAGACCTCGCAGCGCTGGATCAATGACGGCGATGCCGTCAAGTCCCAGCTCGAAGCTCTCGGCTACACGGTCGACCTGCAGTACGCTCAGGACGACATCCCCAACCAGCTCAGCCAGCTGGAAAACGAAATCACCAAGGGCCCGAAGGCGCTGATCATCGCTTCGATCGACGGCACGACCCTGTCGGACGCGCTGCAGAAGGCCGCTGACGCCGGCGTCGTCGTCGTCGCCTATGACCGCCTGATCAAGAAGACCGCCAATGTCGATTACTACACCACCTTCGACAATTTCGGCGTCGGCGTGATCCAGGCGAACTCGCTGGTCAAGGGTCTCAAGGAGCGCTTCCCGAACACCAAGCCGTGGAACGTCGAACTGTTCGGCGGCTCGCCGGACGACAACAACGCATTCTTCTTCTACAACGGCGCAATCTCGGTGCTGCAGCCGCTGATCGATGACGGCTCGATCAAGATCAAGTCCGGCCAGACCGGCATGGACAAGGTCGGCACGCTGCGCTGGCTCGCCGCCACCGCCCAGGCGCGCATGGACAACCTGCTGTCGGCCAACTACTCGGACGGCAGCCGCGTCGATGGCGTTCTTTCGCCCTATGACGGCCTGTCGCGCGGCATCACCGCTTCGCTGCGCGCCGTGGGTTACGGCACCGACGCCCAGCCGTGGCCGATCGTGACCGGCCAGGACGCCGAGACTGCTTCGGTCAAGCTGATCATCACGGGCGAGCAATACTCGACCGTGTTCAAGGACACCCGCGAACTGGCCAAGGCCACCGTCGAGCTCGTCGACAAGGTGCTCTCGGGCGGCAAGCCGGACGGCCTCGACGAAAAGACCTACAATAACGACGTCAAGGTCGTCCCCTCGATCCTTTTGACGCCGCATGAGGTCGACAAGTCGAACTACCAGGCACTGGTCGTCGACTCCGGCTACATCAAGGCCGACGAACTGAAGTAATCCGTTTATAAAGACAGGGGTCCTGCGCGACGCAGGACCCCTGTCCGTTCACAAGCGACCCCGGTATTGTTTCTACCGGACTTAGTTTGCGTGCATGTCGTTGTCTCAAACCGCAAGCACTTTGGAGCGACATGCAACAGGAGGAGCTTGCCCTGATGACGACGATTTTGGAGATGCGCGACATCACCAAGACGTTCCCCGGCGTGAAGGCGCTGTCGAACGTCAACCTCAGCGTCGAAGAAGGCGAGATCCACGCCGTGGTTGGCGAGAACGGCGCCGGCAAGTCGACGCTGATGAAGGTCCTGTCGGGCGTCTATCCCGCCGGCACCTATGACGGCCAGATCATTTTTCAGGGTCAGGAATGCCAGTTCAAAGGTATCCATGACAGCGAACACAAGGGCATCGTCATCATCCACCAGGAGCTAGCGCTGGTGCCGATGCTGTCGATCACCGAAAATATCTTCCTCGGCAACGAAAACGCCCGATACGGCGTCATCGACTGGGATGCCAACGAGGCGCGCACCGCTGCCCTGTTGAAGAAGGTGGGCCTCAAGGAGGACCCCAAGACACTGATCACCAATATCGGCGTCGGCAAGCAGCAGCTGGTCGAGATCGCCAAGGCGCTGAGCAAGGACGTCAAGCTTTTGATCCTCGACGAGCCGACCGCGTCGCTCAGCGAGAAAGACAGCCAGGCGCTGCTCGATCTTCTGCTCGAATTCAAGCGCCAAGGCATGACCTCGATCCTGATCTCGCACAAGCTCAACGAGATCAACCGGGTCGCCGACAAGGTAACCGTCATCCGTGACGGGCGCACCATCGAGACGCTGGCCAAGAAGGATATCTCCGAAGACCGCATCATCACCTCGATGGTCGGCCGTTCGCTAGACGACCGCTATCCGCCGCGCGAGCCCAAGATCGGCGAAGTCGTGTTCGAGGTGAAGAACTGGTCGGTCTATCACCCGCTCCATGCCGAGCGACAGGTGATCAAGGGCATCGACATCAATGTGCGCAAGGGCGAGGTGGTCGGCATCGCCGGGCTGATGGGCGCCGGCCGCACCGAATTCGCCATGAGCCTGTTCGGCCGCTCCTATGGCCGCCGCATCACCGGCGAAGTGCTGCTCAAGGGCAAGCCGGTCGATGTCTCCTCGGTAAGCAAGGCGGTCCAACACGGCATCGCCTATGTCACCGAGGACCGCAAAACCTACGGCCTCAACCTTATCGACCATATCAAGCATAACATTACGCTGGCCAATCTCGACGGCGTGTCGCGCCACAGCGTGATCGACGACATGCGCGAGCTTGCGGTCGCCAACGACTATCGCAAGAAGACCAATATCCGTGCGTCAAGCGTCTATCAGATGACCGGCAATCTTTCCGGCGGCAACCAGCAGAAGGTGGTGCTGTCGAAATGGTTGTTTGCCGACCCTGACGTGCTGATCCTCGACGAGCCGACACGCGGCATCGATGTCGGCGCCAAATATGAAATCTACACGATCATCGCGCGCCTTGCCTCGGAGGGTAAGGCGATCGTGGTCATCTCGTCGGAAATGCCGGAATTGCTGGGGATTACCGACCGCATCTACGTCATGAACGAAGGGCGCATGGTGGGCGAAATGCCGGCGGCGGAAGCAAGCCAGGAAAAGATAATGCGCGCCATCGTCCGGGGAGAAGGAAAAGCAGCATGAGCACCGAAAGCGCCCCCGCCCCGCAGGGCAACGTCGCCGACGAACAGCGCCCGCGCATCGCCGTCTCGGCGCTGGCGACGAATTTACGCGAATACGGACTGATCATAGCCCTGATCGTCATCATGCTGTTCTTCCAGTTCACCACGTCGGGGACGTTGTTCAAGCCGGTCAACCTCAGCAATCTGGTGCAGCAGAACTCCTTCATCATCGTGATGGCGCTGGGCATGCTGCTGGTGATCGTATCGGGCTATATCGACCTCAGCGTCGGATCGGTCGCCGGTTTCATTGGCGCGCTGGCGGCAAACATGATGGTCATCTGGCAACTCGGACCGCTGAGCAATCCCCTGGTGGTTTCGATCGTCTGCCTGGTCGCGGGTGGCCTGATCGGCGCCGCGCAAGGGTATTGGATCGCCTATCACCGGATACCGAGCTTCATTGTCACGCTGGCCGGCATGCTGATCTTCCGCGGCATTTGCCAGGCGTTGCTTGGCGGCGGCTCGTCGGTGGGTCCGCTTCCCGACGACTTCAAGATGCTCAGCTCCGGCTTCATCCCGGATGTGATCGGCCCACTGACGCTCGTCCCGCCGGTCGTGAACGCAGCCGGCAAGACCATCATGGGCAGCGGCGTGACCCTGCACATGACGACGGTCGTGCTGGGGCTGATCGCCGTGCTCGCCTATGCCTATTTCGGGGTCCGCACCCGGCGCAAACGAGAACGCCATGGTTATGAGGCCGAGCCCTTCACCCTGTTCGTCGTCAAGACGCTGGTCGCCAGCGCGCTGGCGCTGTTCCTGGTCTATGAGTTTGCCAGCTACCGCGGCCTGCCCGTGGTGCTGCTGGTCATGGGCGTGCTGATCACGCTGTTCGTCTTCGTCACCAAGCGCATGACCATCGGGAGGCGCATCTACGCCATGGGCGGCAATCCCAAGGCGGCGCAGCTGTCGGGCATCAACACCGAGCGGCTGACGCTGATGGTGTTCATCAATATGGGCGTGCTGTCGGCGCTTGGCGGCCTGATCATCGCGGCTCGTCTCGGCCAGGCGGTGCCGGCGGCGGGTCTCGGCTCGGAGCTCGACGTCATCGCCGCCGTGTTCATCGGCGGCGCCTCGGCGATGGGCGGCGTCGGCCAGGTTATCGGGGCGGTCGTCGGCGGCTTCATCATGGGCGTGATGAACAACGGCATGTCGATCATGGGCGTCAATGTCGACTGGCAGCAGGTGGTCAAAGGCCTGGTGCTGCTCGGCGCCGTGATCTTCGACGTCTACAACAAGAACAAGGCCTGACAAGCTTCAGCGAGGCAAGCAGGAGGCATACGGTCGCGGCGCAGCCGGCAAGTTGTCGGCATAAGAAGTCCCCCGAGGGATGGAGCTCGCGAGCGCAATCCGGACGAAGAGTTCAACCCGTGGCGCGGCGAGGTCCGAGCCGCGCAGGTCAAGGTTTGCCAAGGGGCAACCCGGCCAAGGCACATGAGAGAGGATTTCATCATGCTAATCTCCCAGATCCTCGACGACGCCGAGACCATCCGCGTCGTCGCCCGCAATGGCGGCGGCAAGACCAGGATCATCAACGGCGCCCGCAGCGTCTATTCGCTGGCCATGGAAGCCGCGCGCACCGGAACGGGCCTCGCCGCGCTGATCGAGCGCAAGGGGTTCGGTGAAGCGATAGACCTCGACGCCGTCTACAAGAAGGGCCGGCTGGTGTCGCCGATCAACCATCCCGATCCTGCGCATCTGCATCTGACCGGCACCGGCCTGACCCATCTCGGCTCGGCGGCGACGCGCGATTCCATGCACAAGAAGCTCAGCGATGGCGGCGAGGAGCAGCTTACCGATTCCATGAAGATGTTCCGCATGGGGCTCGAAGGCGGCAAGCCGGCCAAGGGCCAGACCGGCGTGCAGCCGGAATGGTTCTACAAGGGCAACGGCACCATGGCGGTGGCGCCGGGCGCCGCACTGATGTCGCCGGCCTTCGCGCAGGACGCCGGCGAGGAGCCGGAAATCGCCGGCATCTATGTCATCGGCGACGACGGCGCGCCGTTCCGCGTCGGCTTCACGCTGTCGAACGAGTTTTCCGATCATGTTACCGAGCGGGTGAACTATCTGTTCCTGGCACATTCCAAACTGCGCAACGCCTCGTTCGGGCCGGAAATCCTGATCGGCGACCTGCCGGCCGACGTCAGGGGCTCATCGCGAATCTATCGCGACAGCAATTTGCTGTGGGAAAAGCCGTTCCTGTCGGGCGAAGCGAACATGTCGCACACAATCGCCAATCTCGAACATCATCACTTCAAATATTCGGCCTTCCGCCAGCCGGGCGACGTGCATGTGCACATGTTCGGCACGGCGACGCTGTCCTTTGCCGACGGCATCAAGACTCAGGCCGGCGACGTGTTCGAGATCGAGGCCGGGGATTTCGGCCTGCCGCTGCGCAACCCGCTGGAGATCGAGCAGCCGGTGAAGGTGGCGGTGAAGGCGCTTTGAGACGTAATCTCCCCTTGAGGGGGGAGATTGGCAGCGCCCACCGTCAATAAATATCGAAGTCGAAATACTTGGCCTGGATCTTCTTGTAAGTGCCGTCGGCGACGATGGCGTCTATCGCCGCATTCAGCTTGTCGCGCAGCGCCGTGTCTTCCAGGCGGACAGCGATGCCGGCTTGCGTCTCGGTGCCCTTGACGTCGCCGACAAGCTTGCAGCAGCCTTCGCTCGCCTTCTTCAGCCAGTCCATCAGCACGAACTTGTCGGAGATGACGGCGTCGAGACGGCCGTTCTGCAGGTCGGTGATCGCCTCTTCCTGGGTGGGGTAGAGTTTCGCCTCGGCGCCGGCCTTGCCATAGGCGTCCTGCGCATAGTCGGCCTGGGTGGTCGAGGCCTGCGCGCCCACCGTCTTGCCGGCAAGGGCTGCCGGTTCGGTGGAAGTGAGGTCGCTGTCCTTGGGCGCCACCAGCGCCAGCGGCGTCGTGTAGTATTTGTTGGTGAAGGCGACCTGTTTCTTGCGCTCCTCGGTGATGCTCATCGAGGCGATGATGGCGTCGAACTTTTTCGCCTGCAGCGCCGGGATGATGCCGTCCCAGTCCTGGGTGACGATCTCGCACTCGACCTTCATCTGCGCACACAGCGCATTGGCAATGTCGATGTCGAAGCCCTCGATCTTGCCGTCCGCGGTGATGGTGTTGAAGGGCGGATAAGCGCCCTCGGTGCCGATCTTCAATTTCTCCTGCGCCTCAGCCAGCGAGCCGGCCGATATCACCAGCATGGCAGCGCCCGCTGCCGATATGATCCATCTTGAAATCTGCATTTTGGTTCCCCTTGCGCGCCGTTCTCTTGCCGGCCACCGAAAGGCAGCCAAGCATGGTGAGGCAGCGCAGGCAAGTATTTTGCCTGACGGTGATCGAAGGTTCAGCCGGCGGGGCGGAAATGCTTGGAGAGCTTGAGGCCTTGCGCCTGGTAATTCGAGCCGAGATCGGTGCCGTAAAGCGCCTGCGGCCGCTTCAGCATGTGTTCGTAGACCAGCCGGCCGACGATCTGGCCGTGGTCGAGGATGAACGGCACTTCGTGGCTGCGCACTTCGAGCACCGCCCGGCTGCCGGTGCCGCCTGAGGCCGAATGGCCGAAGCCCGGATCGAAGAAGCCGGCATAGTGAACACGGAATTCGCCAACCAGCGGATCGAAGGGCGTCATCTCGGCGGCGTAGAGCGGCGGCACGTGCACGGCTTCGCGGCTGACCAGGATGTAGAACTCGTCCGGGTCGAGCACCAGTTCGCCGGCGCCGCTCTTATAGAGCGGCTCCCAGAAATCGACGGCATCCTGGGCGGCGCGCTTGTCGACATCGACCAAGCCGGTGTGATGCTTGCCGCGATAGCCGACCAGGCCGTTCTGGTCGCCGTCAAGATCGATCGACAGCGCAATGCCGCCGCCGGAAATGTTGGGCGGCTCGGTCGCCACCAGCATCTCGGCGCGGTGCAATTCGTTCAGTTCTGCCTCCGACAACAGCGCGTTGCCGGTGCGAAAGCGGATCTGCGACAGCCTCGATCCGGCGCGTACGACGATCGGGAAGGTGCGTGGACTGACTTCGAGATAAAGCGGCCCGTGATAGCCGGGGGCGATCTTGTCGAACTCATGGCCGCGATCGGTCATCACCCGGGTGAAGATGTCGAGCCGGCCGGTCGAGCTCTTCGGGTTGGCCGAGGCCGACACGTTTGCGGGCAGCGCCAGGCTTTCGAGCAGCGGCACGATGTAGACGCAGCCGGTTTCCAGCACCGCGCCCTCGGCGAGACTGAACTCATGCAATTTCAGCCGGTGAAGCTTGTCGGCCACCAGATGATCGGGACCCGGCAGGAAGGAGGCGCGCACGCGAAAAGCCTTGTCGCCGAGCCTCAGATCGAGGCTCGCCGGCTGCACCTGGTCGACATCGAGCGCGCGCGGCGACTCCAGCGCGCCGGACTGAAACAGCGCGGAAATGTCCTGATCGGGAAGAATGCCTGTCTGCCGCAAAAGGCTGGCTCCGCTCCAAGGTCGGTCTCTTTGTGGCAGGTTCTTGCCGCAAAACCGCTGGATATTATTGCGGAACCTGCCTGGTACAAACCTCTTAATGAAGCCGGCAATTGACGCAAGCGCAGGTGAGGTCTAAAGGGTCGTTATCCCGTGGTGATTTGGCCGGTCGGCTTGCAGCCACGTTAAACAAGTCGCTAAAGGACCGTCGGGCCGCAAGGCCATATGGACCGGTTGCGACTTTCGCGGCCGGTTTTTTTGTGTCTGGAACAAAAGCGATGAGCACCAAGAAGCGTAACTGGAAGCCTCAGACCGCACTCGTGCACGGGGGAACACTGCGTTCCCAGTTCGGCGAGACGTCGGAAGCGATGTATCTCACCCAGGGCTATGTCTATGAAACGGCGCAGGCCGCGGAAGCCCGTTTCAAGGGCGAGGAGCCGGGTTTCATCTATTCGCGCTATGCCAACCCTACCGTCGACATGTTCGAAAAGCGCATGTGCGCGCTGGAGGGTGCCGAAGATGCGCGCGCCACGGCGTCCGGCATGGCGGCGGTGACGGCAGCGCTCCTGTGCAGCGCCAAGGCCGGCGACCATATCGTTGCGGCGCGCGCGCTGTTCGGCTCCTGCCGCTGGGTGGTGGAGACGCTGGCGCCGAAATACGGCATCGAGGCAACGCTGGTCGACGGCACCGACATCGCCAACTGGGAAAAGGCGGTGCGGCCGAACACGAAACTGTTCTTCTTGGAAAGCCCGACCAATCCGACGCTGGAAGTGGTCGACATCGCAGCGGTGGCGGCGCTCGCCACCTCGATCGGCGCCAGGCTGATCGTCGACAATGTCTTCGCCACGCCCTTGCAGCAGAAGCCCTTGCAGCTCGGCGCCCATATTGTCGTCTACTCCGCGACCAAGCACATTGACGGCCAGGGACGCTGTCTCGGCGGCATCATCCTGTCGGACAAGAAATGGATCGACGAGAATTTGCACGACTATTTCCGCCACACCGGCCCGAGCCTGTCGCCGTTCAACGCCTGGACGCTGCTCAAGGGCCTGGAGACGCTGCCGGTTCGGGTGCGCCAGCAGACTGAAAGCGCGGCCAAGATCGCGGATTTCCTGGCAGGACGGCCGGAAATCGCCCGCGTCATCTATCCCGGCCGCGCCGACCACCCGCAGGCCGACATCGTCAAGAAGCAGATGACAGGCGGATCGACGCTGATCTGCCTCGACGTCAAGGGCGGCAAGCAGGCGGCCTTCGCCTTGCAGAACGCGCTCGACATCGTGCTGATCTCCAACAATCTCGGCGACGCCAAGAGCCTGATCACCCATCCGGCGACCACCACGCACAAGAACCTCAGCGACGAAGCTCGCGCCGAGCTTGGCATCGGGCCGGGAACGCTCAGGCTGTCGGTCGGTCTTGAGGATACGGACGATCTGCTGGAGGACGTTGCGCAGGCGCTGAAGGCAGCCGGATAGGCCGCGAGGCGTCACGCTCCCGACGAAACCTCTTCCAGTTCGGCCGTCTTGGTGCCGATGGTCATGATGTTGCCGCGCCAGTCGACGGCGCCGCTCAGCCAGCCGCGCGCCCAGATGGCGGGAAGCATCATGTCGCGCACCATCATCGCCGGGACCATGCGCAGCGACAGGTGCCAGCCCTTGGCCGCGGCCAGCGCGCATTCGGGAATGTAGGCCGCCGTCAGCACGGCCAACACCGTGGCCGGCAGGCTGATGCCGGCACTTGCGGCCGCCACCAGCGCCAACGCCAACGGCACGGCGACGCCGGTCAGGATCTCGGGTGCGAAAAACAGCGGGAAAGTGACGCGGCGCAACCGCGCCCAGCGCGCCTGGCGCGACCAGATGTCGGCAAGTCGGCGCTGCCCCAGTGGTTGCTCGAAAGGCGAGGCAACGAGATTGACGCGCAGGCCCAGTCCGTTGACCAGCTTGGTTGCAGCAGCATCCTCGGCGATCTCGGCGGCCAGCGCGCGGATACCGCCACTGGTATCGAGCATCGGCTTGTTCCACAGCATGCTCTTGCCTTGGGCAAAGCCGAGACCGAGCGCCTCGCCGGCATATTGCCAGCGCGCCTGCAGCGTGTTGAGGAACGCGCATTCGACCTCGGCCCAAAAGCCATCCGGCCGAGAGCCGATCGGCGTCGAGCAGATAAGCCCGGTATTGGTCCGCCAAGCCGCCATCATGTGCTGGACGTAATCCCTAGGCATCAGCACGTTGGAATCCGCGAGAATAACCCAATGATAGAGCGCCGCTTCCCAGCCCTTGACGCAGTTGTTGAGCTTCGGGTTGCTGCTGACGCGGTCGTCGCCGATCAGCAGCCGGGCCGGCACGTTGGGAAACAGGACGATCGCCCTGTTTATCAGTTTGACGACGGGATCGTCGGCGTGAGCGACGCAGAAGATCAGTTCGTAGCGCGGCCAGTCGAGCGAGAAGGCTCGCTGCAGCGTCTCTTGTGTGAACGGCTCCACGCCGCGCGACGGCACGACGATCGAGACCGGTGGCTGCTCGCCGGACGGCGGAGGGATAAGGCGACGCGCTTGCAGTTTCGACGAAGCAAGCAGGATGCTTGCGAGATTGGAAAGAAGCAAAGCGGAGGAAGCGAAGGCGGCTGTGAGAGCTGGTTCCATCGAGATCTGGTCACTCCGGAAAAGCCGCTCGCGGCTGCTTTGTCAGTCGACAGATGGGCCTTGAGTCGCCGGCAAGGTTTGCGCACACCAACATTGTCATGTGTCACTTAAATGACATTGTTTGTCGGCACTGCGCTTTGAGGCTGGCAGGACATGCCGCTCTGCGCGTATCAAACCGCATGGCGCGACAAATGTTCCCTGCTGCGCAACCGGAGCAGCCCATGTACCGCGCCGTCACGCGCAACATCGAAGTGCAGGTCAGACCGTTCTACCTGGAGGACCGCTCGGATCCGGCGGAGAACCGTTATGTCTGGGGCTACCAGGTGACGATCGACAACCAGTCGGACGATTTCGTGCAGCTTATGGCGCGTTACTGGCACATCACCGACGGCAGCGGCCGGGTCGAGGAAGTGCGCGGCGCCGGCGTGGTCGGCGACCAGCCTGAGCTCAATCCCGGCGACAGCTATCAATACACGTCAGGCTGCCCGCTCTCGACGCCCTCCGGTTTCATGGTCGGCCACTACACCATGCGCAACAAAAAGGGCGAGACGTTCGACGTCGCTATTCCCGCGTTTTCGCTGGATCTGCCGGGGACCCGACGGACGGTGAATTAGGGGTTTTCTCCCCGTCACTATACGGGGAGAAGGAAGAGATGCTACTGAGTTGCAAACTCCGCCGGGTCGAAGTCGTACTGCTTCGAGCAGAACTCGCAGGCGACGTGGATGCCGCCATCTTCGGTGCTGTCCTTGATTTCCTGCGCGGAAAACCCCTCGAGGATGCCGCGTATCTTGTCCCTTGAGCAGGAACATTGGTCGGCAACCGGCACGCCGCCGAAGACGCGCACGCCATGTTCGTGGAACAGCCTGTAGAGCAGCCGCTCGGCGCCGATGGTCGGGTCGATCAGCTCGGTCGGCTCGATGGTGCCGAGCAGCGCCACCAGCTCGCGCCAAGAATTGTCGGCCGGCTCGTTCATCACGTCGCGCGGATCGCCGTCGCCCCCCGAAATGTCGGGCACGCGCATGCGCTCGGGCGACTGCGGCAGGAACTGCGCCAGGATGCCGCCGGCGCGCCACTGCTCACGAGCGCCGCCGGGACCTGGCGTCAGCAGCTTGGCCACCGACAGCCTGAGGTCGGTCGGGATCTGCTCCGACTGGCGGAAATAGGTGCGCGCGGCGTCTTCCAGCGTCTCGCCGTCGAGCTGGACGATGCCCTGATAGCGCTGCGTGTGCGCCCCCTGGTCGATGGTCAGCGCCAAAACGCCGCTGCCCAGCAGCGTCTGCTGCGAGGTCTGGCCTGCGGCCACCAGGGCCTCCAGCCGGTCGGCATCGAAGCGCGCATAGGCGCGCAATGCCGAGGGCGTGGAGAAATCCGCGACCAGCATGTCGACAGGCCCGTCGGTGCGGGTCTGCAGGATGAACTTGCCCTCGAATTTGAGCGAGGTGCCGAGCAGCACCGTCAGCACACAGGCTTCCGCCAGCAGGCGGGCGACCGGCTCGGGATAGTCATGACGGTTGAGGATGGCGTCGAGCATCGGCCCGAGCTGCACGGTGCGGCCGCGCACGTCGAGCGGGCCTACCTCGAAGGGCACGACATGATCGTCGCCGGCATAGCCGAACTCGCCGAGTTTGGGGTGATGTTCAGTCACTTGATGCGTTTCCAACATGACAAAGCTCCAGGGCGCGGCCATGCGGCCCGGAGGGGTGCATGCGTCCAAACGCGCTTGATTTGCGTGATGGGACGCAAATAGGCATCGCGCCGCCCCGGATCAAGCGCTTGGAGATCAAGCGCCCAGACACCAGGCCAAAACCGCCTTCTGGGCGTGGAGCCGGTTCTCGGCTTCGTCGAAGACCACCGAATGCGGACCGTCGATGACCTCGTCGGTGACTTCCTCGCCGCGATGCGCCGGCAGGCAGTGCATGAACAGGGCGTCGGGCTTGGCCCTCGCCATCAGCGCCGCATTGACCTGATAGGGCGAGAAGACATTGTGGCCGCGGGCGCGGTGTTCCTGGCCCATCGACACCCAGCAGTCGGTGACGATGCAGTCGGCTTGGTCGACGGCTTCCTCGGGCGAGCGGGTGAAGTGCAGCTTGCCGCCATTGCTCTTCGACCAGTCGATATGCTTTTGCGCCGGCTCGCTGCCTTCCGGCACTGCGACGTTCAGGTTGAAGCGGAACCGCGCCGAAGCTTCGAGCAGCGAATGCAGCACGTTGTTGCCGTCGCCGGTCCAGGCGATGGTCTTGCCGGCAACCGGACCGCGATGCTCCTCGAAGGTCATGATGTCGGCCATCAGCTGACAGGGATGGGTGTCGTCGGTCAGCCCGTTGATGACCGGAATCGTGGCATTCTCGGTCAGCTCGAGCAACCGCTCATGCGACGTGGTGCGGATCATGATGGCGTCCACATAGCGCGACAGCACCTTGGCGGTGTCGGCAATGGTCTCGGAGCGGCCGAGCTGCATTTCGGTGCCGGTCAGCATGATGGTCTCGCCGCCGAGCTGTCGCATGCCGACGTCGAAGGACACGCGCGTGCGCGTCGACGGCTTGTCGAAGATCATGGCCAGCACCTTGCCTTCGAGCGGTTTGGTCCGTTCGCCGGCCTTGAGGCGCGCCTTGCGCACCACCGCATCGTCCAGCATCAGGCGCAAATCGCCTTCGGAAACGGCGGAAAGATCGGTGAAATGGCGAAGGCTCATCGGGAATGGTTCTCGGGATTACTTCGCGGCGGCCGCGGCGATGGCGTCGGTCAGGCCCTTGGCGCCGGCGCGGATGCGATCGAGCGCTTCGCCGATCTCGGCGTCGGTGACGGTCAGCGGCGGCAGCAGACGAATGACGTTGTCGCCGGCCGGCACCGCCAGCAGATGCTGGTCGCGCAGCGCCATGTTGACCTTGGTGTTGGGCATGGCGCATTTCAGACCAAGCATCAGGCCGCTGCCCCTGATGCCTTCGATGACATCAGGAAATTCGTCGGCGACCGCCGCCAGGCCCTGCTTCATCAGCAATGCCTTGCGCTGGACGTCTTCGAGGAAGCCGTCTTCCAGCACGACGTCGAGCACAGCGTTGCCGACCGCCATGGCCAGCGGATTGCCGCCGAAAGTGGTGCCATGCACGCCTGCCGTCATGCCGACGACAGCGTCGTCGGTGGCGAGGCACGCGCCCATCGGGAAGCCGCCGCCAATGCCCTTGGCAATCGCCATGATGTCGGGCGTCACGCCGGTCCATTCATGCGCGAACAGCTTTCCGGTGCGACCGATACCGCACTGGACCTCATCGAAGATCAGCAGCAGGCCATGCTGGTCGCAGAGCTGCCGCAGCCGCTTCAAGGATTGCGTCGGCACCGGGCGGATGCCGCCCTCGCCCTGTACCGGTTCGATCAGGATCGCGGCGGTCTCTGGTGTGATCGCCTTCTCGGCGGCGTCGATGTCGTCGAAGCCGACCTGGTCGAAGCCTTCGACCTTGGGGCCGAAGCCTTCGAGATATTTGTACTGGCCGCCGGCGGCGATGGTCGCCAGCGTGCGGCCGTGGAAGGCGCCTTCGAAGGTAATGACCCGGAAGCGCTCGGGATGGCCCTTGACGAACTGGTAGCGCCGCGCCGTCTTGATCGCGCATTCGAGCGCCTCGGCGCCGGAATTGGTGAAGAACACCTTGTCGGCGAAGGTGGCGTCAGCCAGCCGCTCGCCGAGCCGGGCCTGCCCCGGGATCTCGTAGAGATTGGAGACGTGCCAGAGCTTGGCCGCCTGTTCGGTCAGCGCCGAGACCAGATGCGGATGGCTGTGGCCCAACGAATTGACCGCGATGCCGCCAGCGAAATCGAGATATCGCTCGCCCTTGTCGGTAACCAGCCAGGTGCCTTCGCCATGGTCGAAGGCCAAAGGGGCGCGGGCAAAGGTCTCGTAAAGCGCCGAACCGCTCATTATATGCGTCTCCGGTACCGGAAAAATCAAAAAAGCCGCCAAAGCGGCGGCCTTTGCGGCTTATCGTGTTTTTCGGCCATGAAGTCAACGAAAACGTCGCGCAGAGGCGCGCGGCAAGCTCCCGACGAGACGCCGGCTCATAAGCGACCGGGCAAGTTGGGGAAAACCTAAAAAACCGATTCGTGTTGCACCTGGGACTCTTGTCACCGAGTCAACACATGAGGTAATTGTAGTCGGGAAATAACTAGATTTCGTGCGGCGGACCTAATCACCTAATATATGTGGTGTCTGCCCCGGCAAAGATTGCCGGGTCGGGAATGGATTCCGGCTGCCGCACACTTAGCAGGAGCGCGGTCTCATGAACTGGACTGACGAGCGGGTCGAACTTCTCAGGAAACTGTGGTCGGAGGGCTTGAGCGCAAGCCAGATCGCCGCACAACTCGGCGGGGTCAGCCGCAACGCGGTCATCGGCAAGGTGCACCGGCTGAAGCTGTCGGGCCGCGGACGCTCGACCGCGACGCCGGCGCGTCAGAAGAAGACAACGCAGGGATCTTCGATCCAGAAATCGGTGCCTCGCGCCGCAACCACGCAGCGCCATGTCACGACGTCGATCGGGGCGAACGCGCTGCAGGCGCAGTTCGACGCCGAGCCAGTGGCGCGCCACTACATCCGCCCGGTCGAAAACGTCGTCGTGCCGATCTCGCGGCATCTGCAGCTCACCGATCTCACCGAGCGCACCTGCAAATGGCCGAATGGCGACCCGCTGTCGGAAGACTTCAACTTCTGCGGCAACGAGGCGGCTGAAACCGGACCTTACTGCAAGTACCACGCAAGGGTGGCGTTCCAGCCGGCTTCAGAGCGGCGCAGAAGCCGGTAGTTAGGAATAGGGATTGGGGACTGGGCAGTAGGGAATGGGGTAGCGCTCGTGAGGCGCTACCTTATTCTGCCTACTGCCTACTGCCTACTGCCTACTGCCTACTGCCTACTGCCTACTGCCTACTGCCTACCATCACAGCCACCCACTCTTCCGAAATCGCCAATACAAAAACGAGCAGATCAGCGCGATCGAGACCAATACGACGGGATAGCCGTATTGCATCTTCAGCTCCGGCATGTCGTCGAAATTCATGCCGTAAATGCCGGCGAGCGCCGTCGGCACCGCCAGGATCGCGGCCCATGAGGCCAGCTTCTTGGTGTTCGCGGTTTCCTGGCTCTGGCCGACCAGCAGGCTGGCTTCGAAAGCGAAGGCCAGAACCTCGCGCAGGCTGTCGATCTTTTCCTGCACGGTGCGGATATGATCGGTGACATCGCGAAACAGCGGATGCATGGCGGTATGGATCTGCGGCAGGTCGGCGCTGGTCAGCCGGCGGCAGACCTCGACCAGCGGCAGCGCCGCATTGCGCAGGCGCAACAGATCGCGGCGCAGCATGTAGAGCCGCTCGATGTCGGGACCGGTCATCGGCTTCAGAAGCACCCTGTCCTCGATTGCCTCGACCTCGTCCTCGATCTGCTCGAGCACCGGCATGTAGTTGTCGACGATGAAGTCGAGAATGGCGTAGAGGACGAAATCCTCGCCCTTGGCCAGTGAGTGCGGACAGCTTTCCCAGTGCTGGCGCACGGCGGCGTATGAGGTCGAGGGACCATGCCTGACGCTGACGATATAGCCTGAGCCGACGAACAGATGCGTCTCGCCGAAGGTGACGCGTCCGTCGATCAGCTGTGCAGTGCGGGCAACGATGAACAGCGCATCGCCATATTGCTCGATCTTCGGCCGCTGGTGCGGATGTTCGGCGTCTTCAATCGCCAGCTCATGCAAATGGAATTGCGCCTTGACGCGCAGCAGAAGCTCGCGGTCGGGTTCGAGCAGCCCGATCCAGACGACATGGCCCGACTTCTTGGCCCATTCGCCGGCTTCTTCGATCGGAATGTCGGCGATGCGCTTGCCGGCGGTGTAGACGCTCGACGCGATGATGCCGGACGATGCCGGCGCCGGCTTGAACTCTCGGACATATTCCATCGCAGCCTCCTGAGCGCCTGGCCTTGGCCAGGAACCGAGACGCTAACATCCAGGTAGTTTAGCGCAATATGATTAAGCGTTCGAGGGGAGCGCGATCACTTCACCGGCAGCGCCGGAAGGGCAACCTTGTCGGTCTTGTCGCCCTTTGGACGCTCGGCCGGCAACTGCTCGCCGGTGACGATGTAGTAGATCGTCTCGGCAATGTTGGTGGCGTGGTCGCCGATGCGCTCGATGTTCTTGGCGCAAAACAGCAGATGCGTGCACGGCGTGATGTTGCGCGGATCTTCCATCATGTAGGTCAAAAGCTCGCGAAACAGCGAGGTGTACATGGCGTCGATCTGGTCGTCGCGGTCGCGAACGAAGCCTATTTTCTCGACCGAGCGCGAGGCATAGACGTCGAGCACTTCCTTGAGCTGGGTCAAAGCGAGTTCGGCAAGCGCCTCGAGGCCGCGAAACAGGCTGGTCGGCTGGCGGCCGTCAATGACGCTGACCACACGCTTGGCGACGTTCTTGGCGAGGTCACCGACCCGTTCGAGGTCGGCCGAAATGCGGATGGCGCCGACGATCTCGCGCAGATCCGTCGCCATGGGCTGGCGCTTGGCGATGATGACGATGGCTTTGTCGTCGATTTCGCGCTGGCCATCGTCAAGCACGATGTCGTCACGAATGACCTTCTGGGCGAGGCCGGGATCGGCATTGACCAGCGCCTGGATCGCCTGCTCGACCATGCGCTCGGCATGGCCGCCCATCGCAGCGATGCGCTTCGCCAGGTATTTCAGCTCTTCGTCATAGGCGCTGACAATGTGTACGGACTGCATGGGCGAAATGCCTTCCTTAAATCTTTGGCCTTTTGAGTCGTTTCCTCGACCCTGTGCTGATACGCTAGCCGGATGACAGAAAGAAGAAACAGGCAGTTAGCAGATAGTACCGCCTCAGCCTGCCGGCAAATGGACCGTGAACGCCGCGCCCTTGCCAACCTCCGACTTGATCGAAAGCCGGGCGTTGTGGCGCGTCAGAATATGCTTGACGATGGACAGGCCAAGACCGGTGCCTTTCTGCGTGCGGCTGCTCTCCACGTCGACGCGATAGAAGCGCTCGGTAATGCGCGGTATGTGCTCTTCCGGGATGCCCGGGCCATAGTCCCTGATGGTGACATCGATGCCCGGTTCCGGGCCGGCCTCGCCCCGCGCGATCGACACTGTGACGCGTCCGCCAGGCTGGCCGTATTTGCAGGCGTTTTCCAAGAGATTCTCGAACACCTGGAACAGCTCGTCGCGGTCTCCGGGCACGTCGAGCGGCCCCTCGGCGTAGTCGCGGTCGATGACGACGCCGTTCTCGCTGGCGAGCGGGCCTAGTGAATCGATGACGCTGTCGATGGTCTGGCGCAGATCGACCTCGGTTCCCGGCCTCAGGTAAGGCTTCATTTCAAGCCTCGACAGCGACAGGAGATCGTCGATGAGGCGCGCCATGCGGCCGGTCTGGTTCTGCATGATCTGCAGGAACTGCTCGCGCGCCGCCGGATCGTTGCGGGCCGGGCCGCGCAACGTCTCGATGAAGCCCGAGATCGAAGCAAGCGGGGTGCGCAGCTCGTGGCTGGCATTGGCTATGAAGTCAGCGCGCATGCGATCGATGCGGCGCGTCTCGCTCTGGTCCTTGAACACCAGCACATAGAGATCTGTGGCGTGGCCGACCGAGGATGCGCTGACCCGGTAGGCGCGTTCCACCGGCAGCTTCTCGGTGTAGTCGACGGCATCCGAGGCGACGGCTCCCGACAGCACGCCGTCGAGCAAGGCCTGCATTTCCGGCGCGCGGAATTTTAGCGACAGCGACAGGCCGGGCGCGATACCGACAAAGGCGGCAAAGGCGGCGGCATTGGCGTGGACGATGGTGGCGGTGCGGTCGAAGATGATCAGCGGATCGGCAACGGCAGCCGCAAGATATTCGCCGGAAAGCCGCTGCAGCCCGCTCGCCTCGACCGTGGCAATGGTCTTCTCAGCAGACCGGCTGGCGCCACCGGTTGGCAGAAGCGCGGCAGCCAGCAGCACCGTCAACGCAGCCAGGACGACATAGGCGGAGATACCGGCAAAACCATAAACGGCCAGGATAGCGATCGCACCGGCGGCAAGCAGCCATCGGCTGTTCCACAGCCGGCCGGCGACGGCCTGCCCCCTGGTTGTCCGCTCTGCCCCGGTGTCAGCCATTCGTGCTTTCCGTGCTTCTGCGCCGGTCCCGCCGAAACTTCCGCTGGACCGGGTTTGAGGCCCCCCATAGCATGAGTCCGCAAGCTGGAAAGGTTCGTCTCGATGAAAAAAGCCAAGGAAAGTCCCGCCGCAGAGCCGGCAAAGGGGCCGCTGAAGATCAAGGTGGACGGCAAGGAGCGGGAGTTCGACATCGAAAACCCCGAACTTCCCAGCTGGATCGAGGACCACAAACTGACCGCAGGCGACTACCCCTACGACAAGAAAATGAAGAGCGAGGAGTATGACGAGACGCTGGAGCGGCTGCAGATCGAACTGGTCAAGGCGCAGGCCTGGCTGCAGGCGACCGGCAGCAGAGTGATGTCGCTGTTCGAGGGGCGCGATGCCGCCGGCAAGGGCGGCACCATCTCGGTGCTGCGCCAGTATCTCAATCCTCGAACCGCGCGCAACGTGGCGCTGACCAAGCCGACCCCGACCGAGGTCGGGCAGTGGTACTACCAGCGCTACGTCGCCCATTTCCCGACATCAAGCGAATTCGTCACCTTCGATCGCTCCTGGTACAACCGCGGCGGCGTCGAGCCGGTGATGGGCTTCTGCACACCGGAACAGCATGCAAAATTCCTCGACGAGACGCCGCATTTCGAGCGGATGATCTCCAATGAGGGCATCTATTTCTTCAAATTCTGGCTCAACATCGGCCGCGAGACCCAGCTCGAACGGTTTCACGACCGCCGCTGGTCGCCGCTGAAGAACTGGAAGTTCTCGCCGATCGATATTGCCGGCATCACCAAATGGGACGACTACACCAAGGCGCGCGACCAGATGGTCGAGCGCACGCACAAACAGTTCGCGCCCTGGATCATCGTGCGGGCCAATGACAAGCGACGCTCGCGGCTGGCCGTCATGCGGCGCATCCTGTTGTCACTGCCCTATGATGGGCGCGATCTCGACGCCATCGGCAAGGAAGACAAAAAGATCGTCGGCGAAGGGCCGTCGTTTCTTGAGAAGTAGAGACTGGCCTCGATAGGCAGAGGCTGAAATTACAGAGCCCACCCCCACACGGAGGTGGGCTCTGTGGCCATTGTCTAAAGCGCATCGCATTTGAACGGATTCACGCGACGCGCTTTAGGTCTTTGTTTCATGCATGTCGTTCTCTCAAAACCGGGGCCACTTTGAGCGACATGCATTAAAGCGCGTCGGGTGAAGACAGTCTCACGACGCCTGCCGCATGCCGAGCATGTGGGGGGTGCCCCTGGCCAACACCGGGGCGTGATGGTTGCGGCGCGAACGCACGACATCCAGCGTATGCTCGTTGAAGGTCAGCAGTGTGGCGACGACCTGCTGGTTGCCATAGGTGCGCTGGTAACCGAGCGGCGTCGCCAGGAAGTGCAACTGCAGCGTCCGCAGCACCCACACCGGCTCGACCTCGATAATGACCTGATCGACATTGCGAGCAAGGCCCCATTCGACGAAGCCGGCGATCAGTTCGGTGCCGACCGTAGACACGCCGCGCTTGCCATCGCGAAAGCCTGGCGCCACCGCGTAACGGGTTAGCTCCCAGACATTCGGTCCCGAAGGGCGCTTTCCCTCGCAGAGTTCCGGCATCACATCGCTAAGGAGATGCGGCCGTGTGGTCGGCAGCATCCGATGATAGCCTGCAAGCTCGCCATTGCGTATGACAAGGTGGTGTTCGGCCTCATCATGGTCGAATTGATCGATTTCGAGGCCGTCCGGGCGATCGAGATCGGTCCACCGCATCTCATCGACGAAGACCTTGTAACGCAGGCGATGGACGGCCTCCCATAGGTCGGGACGTTCCATCAGTTGTTGAGTGGTAAGGGAAAATAGCATTAGCCGTCTCCTGGGCTTAAGAGGAAGATACGGCCGGGCTTTCCCGAAAAAATTGCGCGAAGGTGTTGGCAAGGATTTCCAGGCTGCCACAGCCGACATGGCTAATATAGCTGCGTCTAAACGCCTCCGCGATGGCGTGCACCCTGTTGGCGACGCCGAGTCTGCTTTTGGCGTTAAGAAAGCATTAGCCGTCTCAAGAGGACGACAGGGGCCGGTCTTTTCTGAAGATATGACGCCAACACTGCGGCCATAAATTTCGGGCCGCCAGAACCGGCCTAGCTGATATAGCCGTGCCTGACTGCTTCGGCGACTGCCTGCACACGGTTGGCGGCGCCTAGTTTGCTCTTGGCGTTGAGAAGGTGTTTCTCAGAGGTATGCTCCGAGATGCCGAGGATCTGCGAAATCTCCCACTCGGATTTTCCGACCGCCGCCCATTGCAGGCATTCGCGCTCGCGCGGCGTCAATTCAATGTGATCGATAGATTTGCCGGCCGTCGTTTGAAGCTGCATGGCGCGGCCGATGGCATAGGTGGAGGCCAGCGAGACCATTGCGAATTCGGCTTCGGACAGTTCGACCGCCTCACCGCCCAGCGAGACCAGCGCGATCTGGCCTTCGAGCGTGATCAGCGGGAAGGCGAGGCCGTCACGCAGCTTGAACTGGCGGGCGTCGCGCATCACCTCGGCGCTGCTCTTGTCGGCGGGCATGCTTTGAACGGCATCGCGCCATTGGAATGGCGCCCGAAACTGCTTCAAATGGCTGACGACCGGATCGTGGTCGACGTAGTTGCGCGATAAGTAACGCTCCAGCCATTCGCTAGGCCAATCGCAGAGCAGCACATGGTCCTTCGTCTGGCTGCTTGGTGTACCGGGCTGCGGCACCGTTGCGGCTATCAGGGCCGTCAATCCGAAATTCGAGGTGACACTAAGTAGCTGCTCGCACACCGCAGCCGACGTGTCGGCACGCTGCACCCGGTCAATATATTCAAGTGTCCGGTCAAAATAACCCATCGCAACATCTACCCCATGTTGCCTACCGCTCTTGAGACCGATGCTACGTGCCTGACCCGCGCTTAGCCATCAACCCCGGATTGCAAAGCCACATCCTTAGCTTTTCTAACGCCAGCGGCCGCCAACCCCGGGCCGACTCTGTGCGGCTATTTGCAACCTCGCCAAAGCATAACCCGAAATTTGCCCTTTGAAATCAAAAACAATTGTGCCTGCGCCGTTTTCGTATCACAAGCCAACGGCCAAGACGGGCGGAGTTTTTTCGTGACACCTCGCTGGATAGCCATCGCCTTGCTGTCGATGCTGATGGGAGTGCAGCCGTTTGCCGGCGCTGCGCGGGCAGCGGAACCGCAGGTACCGGTGCTTTGGGATGCCAAGGAGCGGCTGCCGAAACCGGACCTTGCGGCGCTGCCGAGGCTCAGGTTCCTCACCACAACCGATTTCCCGCCCTTCAATTTTCTCGACGGCACGGGCCGACTGTCCGGCTTCCACATCGACCTGGCGCGGGCGATTTGCGCCGAACTCGACATCGCCGACAAATGCCAGATCCAGGCGCTGCCCTGGGCCGAACTCGACGACGCGTTGCAGAAGGGCGAAGGCGAGGCGATCATCGCCGGCATCGCCGCCACGCCGGAGACGCGGGCGAAGTACAGCTTTTCGCGCTCCTATCTACAGTTTCCGGCGCGCTTCATCATGCCGAAGACCAAGGCCTTCGCCGAGCCGATCCTCGACAAATTGCGCTCGAAGCGGGTCGGCGTGCTGGCCGGCTCGGCGCATGAAAAGATGCTGCGCGATTATTTCGGCACCGTGCAGATCATCCGATTCGACCGGCCGGAAGACCTCTACAGCGACTTGAAGAGCGCCAAGATCGATGCCGCCTTCGGCGACGGCATGCGCTTTTCCTTCTGGCTGGGCGGCACGGACGCCGCCGGTTGCTGCCGCTTCGCCGGTGGACCCTACCTGGCGCCGGAATATCTGGGGTCCGGCATGACCATTGCCACCCGGGCCAGCGACCCAGCGCTGGCCGCAGCCATGGACTACGCGCTGCAGGAGATATCGGTGAAAGGCACCTTCGCCGAATTCTACCTGCGCTATTTCCCGGTCAGTTTCTTCTGATTCGGTTCTCGGTCCAGCTTTTTCTGATCCGGCCCCGGTCAGCTTCCTCTACGGGCTGGATCAGGTCAGCGTGCGCAGGCGGGCCTTCGCCCCGCGCGCGATGGCCGCGGCGGTCAGCGTATCGAGATCGAGCTCACGCCGGATCAACTGCAGCACCCGGAATTCCTCCATGCGCATTTCGAGATCGACGGCGGCAACTTCGAAGGCGACGGCATAAGCGGTGTCGTGCAGCCGTTCGGGCAAAGTCTCGGCGACACGCTCGAGCACGCCTTCCAATCCATCCTTTTCATGCAGCATCTTCTGGCAGTCCTGCGCAATGGCGATCAGCCTGTCCTGCTTGAAATCCTCGAACACCGGCCAGCTGCGGACGACGTCGCCGATGCGCGCCAGTTCGATATCGGTCATGTCGCGATCGGAAGCCGAGGTGATGACCATCAGGTAGATCAGGGCTTCATGGGTGGACGGCAACGGCATTCAAAACTCCTTGATAGTGAGGGTCGAAGGTAGGGACGCCACGGCGCCGTCGCAAGGAAAACGCCTGATATCGTTGACGCTCCGCCCTGTCGCGCCTAGAGACCCGGTTGAAAAATCTTACCAGCCGCGAAAGCCGGCCATGACTGGAACTTTGACATGACGGGATCAAACATCGCCGATCTCAACCCCGAAATGCTTGCGGCAGCCGCCGAAAGCAAGGCCTGGCCGTTCGAGGAAGCCAAAAAGATCATCGAGCGCTACAAAGGCGCCGACTTTCCCGAGACCGTCCTGTTCGAGACCGGCTACGGCCCGTCGGGCCTGCCGCATATCGGGACGTTCGGCGAGGTCGCGCGCACCTCGATGGTGCGCCATGCCTTTCACGTGCTGACCGGGAACAAGGTCAAGACCAAGCTGCTCTGCTTCTCCGACGATATGGACGGCATGCGCAAAATCCCCGACAATGTGCCGGATCGCGCAGCCCTCGAGCCTTATCTTCATATGCCGCTTTCGTCGGTGCCCAATCCGTTCGGCGGCGACTATGCGAGCTTTGCCGACCACAACAACGCGATGCTGTGCCGCTTCCTCGACACGTTCGGCTTCGACTACGAATTCGCCAGCGCCACGCAGTACTACAAGGCCGGCCGCTTCGATGCGATGCTGGTGCGCGCCGCCGAGCGCTATGAGCAGATCATGGCGGTGATGCTGCCGACGCTGGGGCCGGAGCGGCAGGCAACCTACAGCCCGTTCCTGCCGATCTCGCCGAAGAGCGGGCGCGTGCTCTACGTGCCGATGAAGCATGTCGACGCCAAGGCCGGCAACATCACCTTCGACGATGAGGGCACCGAGACCACGCTTTCGGTGACCGGCGGGAAGGTCAAGCTGCAGTGGAAGCCGGATTTCGGCATGCGCTGGGCAGCGCTCGGCGTCGATTTCGAAATGTTCGGCAAGGACCACCAGACGAACGCGGTGATCTACGACCGCATCTGCAACATTCTCGGCGGGCGCGCGCCCGAGCATTTCGTCTACGAACTGTTCCTGGACGAGAACGGCCAGAAGATCTCGAAGTCGAAGGGCAACGGGCTGACCATCGACGAATGGCTGCGCTACGCGCCGACCGAAAGCCTCGGCCTCTATATGTATCAGCGGCCAAGGCAGGCGAAAAAGCTCTATTTCGACGTCATCCCACGCGCCGTCGACGAGTACTACACCTTCCTCAACGCCTATCCGCGCCAGGACTGGAAGGAGCGGCTGGGCAATCCGGTCTGGCACATGCATGACGGCAAGCCGCCTTCCATCGACATGCCGGTGCCGTTCTCGCTGCTGCTCAACCTGGTCAGCGCCTCCAACGCGCAAAACAAGGATGTGCTGTGGGGCTTCATCTCGCGCCATGCATCTGGCGTGACGCCAGCGACGCATCCCGAACTCGACCAGCTGGTCGGTTTCGCCATCCGCTACTTCGACGATTTCGTGAAGCCGACGAAGACCTTCCGGCCGGCCGACGATGTCGAACGCGTGGCGCTGGAAGCGCTTGGCAACGCGCTTGCTGGCCTGCCGGCCGGCGCCGACGGCGAAGCGATCCAGAACGCTTCGCTCAACGTGGCGCGCAAGATCGAACGCTATCAGGACCATTCGAAGAAGAGCCCGGACGGCGGCCCTGGTGTCTCGGGCGCTTTCTTCCAGATGATCTACCAGGTGCTGATCGGCCAGGAACGCGGACCGCGCTTCGGTTCGTTCGCAGCCCTCTACGGCATCGCCGAAACCCGCGCGCTCATTGAGCGGGCGCTGGCTGGTCAGCTGGCGGCGTAATTTCCGTCCCGGCCGGCGGCGTGTCTATCGCCGGGGCATCGAGGATCGGTTGCGACGCCGTCGGTGCCACAACAGGCGTTGGCGCCGGTGGCAGGCCGCCAAGATCGGGCGCGGCGCCGAAGACGCCCTTCTTGGCGGCGCGCGCCTTGTCGCCCGCTTCGACATAGGGGCCGGCTGCCGTGGCGCGCGCCCAGCCGTTTTCGACCAGCCACTGGCCGACATCCAGCTTGCCGATGCGGCATTCGGCGGCGATCAGCGTACGGTCGGCCTCCGGCGGCACCTTGCAGGCAACGGCCCGGCCGCGCAGGAAAGACCGGAACGCGGTGCGCGCCCTGATACCGCAAGCCCAGGACTTGCCGCCCTCGGTGCAGGTCTCGTCTTGCCTGACGATGTCGATGCCGGAGACCGTCACGGAATAACCATTGGCTTCGATCAGGCCGGCGGCGGCCGCGACCGGCTGGAACAGTTTTGTTCCTCCCCAGTCGTCGACCGCTCTGCGCCCACGCGGCTTGGGCGGCCCGGCCAGCGCCAGGTCGCTCAGCGGCGCGCGTGGCTCAACCCGTTCAAGTTCTTCTACCGGCAGCGGCGGCGGAGCGATGGCCTCGGGATCGATCGCCCTCGAATGCACCTGAGGCGAGTGCATCGGAGGCTTGACGGGCCGGACCTCGGGGATCGCCGACGTCGCCGGCTCCTCGGGCACGGCCTCGGTGTCCGGGTCGATCTGGTCGACGGTGATGGCGGTGCTTTCGCGATGCAGCGCGCGACCGCCGGCGACGACAATGGCGACCATCACCGGGATCGCCAGGAGGGCTATGAGGATTTGAAGCAGACGCACCGCGAGACCTACTGGCTTGCCCAGACGATCCGCGCCACCCATTCGACATCGCGCATCGCGATGTCGCGGTCCGGGTGGTCGGGGTTGAGCGAAATCAGCACGATCGATTTCGTCGTCTGGCGGTCGAGCACCTTGGCCATGACTTCGCCGGCATTGGTCTTGACGACGACGCGGTCGCCCTTGCGGGTAGCGGCGCCCGGCTCGACGATCAGCACATCGCCATTGCGGTACAGCGGCAGCATGGAATCGCCCTGCACCTTCAACGCATAAGAGGTTTCGGTCGCCCGTGCCGGAAGCTCGACAAGGTCCCAGCCCTGGCCTGAGGGATAGCCGGCATCATCGAAGAAGCCGCCGGCGCCGGCCTGGGCAAAGCCGAGCAGCGGCACCGCCGAACGCTGCGCGGCTACCGAGCCCGAAGCGGCCTTGGCACGGCCTTCGACCAGCCCGGTGAATTCGTCGAGCGAGGCGCCGGTCGCCTCGATGATCTTCGCCAGCGATTCGGTCGACGGCCAGCGCGGCCGTCCATCCGAGGACAGCCGCTTCGATTTGTTGAAAGCGGTGGAGTCCAGACCGGCTCGCCGGGCCAGGCCGGAGGCCGACAACGAATAGCGCTCAGCGAGAGCGTCGATGGCTGCCCAAACTCGGTCATGCGAGAGCAATTCGCTCTCCTCAAAACAGGAAAAAATACCTTTTCCTTCTAACGCGCGGTCATCCGATTGTCCACCGGCGCGCGGCCCGATCCCCTAAAAAGCTGTGTGCGGCGAAGTCGTCATGGATGCCTCAAACTGCCTTGGCAAGGCTGCGCAATCCCTGGTCGGAGCTCATGAAACCCCGCTCGGCCTAGGTCGGCGGTCGCGGTTGAACGGAGCGGGCAAGCGTACTGTTGGACGCGCCAAGGACGCTGTAGCATTTTGATTTGGCGCATGACCCCGAAAATCGATTCCGATTTTCGGGGTCATGCGCGAGGTCGGCGAGCATCATGTAGCGGGCGTTGTTGAGATGGAGGTTGAAGTCGATCTCGGTCGGCAGGCAGCGAAAAGCCAGTCGGCTTTCGCTACCGACCGCATAAGGCCACGGCGCCTTGCCGTGGCCATCATGCGCGCAAGGCGCCCTCAGACGTACATGGGGCATTAATCTAGCTCAAGCGGCCTTCTTCACCTCGCCTTTCGCATAGGGATCGAAGCGCTGGTAGAAGGTCTCGCCCTTCTCGGCCAGGTCGAGCAGCAGCTTGGGCGCCTTGAACTCGGCGCCGTATTTCTTCTGCAGGCCCTTGGCTATTCTGACGAACTCCCCGGCGCCGATGCCGTCGATATAGGACAGCGCGCCGCCGGTGAATGGCGCGAAACCGAAGGCGAGGATCGAGCCGACATCGGCCTCGCGCGGATCGGTGACGATGCCTTCCTCCATCACCCGCGCGGCTTCCAGCGCAATGGTTACCAGCAGGCGCTGCTGCAGTTCCTCATAGTCGACCTTCTCGGCCTCCAGCTGCGGATAGAGATCCTTCAGGCCCGGCCACAGCTTCTTCTTGGCAGGCTTGGCCGGATAGTCGTAAAAACCCTTGCCGTTCTTGCGGCCGAAGCGGCCATGGGTGTCGACCAGCGTGTTGATCAGCGCCATCTGCCTGGGGTCGACAGACTTGTCTCCGAGGTCCCTGATGGTCTGCTTCATGATCTTCTGGGCAAGGTCGATCGCCGTCTCGTCGGTCAGCGCCAGGGGGCCGACCGGCATGCCGGCGGCCTTGGCGGCGTTCTCGATCATCGGCGCCGGAACGCCTTCGATCAGCATCTTGTAGGCTTCCGACATGTAGCGCAGCACGCAGCGGTTGACGTAGAAGCCGCGCGTGTCGTTGACGACGATCGGCGTCTTCTTGATGGCGCGCACGAAATCGATCGCGGTGGCCAGCGCCTTGTCGCCGGTCTTCTTGCCCAAAATGATCTCGACCAGCATCATCTTGTCGACCGGCGAGAAGAAGTGGATGCCGACGAAATTCTTCGGCCGCGCCGAATTCTTGGCCAGTGCGGTGATCGGGATGGTCGAGGTGTTGGAGGCGAAGATCGCCGACGATTTCAGCACGGCTTCGGCCTGCTCGGTGGCAGCCTTCTTGACGGCCGAATCCTCGAACACCGCCTCGACCACCAGATCGCAGCCGGCGAGATCGGCATAGTCGGCCGACGGCGTGATCAGCGACAGAAGTCTGTCCTTCTCCTCGGGCTTGACGCGGCCCTTCTTGACCTGATCGGAGATCAGGCTGTCGGAATGCGTCTTGCCCTTTTCGGCCGACGCCATGTCGCGGTCGAGCAGGACGACCGGGATGCCAGCCTTGGCGGTGACAAAGGCGATGCCGGCGCCCATGAAGCCGGCGCCGAGAATACCGATCTTCTTGAACTTGGTCTCCGGCACGCCGGCCGGGCGGCGGGCGCCCTTGTTGAGCTCCTGCAGCGAGACGAACAGCGAGCGGATCATCGCTGCTGCTTCCTTCGACTGCATGATTTCGGTGAAATAGCGCTGTTCGATCCGCAGACCGGTGTCGAACGGCACCAGCAGGCCTTCATAGACGCATTTCAGGATCGCCGCGGCGGCCGGATAATTGCCGTAGGTCTCGCGGCGCAGGATGGCGATGGCCGGCGGCCACAGATTGAAGCCGGCCGGCGTATAGATTTGGCCGCCAGGCAGCTTGAAGCCCTTCTCGTCCCAGGGCTGGACGGCTTTCAGGCCGTTCCTGATCATCGCCTTGGCGGTCTCGATCAGCTTGCCGGGTTCGGCGATCTCGTGGATCAGCCCCATCGCCTTGGCTTTCTGCGGCGACAGCGTCTGGCCGGTGGTCAGCATCTGCAACGCCTGCTGCTGGTCGGTCAGGCGCGGCACGCGTTGGGTGCCACCGGCGCCGGGGAAGATGCCGACCTTGACTTCCGGCAAGGCCATCTTGACCTTTTCGGAGTCAGCGGCAACGCGGCCATGACAGGCCAGCGACAGCTCGAACGCGCCACCCATGCAGGTGCCGTTGATCGCCGAGACCCAAGGCTTGCCCGACGTTTCGAGCTTGCGCCACAAGCCACCCATGCGGCCGGCATTGTCGAACAAAAGCTGTGCCGCCTTCTCCGGGTCCTTGGTCTTCTCCTTGGCAAATACGGCCAGCATCTTCTGCAGCATGGTCAGGTCGGCGCCGCCGGAGAAGCTGTCCTTTCCCGAGGTGATCACCGCGCCCTTGATGGCGGCGTCGGCCACCACATGGTCGATGATCTTCTCGAGCTCGTTCATCACCTCTTCGGTGAAGACGTTCATCGAGCGGTCCGGCATGTTCCAGGTGACCAGCGCGATGCCGTCTGCGTCGGTGTCGACCGTGAAGTTTGTATAAGTCATGTCTCTCTCCTTCCGGCCGAAAATCAGACGCGTTCGATAATCGTTGCGGTGCCCATGCCGGCGCCGATGCAGAGCGTCACCAGAGCGGTGTTCAAATCGCGGCGCTCGAGCTCGTCCAGCACCGTGCCCAGGATCATCGCGCCGGTGGCGCCGAGCGGATGGCCCATGGCGATGGCGCCGCCATTGACGTTGATCTTGTCGTGCGGGATTTCGAATGCCTGCATGTAGCGCAGCACCACCGAGGCGAAGGCCTCGTTAAGCTCGAACAGGTCGATATCCGACAGCTTCATCTTGGCGCGCTTCAGAAGCTTCTCGGTGACGTCGACCGGACCGGTAAGCATCAGCACCGGCTCGGAGCCGATGTTGGCAAAGGCGCGGATGCGGGCGCGTGGCTTCAGGCCCATCGTCTTGCCGGCCTTCTTCGAGCCGAGCAGTACGGCGGCCGCACCATCGACGATGCCGGACGAGTTGCCGGCATGGTGGACGTGGTTGACCTCTTCGACTTCCGGATGCTTCTGCACGGCGACCGCGTCGAAGCCGCCCATTTCGCCAGGCATGACGAAGGACGGGTTGAGCGAGGCCAGCGACTGCATGTCGGTCGACGGCCGCATATGCTCGTCATGATCGAGGATGGTGAGGCCGTTCTGGTCCTTGATCGGTATGACGGAGTTCTTGAAACGGCCATCGGCCCAGGCCTTGCCCGCACGCTTCTGGCTCTCGACCGCATAGGCATCGACGTCGTCGCGCGAAAAACCGTATTTGGTGGCGATCAAATCGGCCGAAATGCCTTGCGGCACGAACCAGCCGGGCAGGCCGACGGACGGGTCCATGAACCACGCGCCGCCCGAGGCGCCCATGCCGACGCGCGACATCGATTCCACGCCGCCTGCAATGACGATCTCGTCGGCGCCTTGAGCGATCTTGGCGGCGCCGAAATTGATGGCGTCGAGGCCTGAGGCGCAGAAGCGCGAGATCTGCATGCCCGGCGCCTTGTTGTCGTAGCCGGCCTCGAAGGCGGCGGCACGCGGAATGACGGAGCCGGCTTCGCCGACCGGATCGACGCAGCCGAAGATGATGTCGTCGACGTTTGCAGTGTCGAGGCCGTTGCGGTCGCGCAACGCTTCAAGCGTCCTGGCCGCAAGCCGCACCGCCGGCACCTCGTGCAGCGAGCCATCCTTCTTGCCCTTGCCGCGCGGTGTGCGCACGGCGTCATAGACATAAGCTTCAGCCATTTGCTTGCTCCTTGCTTTGCCGACGTCGCTCTCAGAGAGAGCGGCCGATCAGCAATTTCATGATCTCGTTGGTGCCGCCGTAGATGCGCTGGACGCGGGCGTCGCGGAACATGCGGGCGATCGGATATTCATTCATGTAGCCATAGCCGCCATGCAATTGAAGGCATTCGTCGACGACTTTTCCCTGCAGGTCCGAGAGCCAGTATTTCGCCATCGACGCCGTCACCGGATCCAGCCCGCCATTGATGTGGCGGGTGACGCAATCATTGTAGAAGACGCGGCCGATGGTGGCCTCGGTCTTCAGTTCGGCGAGCTTGAACTGGGTGTTCTGGAACTCGATGATCGCTTTGCCGAAGGCCTTGCGATCCTTGACGTAGTCGATGGTCAGCGCCAGGGCGCGTTCGATCATGGCGATCGCGCCGGTGCCGATCTGCAGGCGCTCCTGCGGCAATTGCTGCATCAGCTGGATGAAGCCCTGTCCCTCTTCGTGGCCAAGCAGGTTCGAGGTCGGCACGCGCAGATCATTGAAGAACAGCTCCGACGTGTCGTTGGCCTTCAGGCCGATCTTGTCGAGGTTGCGGCCGCGTTCGAAGCCTTCGGCCTCGTCGGTCTCGACGACGATCAGCGAGGTGCCCTTGGCGCCTTTGGCCGGATCGGTCTTGGCGACGACGATGATGAAATTGGCCAGCTGGCCGTTGGTTATGAAGGTCTTGGAACCGTTGATCTTGTACTGGTTGCCGTCCTTCTCGGCCCGCGTCTTGACGCCTTGCAGGTCGGAGCCGGCGCCCGGCTCGGTCATGGCGATGGCGCCGATCAGTTCGCCGGTCGCCAGTTTCGGCAGCCATTTCTTCTTCTGCTCTTCCGAGCCGTAATGAAGGATGTAAGGGGCAACGATCGCATTGTGCAGGCCGATGCCGAAACCGTCGACGCCGACATGGCCGATCGCCTCGATGATGGCGCTCTCATGCGCGAAGGTGCCGCCGGAGCCGCCATACTCCTCCGGCATAGAGGCGCAGAGCAGGCCGGCGGAACCCGCCTTGCGCCAGCTCTCGCGGTCGACCATCTCGTTCTTCTCGAACTCGTCGTAACGCGGCGCGATCTCTTCCGACATGAAGCGGTGCGCCATGTCGTAGAGCATGCCGACCTCGTCCGCCGCCCAGGCGGGCTTCGGCAAAGAGAGCACTTCGGCTGGATTTGTCATGCCGTTTCTCCCGCGCCAACGTCCCCCTCCCCCTCGAGGGGAGGGTGGCCGCGAAGCGGTCGGGTGGGGTCGCCGATGACGTGCTCGACCTTATCTTCGGAATTGACGCGGGTTTGGGGCATTGCGCTCATCTCCTACCAAAGCGCCAACCAGCCGGCGCACTGCACGCAAGGACCCCTCCCGGCCCTTCGGGCCACCCTCCCCTCAAGGGGGAGGGGGACGCCAGCCATTTCTAGAACGCTTCCGCAGGCAG
This sequence comes from Mesorhizobium sp. M0139, assembly GCF_040322455.1. Taxonomy (NCBI): domain Bacteria; kingdom Pseudomonadati; phylum Pseudomonadota; class Alphaproteobacteria; order Hyphomicrobiales; family Phyllobacteriaceae; genus Mesorhizobium; species Mesorhizobium sp. M0139. The sequence goes on from NZ_JAMYTN010000009.1 coordinate 74,166, forward strand.
CGCCATTAGCGTGTCCGCACCACTGGAAATGCGGGCGAGATGTGCCGATGTCTCGGGCATGATCCGCTCCATGAAGAAGCGCGCCGTCACCATCTTGTTATCGTAAAAAGCCCCATTTTCGTGGACAGATTGGGAGCCATTGGCCCCGGTCTTACCGAGCGCGGCCTTGGCCATCTGCGCCCACATATAGCCCAGCGCGACCAGGCCGAAGAGATGCATGTAATCGGTCGACGCGGCGCCGGCATTGTCGGGCTTGGCCATGCCGTTCTGCACCAGCCACATGGTCGCCGCCTGCAGATCGTTGAGGCCCTTCTTCAGCGCCTTGGTGAAAGGCGCCAGCTTCTCGTCGGCGCGGTTCTCCTCGCAGAACTCGCCGACGTCCTTGAAGAAGGCCTGCACGGCGCGGCCGCCATTCAGACCAAGCTTGCGGCCGACGAGGTCGAGCGCCTGGATGCCGTTGGCGCCTTCATAGATCATGGCGATGCGGGCATCGCGCACGAACTGGCTCATGCCGTGCTCTTCGATGTAGCCGTGGCCCCCGAACACCTGCTGCGCCATGACTGCATGGTCAAAACCCTTGTCGGTGAGCACGCCCTTGATCACCGGCGTCAGCAGGCCGGTATAGTCGTCGGCCGCCTGGCGATCCTTGTCGTCGGCGGAGCGGTGGGCGATGTCGGACTTGATCGCCGTCCACAGCGCCAGCGCGCGGCCGGCCTCATTGAAGGCCTTCATGGTCATCAGCGAGCGGCGGATGTCGGGATGGACGATGATCGGATCGGCTTGTCTGTCCGGCGCCTTGGCGCCAGACAGCGAGCGGCCCTGCAGCCGGTCCTTGGCGTAGGAGACCGCGTTCTGGTAGGCGATCTCGGACAGCGACAGGCCCTGCAGGCCGACGCCGAGGCGGGCTTCGTTCATCATCGTGAACATCGCCTTCAGGCCGCCATTGGCCTCACCGAGCAGCGTGCCTTCGGCCTCGTCATAATTCATGACGCAAGTCGAATTGCCGTGTATGCCCATCTTCTCCTCGATCGACCCGCAGGAGAGCGTGTTCTTCTCGCCCGGATTGCCCGAGGCATCGAGCTTCAGCTTTGGCACGATGAACAGCGAGATGCCCTTCACGCCTGCCGGCGCGCCTTCGATGCGGGCCAACACGAGATGGACGATGTTTTCCGACATGTCGTGCTCGCCGGCCGAGATGAAGATCTTCTGGCCTGAGATCTTGTAGGTGCCGTTGCCGTTCGGCACCGCCTTGGTGCGCAGCAGGCCGAGATCGGTGCCGCAATGCGGCTCGGTCAGGTTCATGGTACCGGTCCAGGACCCCTCGACCAGCTTCGGCAGCCATGTCGCCTTCTGCTCGTCGGTACCGTGTGTGATGATCGCAGCGATAGCGCCTTGAGTCAGGCCGGGATACATCATCAGCGCCATGTTGGCCGAAACCATGTATTCGGCAACCGCGGTGTGCACGGCATAGGGCAGCCCCTGGCCGCCGAACTCGACGGGCGCCGCCAGTCCCATCCAGCCGCCTTCGCGATACTGGTCGTAGGCTTCCTTGAAGCCCTTCGGCGTAATCACCGAGCCGTCCTCATGGCGCACGCAGCCTTCGATGTCACCGACGCGGTTCAGAGGATGCATAACGTTTTCGGCAAGCTTGGCGCCTTCGGCGAGGATCGCCTCGACAACGTCGGGCGTCGCGTCGGCAAATCCGGGAAGGTTAGAGTAGCGCTGATAACCCAGCACCTCGTTGAGCACGAACAGCGTGTCCTGGACCGGCGCCCTGTAGATCGGCATGTGTTTCCTCCACCATGCGGGTCTTGGCCGCGAGATCGGGCCCCGAAACATGAGGTTGGGGCGGCATGCGGGCCAATGTTGAAAGCGGGATAGCAAAAATTGACGTTTGCGTAAACGTCAATTTTGTCGCCGGGACAAAATTTACCTATGCCAGCCTATCGGCACGAGCGGTGCATGGCTTTGTGCAAAGCGAGGGGGGTCAAACAAAAAGAGCCGCGCGGGCGGGCGCGCGGCTCTTAAGTTCAAAGCTTTCGCCGGGAGCTGCGGAGCAAAATCAGCTGGCGGCGCTGGCCGGGGCCGAACGCTCGGACAGCATCTGGCGCACGGCCGACATCGAGCCGCTCAGCTCGTTGATGGCGTCGTCGATCAGCGCGCGCTGCTTCTGCAGGCGGGCTAGCTGCTTCTCCGACTTGTCGAGAGCCAGCCGCAGCTGCTTGGTGTTGGATCCCGTCGGATCGTAGAGATCCATCATCTGCTTGACGTCGCGTAGCGAGAACCCGACCTTGCGGCCGAGCAGGATCAGCTTCAGCCGCGCCTTGTCGCGACGCGTGTATAGCCGCGTCGCCCCATCCCGCTTTGGATTGAGCAGGCCCTTGTCTTCATAGAAACGCAGCGTGCGCAGCGTCACGCCGTATTTCTTGGCCATCTCGCCGATGCGCACGAGCTCCTCACTGGCTTCGGCAGACATATTGTTGGTGTTGGCCGCGGCTTCGCCGGGCGAAACAAGTTTCATAGTCACTGGCTTTCCCCTGTCGTGGCATCGCGGTCTCGGACCTTGCAACGCCTGAGTGGAAGCGGGGGCATGCTTCCAGTCGTGGTTTCAACTAATTCATCGCAAAAGGCACGAACGGCGCCCCTCTTACGTTTACGTCAATTCTATATCGATAGCCGCCGCATGACGCAAGGGCGTTCTGGGATTGCGAAACCTTATGCCGCACCCCCCGGCGCCGGGTCCGAACGGGCACCGCCTGTATTTCAGCAATGCCGTAACTTCTTAAGCTTGGTTAACACCTTGTTTACCACGATGGGTGAAATGTGCGGATGTCGGTCACCCGTGTTTATCCTGTAGCGAATTTTTCACGGTTTTTCGGAGAGCGGGCCTGGCCCGGGAAGCTCGTCTTCCGCCGCAGCAGTGCCGCGCGGCCGCCTTCGTTCCCGACAAGGACTTGGGAAACTGGCAGCAAGCCGGCCATTCTGAAAAACGGACGCATCGATGAACAGCAAGCGGTCCTATCTCGATACACTCAACGCCGGCAGGCCGCGCAGGCCGAACACCACACTTGATGAATTGAACCGCTCGCTGGAAACGCTGGAGCAGCGGCTGGAGCGCAAGCGCGAGGACGCCGCCGAGCGCTTCGATCCGCGCCGGCCCGCTCCGGAGCCGCGCTACGCAAGTGCCCAGCCCTACGCCCCGCCGCCGCGCTGGTACGAGGACCCGCAGCCCGCGCCGCGGCCGAAAAGCCCTGTGACGGCCGGCTTCGACCAGAACTATCAGGCGATCGCGCGCGACATCGACCGCGTGCGCGGCCAGGAAGACAGCGTCGCCGTGGTCGGCAAGATCGCCGGCGAATTGCGTGGCCTGCGCGAGGAACTGCGCCATCAGATGACGGCCGGCCTGCAGCGCGAATTCGCCGCGTTGCGCAAGGACATCGAACGGGCCTTCCAGGCGAGCAACCAATCGGGTGGTCAGGCAGGCGGCTTGCCCGGCAAGGGCAGCGCCGAACTCGGCGTCGAATTCGAGCGGCTGTCCGGCGCCATCCAGACGCTGGCCGAGAAGAGCGACGACCGAAGCGTCAACATGCTGCGGCTCGAGCTCGAGCAGGTAAAGACGGCGCTCGACACATTGGCGCGCGAGGAAAGCGTGCTGAAGGTCGACCGCCGCTGGGACGATTTCGACCGCCGCTGGAGCGCGTTCGAGGACCGTGTCGACGCCGACCAGCGCAACCGCGCCGACGGCCCCGGATTTTCGGCCCTGACCGACCGGCTCGAACAGATCAGCAATGCGGTCCACAATCTGCCGGAATCGCTGTCGCTGCGCTCGATGGAAGAAAAGGTCCGCACGCTTGCCGGCGCCGTCGATCATTTCGTCAGCCAGCAGAGCAACCGCGGCGGCGACACGCTTGGCCTGATCGACGAACGGCTCGATGAGATTTCGCGCGCCATCGTCGCCTCGACCGTCGCCGCACAGGCCAATTCCTTCGACCCCGAACCGTTCGAGCGCATCGAGAAGCGGATCGCCTCGCTGGCGCAGCAGATCGAGGAAGTCGTGCAGGTTCGTCCGAGCGGCGAGGTTCTCGACCGTCTCAGCACGCTGTCGAACAGGGTCGACGAGCTTGCCGGCCGCGCCAATCTGCCGGAACAGGCGATGGAGCGCCTCGGCAAGCAGATCGCGATGATCGCCGACAAGATCGACCGCGCCCCGGCCATGCCCGACGCCGACTATATCTTCCAAGGTCTGGAACAGCGCTTCGACGTGCTGTCGGGCATGATGGAACGCCGGCAGGGCGACGCCATCGAACAGGGCAACATGCTGTTTCGCGATCTCGAGCGGCGGCTGGACGAGGTTGCCGACCGGCTGGACCAGCGCCAGCCGCAGGCTGACAGCGCCGGCATCATGGACGCCATCGACGCACGCTTCACCGCGCTCGCCCAACGCATGGAGACGCGCATTCCCGATCCTGCCAACGAGGCGGCGATCCGCGGCCTGGAAAGCCGGCTCGAAGACATTTCAAGCCGGCTGGAATCGTCGGCCGCGCAGGTCGCCGGCATCGATCCGGCACTGATCCGCAGCCTCGAGGCGCAGGTCTCCAGCCTATCGGCGCATCTGTCGAAGCCCGGCACGCCGCTGCCGGAATTCGAGGACATCAGCCCGCGCCTCAACGAAATCGAGAAGTCGCTGGCCGGAACCCGCGAATCCATCATGGGCGCGGCACGCGAAGCAGCCGAGAGCGCCGTGCGCTCGCTGGCAGATTCCAACGCCAACACCGCGGCCGTTACCGGCCTTGCTCAGGATCTGAAGACGCTGGAAGCGCTGACGCGCCGTTCGGACGAGCGCAATTCACGGACATTCGAGGCTATCCACGACACGTTGCTCAAGATCGTCGATCGTCTGGGCTCGCTGGAGACCAGCGAACCGGCCGAGGCGGTGAGCGAGCTTCTGGATGCCCAGGCCGAGCCGGCGCGGCGGGCCCGCGCTGCACGCGCCTCCAAGATTTCGGTGCAGGACGCGCCGTCGATGGATATCGACCAGCCGCTGCCGCTGACCGGAGACATGGCCGATCTCGACGGCCGCGCCGCCGCCATCATGCGCAGCGAGCCGGATATGCGCGCCGACCCGGGTACGCGTAGCGACCCGGTCATGGGCAGCGAACCCGTGCGGCGCTCGCCAGCCGAGGCTGCCGCGGCCGCTGCCCAGGCAGCGCTCGGTTCCGACAGGATTGCCGAGAAAGGCGAAGCCACGGCCAAGAAGTCGCTGTTCGGTGGATTTGCGCGCGCCTTCAGGGGCAAGAAGCCGGCTGACATGCCGCCGCTTGCCGGCTCGGGGCCCAATGTCGACATGCCGAGCGTCGATCTCGACGAGCCGCTCGATCCGAAGCTCGCCAACCGACCGTTGGAGCCGGGCTCCGGCGCGCCCGACCTCAACGCCATCATGAAGCGCGTGCGCGACGAGCGCGGCCCGCCGGTGCGCCAAAACTCCGGCGATGCGTCGAAATCCGACTTCATTGCCGCGGCCAGGCGCGCGGCGCAGGCCGCGGCCGCCGAGGCCGACGCGCTGAAACGCCAGTCCACCATGAAGGGCCCGGTCAAGGCGCTTCGTATCGGCGACCTGCTCAAGGCGCGGCGCAAGCCGATCCTGATGGGAGCGGTCGCGATCATGCTGGCGCTTGCCGGCCTCCAGTTGGGCAAGGCCTTCTTCGCCGACCCGGTCGAGGTCGCAAGCAACGATACAGCGCCGATCGTCGCCTCGCAGCCGGTCGAGACTGCCTCGGTCAACGCTGCCAGCCAACCCAAGGCAGAACAGCAGGTGGCCGTTCAGGACGTGCCGGCCCGGATCGTCAGGCAGGCGGAGCCCACGGAACCGGCAGCTGGCAATGATGCGCCAATGAATGCGGCCTCGGTCGCTGGGCCCGAAGTGCCGGCGGTGGAGCCCGCGCCAGCGCCGATGGCTTTGGCCGATCCGGCCCCCACGCCAAATGCAATGCTGCCGACCACCGCCACTGCGGAACCGGCGGCTGCCGACGCGCAGCCTGCGGCCGCCGTCATGGCGCCCTCGGCCTCGGATACGACGGCCTCGGATACTACCGGCGCCGTTCCGCCGGCTGATGCCGCGGTAGCACCTGTCGTGGCCAAGATAGACGTTCCGGCCGATGCCGGCCCGCAAGCCTTGCGCGACGCGGCTGCCGGCGGTGACGCCAAGGCGCTGTTCGAGCTCGGTTCGCGCTATGCTGAATCGCGCGGCGTCAAGGAAGACATGGCGGCAGCGGCCAAATGGTACGAAAAGTCGGCCGAGCTCGGCTTCGCACCGGCGGAATACCGCATCGGCAATTTCTACGAGAAGGGCATCGGCGTCACGCGCGACGTCAAGAAGGCAAAGACCTTCTACCAGCTCGCCGCCGCGCAGGGTAATGCCAGCGCCATGCACAATCTGGCCGTTCTGTTTGCCATGGCCGCCGACGGCGTGACCGACAATGAATCGGCCGCGCACTGGTTTCAGGCGGCGGCCGATGTCGGCGTCAAGGACAGCCAGTTCAATCTCGGCATCCTGGCGGCAAAGGGCGTCGGCATGAAGCAGAGCTTGGAGGAATCCTACAAATGGTTCGCGCTCGTCGCCAAGACCGGCGACAAGGATGCGGCTGCAAAGCGCGACGAAGTCGCCACTGCGCTGCGCCCCGAACAGCTGGAGCGGGCGCGCGCCGCCACGGAACTGTGGAAGCCGAAGCCGCTCGACCCGGCGTCCAACTCGGCCGACATTCCTGAATCCTGGCAGGAAGGCACGCCGCAGACCACCGCCAGCGTCGACATGAAGAAGGCGGTCAAGAACATCCAGCTCATCCTCAACAAGAACGGCTACGATGCCGGCGGCGCCGATGGCGTGATGGGCGGCAAGACCAAGACCGCAATCATGGCTTTCCAGACCGACAACAAGATGCAGGCGACCGGCGAAATCGACGAAAAGCTGGTGAAGGCGCTGCTGGCGCACAAATAACGGCAGATGCGTCGCTAACGCGACGCCCTTGCCATACATTTGCCTGTTAACTGCTTGAGATGTTTTTTGTTTCGGTAGGGCGGCGGGGTTTGATCCCACTGCCCCGGCGGTGCAAGAAAGAATTGGCTTTTCGGTGCGACAATGCCCTGGAATGGCTGCAATCGCCGACAGGCAAACTGATCGAGACTGACGGGTGGGCATCTATCTCCCGATCGCGGAAATTTCCGTCAACGTCTTCGTGCTGCTGGCAATGGGCGCGGCGGTGGGTTTCCTGTCGGGCATGTTCGGGGTCGGTGGCGGCTTTCTGATCACGCCGCTCTTGATCTTCTACAACATCCCGCCGGCAATCGCCGTTGCCACTGGCGCCAACCAGGTTATCGCCTCCTCCTTCTCCGGCGCGCTGTCGCACATGAAGCGCGGCACGCTCGACTTCAAGCTCGGCGGGGTGCTGCTGGCCGGCGGCATCGTCGGCTCGACCGGTGGTATCTTTGTCTTTGCCTTCCTGCGCCGGCTCGGCCAACTCGATTTGTTCATTTCGCTGCTCTACGTCGTGCTGCTCGGCACCGTCGGCGGGCTGATGCTGGTCGAGAGCGTCAATGCGCTGCGCGCCACGCGCAGCGGTGCGGCGCCGGTCTTGAAGAAATCCGGCCAGCACAACTGGATCCACCGGCTGCCGCTGAAGATGCGCTTCAGGGCCTCGAAGCTGTTCGTCAGCGTCATTCCGGTGCTGGGGCTCGGCGCCGGCATCGGCTTCCTGTCGTCGATCATGGGTGTCGGCGGCGGCTTCATCATGGTGCCGGCGCTGATCTATCTCTTGAAGGTGCCGACCAACGTCGTCATCGGCACCTCGCTGTTCCAGATCATTTTCACCTCGGCCTACACCACGCTTGTCCACGCCACCACCAACCAGACGGTCGACGTCATGCTTGCCTTCCTGCTGATGGCGGGCGGCGTTGCCGGCGCGCAATATGGCGCCAAGGCAGGACAGAAGCTGCGCGGCGAACAGCTCAGGGCACTGCTGGCGCTGCTGGTGCTGGCGGTTGCCATCCGGCTTGCCATCGATCTCTTCGTCACGCCGCCAAACCTCTATTCGCTGACCGCCGCGGGCCTGAACTGATGCTGCGGTGGGGGATTTTTTCGGCCGCCGTTTTGCTTTTCGCCCTCGCTCTGCCGGCGGCAGCGCAATCGCCGAACCCCTTGCCGGAAGGCATCCAGATCGGTCTCTCCACAGACGCGGTGTCGATCACCGCCGGCTTTTCCGGCGCCGACCTGACCATTTTCGGTTCGCTGGAAAACCCCGACCCGCTGGTAGCGCGGCAGGGGCGCTATGACGTCATCGTCGTGCTCGAAGGGCCGCCGCGGCCGGTTGTGGTGCGCCGCAAGGACCGGGTGCTCGGCGTCTGGGTCAACCTGGAATCCGAGACCTTCGAGAACGTGCCGGTCTCCTACTCCGTCGCCACGACACGGCCGCTGCAGGACATCACCGAACCCAACAGCTACAAGCAGCTGTCGCTCGGCGCCTCCAACCTTTACATGCAACCGGCCGACGTAACCGACAGTCCGGCGACGATCGAGGAATTCACCGTGGCGCTGCGCGAGCGCAAGGCGGCGACCGGCCTCTATAGCGAGAATGTCGGCGGCGTGCAGTTCCTGTCGCAGAACCTGTTTCGCGCCACGGTGCGGCTGGCGCCCAACGTCCCGGTTGGAACGCATAAAGCCCGCGCGTTCCTGTTCAAGAGCGGTCTGTTCCTCAAGGAAAGCTCGGCCCAGCTCGAAATCCGCAAATCGGGCTTCGAACAGTCGATCTTCCGCGTCGCGCATGATTACTCGTTTCTCTACGGCGTCTTCTCCGTGTCGCTGGCCATGATCACCGGCTGGCTGGGCAGGCTGATTTTCCGCAGGGATTGACGCGCAGGACCCATTTCCGGGGAAAAGGGGTTCCCCTTTTCTCAGTCTTGCGATAGACCGCCGCCTCCCAACCCTCGGGTTACACGCACAATCATTCGGCAGAACGGTCCGGCCTCTGGACGGCGCGCGTCTTGCGACGCCTGCCACAGCGACGACCCAATGACAGGAGGCTGCAATGCATCAGGCATTTGGCGGCATCGATTTCGGTACGTCCAATTCGACGGTGGGCGTGATCCGCAACGGCCAGGCACAGCTGGTGGCGCTGGAGGGGGACCAGCCGACATTGCCGAGTGCCGTGTTCTTCAACTTCGAGGACGGCCACACCTATTTCGGCCGCCGCGCCATTGCCGACTACACCGATTCCATCGAAGGCCGGCTGATGCGATCGCTGAAGAGCGTGCTCGGCAGTTCGCTGGCGCATGAGAAGACGCGGATCAAGGCCCGGCAGATCGGTTTCATCGACATTGTCGGCATGTTCGTCGGCCATTTGAAGAAACGGCTTGAGGAAGATGCCGGCGCTCCGGTGGAGAACGTTGTGCTCGGCCGGCCGGTGCAATTTGTCGACGACGATGTGGAAGCCGATGCCAAGGCGCAAAGCGAGCTTGAAAAAGCGGCGCGCGCGCAAGGCTTCAAGCACATCGCCTTCCAGTTCGAACCGATTGCGGCAGCGCTCGACTATGAGCAGGACGTGAAGCGCGAGGAACTGGCGTTGATCGTCGACATGGGCGGCGGCACGTCCGACTTCTCGATCGTGCGGGTTTCGCCGCAACGCGCCCGCTCACGCGACCGCAAGGACGATATCCTGGCCAACCGCGGCATCCATATCGGCGGCACCGATTTCGACCGGCTGCTCAGCATTGCCCATGTCATGCCCAAGCTCGGCTACCTGACGCCCACAAAAGACGGCAAGCGCAACCTGCCGGCGAGCTATTTCATTGATCTCGCGACGTGGCAGCGCATCAACCTCGTCTATACTGCCAAGGCGATGACGCATCTGAGGCAAATCCGCTTCGAGGCCGTCCGCGCCGACCTTGTCGACCGCTTCATCCATATTGTCGAGCACCGTTACGGCCATGCGCTGGCCGGCCTCGTCGAACGAGCCAAGATCGCGCTGACGGATCAGGCTTCGGCCGATGTAACGGTGGCGCTGCCCGGCGCGCATTTCGCCGCCGAGATCTCGCGGACCGGCCTGGAAGAGACCATCGCCGCCGACATCGAGCGGGTATCCGCTACGGTGCGGCAGACGATTGCCGATGCTGGCATAACGGCGTCTGCGATCACCGCCGTATTCCTCACCGGCGGTTCGACCGCGATCCCGCTGGCACGGCGTGAAATCCTGTCGCTGGTGCCGCAAGCCGCCGTTATCGAGGGCGACATGTTTGGTTCGGTCGGCCTTGGCCTGGCGCTGGATGCGCAGCGGAAGTTCGCCTGATCGCTTACGCCGGATTGCTGACGCCCTCAGCGCCGAGATGCGCCTTGAGCGCCATCTGGGCCAGGCTTGCCTGGCGGTCACGATGGGTGATCATGGCGAAGTCGCGCTTCGGCAGTTCGAGCGGCACCGACCGGAGACTGCCCTCGGCGACGGCGCGTCCGACGACGAGGTCCGAGATGATGGTGGCGCCGGCGCCGGCCTCGACCGCCTGGCGAACCGCCTCGTTGCTCGGCAGCACCAGAAATATCTGCAGGTCGCCAAGCGATATCCCCTCGCGGCGGGCCAGATCCTCCAGCACCTCGCGCGTGCCCGAACCACCCTCACGGATGATCCAGCGCAGCCCTCTGATATCCGGGCGGCCCGGCGCGATCTCGGCGATTTCGGGATGCGAGGCGGCGACGACCAGCATCAACCTGTCGACGTCGACCTTGGTGCGGCGGAGGATGTCTGACTCGGTGCGCCCCTCGACCAGACCGAGATCGGCGGTGCCGTCGAGCACATTGGCCTCGACCTGCCTGGTGTTGCCGATGCTGACGCTTAAGCGCACCGCCGGGTAGGCCTCGTGGAAAGAGGCCAGCCTGCGCGGCAGCCAGTAGCTGGCGATGGTCAGGCTGGCGGCGATCGACAGGCTGCCGGCGACCGTCTGCGAGACATGCTCCAGCACATTTCGGGCGGCGGCGGCGCGTTCCAGCACCGCCTTGGCCTCGGGCAGGAAACGGTGGCCGGTCTGAGCCAGCTCGATGTTGCGGCCGACACGGTTGAACAGATGAACGCCATGCTGCTCTTCCAAAGCGCGGATAGCCGCCGACGCCGCCGACTGGGAGATGCCCAAAAGCTCCGCCGCCTTGGTCATATGGCCGCGTTCGGCAACGGCAACGAAAATGCGCAACTGGTCCAGCGTCATGTGTGCATTAAGAACCAATTCCGATCGAATTTACAAGAACAACTGATTAGACGGATCGATAGCTTTATTCTACTTTTTCAGTCGAAGTTAGAAAGAATTCGCCAACAAATCGCGGCCAACAAAATGATCGGGCGGTTCAGATCCCTGTTTGCGCATTGGACCCGTGGCCTCAGGCGGCGGCTGGCCGGCGATCGATATCATCCTGAAGAACACTATATGCGTGGCCCCGGACCGAAGACGCGGGCCAAATTCGCAGGTAGCAAAAGCACGCCGGCATCATGAACCCAGCTGCGCCGCGCGGAGCCAATTCCGCACCGTCGCAACGGCCGCTTCCCAATACACGCGCGCCTGATGAAGGCGACGGTGTCGACACCTCGCCAACCGTTTCCGACAGCATCGCCAAGACCACCTGCTATATGTGCGCCTGCCGCTGCGGCATCGACGTCCACATCAAGGACGGCAAGGTGCGCTACATCAACGGCAACAAGGACCATCCGGTCAACCGCGGCGTAATCTGCGGCAAGGGCAGCTCCGGCATCATGCAGCATTACAGCCCGGCGCGGCTGAAGAAGCCGCTGTTGCGCAGCGGCCTGCGGGGCTCGGGTGAATTCCGCGAGATCGAGTGGGAGGAAGCGTTTTCGATTGCGACCGAGCGGCTATCGAATATCCGCCGAACCGATCCGAAAAAGCTCGCCTTCTTCACCGGGCGCGACCAGTCGCAGTCGCTGACCGGCTGGTGGGCGAGCCAGTTCGGCACGCCGAACTTCGCCGCCCATGGCGGCTTCTGCTCGGTCAACATGGCGGCCGGCGGGCTCTACACGATCGGCGGCTCGTTCTGGGAGTTCGGCGAGCCGGACTGGGACAATACGAAATACTTCATGCTGTTCGGCGTCGCCGAGGACCATGATTCCAACCCGATCAAGATCGGCTTGGGTAAACTCAAGGCGCGCGGCGCCAAGGTGGTGTCGATCAACCCGTGCCGCACGGGCTACAACGCGATTGCCGACGACTGGATCGGGATCCGGCCCGGCACCGACGGCCTCTTCGTCTTCGCCCTCATCCACGAACTGCTCAAGGCGGGCCGCGTCGACCTCGATTATCTGCTCCGCTACACCAACGCCCATGTGCTGGTCATCCAGGAGCCGGGTGCGGCGGACGACGGGCTGTTCCTGCGCGACAGCGACAACAATCTTCTCGCGTGGGACAGAGTGGCGAAGACAACCGTCAACGCAGCCGATGCGGATGCGAAGCCGGCGTTGACCGGCAGCTTCACGTTCGCCGGCCGCCGCTGCCTGCCGGTGTTTCGGCTTATCGCCGACCGCTACATGGACGACAGCTACGCACCCGATGCGGTCGCGGCACGATGCGGCATTCCGGCCGACACCATCCGCCGGATCGCTGCCGAACTCGCCCACGTCGCCTTCGAACAGACGATCGAACTGCCGGTTGCGTGGACCGACTGGGCCGGACGGCGGCACGAGACGATCAAGGGACGGCCGGTGTCGATGCATGCCATGCGCGGCATCTCGGCCCACTCCAACGGCTTTCACTCCTGCCGTGCCATCCACCTGCTGCAGGTGCTGCTCGGCACGGTGGACGTGCCCGGCGGCTTCCGTTTCAAGCCCCCCTACCCGCGCTCGGCGCCCCCGGGACCGAAGCCGGCCGGCAAGGTGGTCAGGCCGATGACGCCGCTCGACGGCATGCCGCTCGGCTTCGTCTGCGGGCCGGACGATCTCCTGGTCGACGAGGCCGGCACGCCTTTGCGCATCGACAAGGCTTATTCCTGGGATGCGCCGCTCGCCGCGCATGGGCTGATGCATACGGTCATCCGCAATGCGTGGGCCGGTGACCCGTACCCAATCGACACGCTGATGATGTACATGTCGAACATGGCGTGGAATTCCTCGATGAACACCGTCGAGACCATTGCCATGCTCACCGACCATGACGAAGCGGGTAACTACAAGATCCCCTTCATCATCTATTCCGACGCCTATTATTCCGAGACGGTGCCGTTCGCCGACCTGGTGCTGCCCGACACCACCTATCTCGAACGTCACGACTGCATCAGCCTGCTCGACCGGCCGATCAGCCATGCCGACGGGCCGGGCGACGCGATCCGCCATCCGGTGGTCGAATCGGACCGAGATGTCAGGCCGTTCCAATCGGTGCTGATCGAACTTGGCGCTCGGCTTGGCCTGCCCGGCTTCGTCGAGGACGATGGCTCGGCCAGATATGCCGACTATGCCGACTACATCGTCAATCACGAACGCACGCCGGGCATCGGCCCGCTGGCCGGCTGGCGCGGCAAGGACGGCACTTCCGTCGGCAAGGGCGAAGTCAATCCCGACCAGTTGCAGCGCTACATCGGCAATGGCGGCTTCTGGCACCAGGATTTTGCTGAGGACCAGCGCTATTACAAGATGGCCAACCGCTCCTATCTCGACTTCGCAGAGCAGATGGGGTTCATCCCCAAGGCCGAGCCGATCGTGTTCCAGCTCTATTGCGAACCGATGCAGCGCTTTCGCCTCGCCGCGCGCGGTCATGGTCGCGTCCAGCCGACCGAGAGCGAACGCCAGCGCATCGAGACCTATATGGATCCGCTGCCGTTCTGGTTTACGCCGTTCGAAGAGGCCGCGGTCGATCCGCAGAAATACCCGCTGCATGCGCTGACGCAGCGGCCTATGCACATGTATCATTCCTGGGGCTCGCAGAATGCGTGGCTGCGGCAAATCACCAGCCAGAACCGCCTGTTCGTGCACCACCAGACCGCGGCAGTTCTCGACCTGGCCGACGACGACTGGGTGTGGATCGAAAGCATCAACGGCCGGGTGAAGGGACAGATCAAGCTGGTCGACGGGGTCAATGCGGATACGGTCTGGACATGGAACGCCATCGGCAAAAGGCGCGGCGCCTGGGGGCTGAAGGACAACGCCGCCGAGAGCAATCGCGGCTTCCTGCTCAACCACATCATCGGCGACCAGACATCGGCTGACGCGAAAGGCAAACGCTATTCGAATTCCGATCCGGTGACCGGCCAGGCGGCGTGGTTCGACCTCAGGGTACGCATCGTCAAATGCTCTGATGAGGAAGCCGGCTTCACCGAACCGCAATTCGAGCGTTTCAGCCAGCCGCCAAATGTCGAGCCTTCGCCCGACATCCTTCGCTTCGGCGCCGAGTTCCGCGTCCATAGGGAAGCCGTGGAATGACCTGCCTTCCCGCCCATACAGACAAGAAGCTTGGCCTAGTCATCGACCTCGACACCTGCGTCGGCTGCCAGGCCTGCGTCACCGCCTGCAAGGAGTGGAACACCGGCGGCCACATGGCGCCACTGACCGACATCGACCCCTATGGCGGCCGTGTCGACGGCGTCTGGTTCAACCGCGTGCACAGCTACGAGCACACGACCGAGGCGGGCGGGCGCACGGTCAACTTTCCGCGCTCCTGCCTGCATTGCGAGACGCCTGCCTGCGTCACTGTCTGCCCGACCGGCGCGTCCTACAAGCGGGCGTCGGACGGCATCGTGCTGATCGACGAAAGCAAATGCATCGGCTGCAAACTGTGCAGTTGGGCCTGCCCCTATGGCGCGCGCGAATTCGATACCGACGTCGGCGTGATGAAGAAATGCACGCTGTGCGTCGACCGTATCTACAACGACAATCTGGCCGAGGAAGACCGCGTGCCGGCCTGCGTAGCCGCCTGCCCGACCAGCGCCCGGCATTTCGGCGATCTCGGCGATCCTTCGTCGGCTGTCTCGCAATTGGTGGCGGAGCGTGGCGGCGTCGACCTGATGCCGGAGATGGGCTACAAGCCGACCAACAAGTACCTGCCGCCGCGCGCCCGGCTTGCCGCATCGGTGCCGGCGGCAAGGCTCGACCCGGTCAGGGCCGAAGGCGGTTTCCTCGGCTGGGTCGACCGCATGCTTTCGAACTGATATCCATGCATCCTGCCGCCTCGGTCGTTTTCTTCACCACTGCTACAGGAGCGGGCTACGGACTGCTGGCGCTGCTTGGCGTGCTGGGCGGGCTGGGCTTCATCCCGGCCGATTTCTGGCTTGGCCTTATCGGAATGGGGCTGGCGCTTGGGCTGATTGCTGCCGGCCTTTTGTCTTCGACCGTCCATCTCGGCCGCCCCGAACGCGCATGGCGCGCCTTCTCGCAATGGCGCAGTTCGTGGCTGTCGCGCGAAGGCGTATCGTCGGTCGCAACCTTCATTCCCGCCGGGCTGTTCGGCATCGGCTGGGTGTTTTTTGGCCGCACCGGAGGCTGGATGGCCATCGCCGGGTTTCTCGCAACTATCGGCGCAATAGTCACCGTCTGCACCACCGGCATGATCTATGCCTCGCTGAAGCCGATCGCGCAGTGGCATAGCCCGTATACGCTGCCGGGCTATCTCATCTTTTCGGCGATGACCGGCAGCGTGCTGTTGAACGCGCTGCTGCAGGCTTTCGCCATCAGCCCGACCGCCGTTGCGGTAGCCGCCTTGCTGCTGACCTTGCTCGGCTGGGGCTGGAAGCTGGCGACGTGGCGATACAATGACGCGCTGGAGATCGCGACCACCGCCAACACGGCGACAGGCCTCGCCGGAGGGACGGTGCGCTCGCTGGAATGGCCGCACACCAAGGAAAACTATCTGCTCAAGGAAATGGGCTTTCGGATCGCCCGCAAGCACGGCGCAAAGCTGCGCCTGATCACGCAGTTGCTGGCTTTCGCCTTGCCTGCCCTGCTGCTGCTTTCTGTCTTATTCGCTTTGCCCTGGCCATTCGCAGCGGTGCTGTCGGTGCTTGCGGCAATCGTCCAGTTCGCCGGCATGCTGGTCGAGCGCTGGCTGTTCTTCGCCGAGGCCAAGCACACCGTCAGCCTCTATTACGGCCGGTAGAGCGTCCCGCCGTCAGGCGGCCCGTGCTCGTGGCGCCGCCGGCAAATCCTTAAGCAGGATTTCGATCGCGGCATCGATTACAGCTGTCCTGCGGTCGTGCGCGTAAAGGCCGTATTGGACCGTGAGCGGCTCGGGCAGGCCGGCTGACGTCTTCAGCACCCGCATCGAAGCGGTACGCACGGATTCGGGCGGAAGCAGTCCAACGCCCAGTCCGTTCTCGATCGCGGCCTGAAGGCCGGTGACGCTCTGGCACGACAGGACGATCCGGTGCTCCCGACCGGCGGCGATCAGCGCCTCGATCATCCGCCTGCGCCAAGGGCAGGTTGCGCCGAAGGCGGCGAGATCGAGTGGCCGGTCATGGTCCAGCACATAGTCCTGGGCGCAGACCCACTGCAGTTCGACGTTCCATGTCGTCACGGCATCGGCCGCGACGACGGATGTCGGGGCAATCATGACATCCAGCGCATCCTCGCTCCACAGCCGTCCCAGCGCGACGCTGTGCTCGACCATCGCGTCGAGGCTGATGTCGGGATAGGTGCGATGCAGCCGCCCAAGCGCGGCCGAAAGCGCGGCCGTGGTGACCTCTTCGGCAAGACCAATACGCACGCCGCCGCCAATGCTAGCCTGCTGCAGACGCGCCACCGCTTCATCGCCGAGAGCGAGGATGCGGGTCGCGTATCCCAGAAAGAGCTCGCCTTCCGCAGTCGGCACAACGCCGCGGCCGGTGCGCTGGAACAAGTGCCGTTGGAGCAGGCCCTCCAGCCGGCGCATCTGCATGCTCATCGCCGATTGGGTCTTGCCGGTCTGCGCGGCGACCCTGCTCAGGCTACCTTGCCGGCAGACCGCGACATAGGTGCGGAGAAGGTCGAGGCCGATCTGTTCAGATATCATTTTGTTTGAACTCTGATGTCATAGGTATCAGTCTACAATGATATCTCGCCACGCGCTATCTCACACTCAAGAGAACAGCGCAGGGGAGAAAACCATGAAAGCGATCCGTGTTCACCGCCATGGCGGGCCAGATGTGCTCGCCTACGAAGATGTCGACATCGGCCAGCCCGGACCGGGCGAGGTGCGCGTGCGCAACCGGGCGGTCGGTCTCAACTTCGTCGACATCTATTTTCGCACCGGCGAATACGCGCCGCCCGCTCTGCCATTCATTCCCGGCAATGAAGGCGCCGGCGAAATCGTCGCCGTCGGTGAAGGCGTCAGCGGCTTCGCGCCTGGCGACCGAGTCGCCTATGTCGAGACCCTCGGCGGCTATGCCGAAGAACGCATCGTGCCGGCGCATTTCGTCGTGCATCTGCCCGACGCCATCGATTTCGAGACGGGCGCGGCCATGATGCTGAAGGGGCTGACGGCGCAATATCTGCTGCGTCGCACGTTTCGCGTCGAGGCGGGCCATACAATTCTGGTGCATGCCGCAGCGGGCGGCGTTGGCCTCATCCTGACGCAATGGGCAAAGCATCTCGGCGCCATCGTCATCGCCACGGTCGGTTCACCCGAAAAGGCCGAACTTGCGCGCGCCAATGGCTGCGACCATGTCATCGACTACAGCAAAGAGAATTTCGCCGCACGGGTGAAAGAGGTCACCAACGGCGAGGGCTGCCACGCCGTCTATGACGGCGTCGGCAACGCGACCTTCCCGGCCTCGCTCGACTGCCTGCGGCCGTTCGGCACCTTCGTCAGCTACGGCACAGCGTCGGGGTCGATCCCGCCATTCGACATCATGCTTTTGATGCAAAAGGGTTCGCTGTTCGCCACCTGGCAGTTGCTGTTCCATCATCTCGCCAGGCGTGAGGACGTCGTCGCCATGAGCGAGGATCTGTTCAGCGTCGTCCTCAGCGGCGCAGTGAAAATCCCGGTGCACACAAGCATGCCGCTTGCCGAAGTGGCGGAGGCGCACCGCCGGCTCGAAGCACGGCAGACGACAGGCGCAACCGTGCTTATACCGTAGAAACTCAGCCCGGCCGCAGCATCGAACCGGAAATGGCGAAGATGCGCGCGGCGCCCATCATATAAGCTATCAACGTCTCGCGGCGGAACAGGCCGGCATAGGCGCGGTCGAGCACGTTGAGCGAGCCGGTATAAGCGCCGAAGGCCGGCATGATCATGCGGCCGCCATCGCCGGCAAAGCAGCGCCGCCGCACCGAGCGGCCCTGCTGGACGATGCGGGCGCAAGGGTGAAGATGGCCGGCAACTTCGCCCTCGGTTCTTATCTTCGACGGCTCGTGGCGGAACAGCAGCGAGCCGATGGCGAGTTCGCGCACCGTCTCGCCGGGCAAATCCGCCGGCGCTTCCGGGTCATGGTTGCCGGCGACCCAGAACCAGTCGCGGCCGGCCATCAATGCTTCCAGCCGATCGCGGAAGGTTTGATGCATGCGCTCGGCGCCGCCGCCGTCGTGGAAGGAGTCGCCCAGGCTGATGACGATGGCCGGCTGGTAGTCCGCGATTACCGCCTGCAGCCGGAGCAGAGTGGCGCCGGTATCGTAGGGCGGGATCAGTGCGCCGCGCCTGGCGAAGGACGAGCCCTTTTCCAGATGCAGGTCGGAGACCGCGAGCAGCCTCAGATCGGGGAAATAGAGCACGCCGCGCGAATCACAGATCGCGCGCTCGCCCGCGATGCCGACAAAGTCGGCCTCGGCGATCAGCGATGCCCGCGCCAGCGAAAAATTCATTCCTCAACCATCCCAGGACCCATGGCTTCCTCGACCAAAGTCGCGGCATCCATCAGCAGCGTTTCGTCGGCCTCGCCGTTCACCGGCATCTTGCCGATTTCGAGCATGATCGGCACGGCCAGCGGCGATATCTGTTCGAGTGCCTTATGCACGATTCGACCCTGGATACGCGAGAGCATGTCGGCAAGTCTGCTGACATCGAGCAGACCGGTCGCCGCGTCGGCGCGCGTCGCCTGCAGCAGGATGTGGTCGGGCTCATGGCTGCGCAGCACGTCATAGATCAGATCGGTCGAGACGGTGACCTGACGGCCGCTTTTCTCCTGTCCCGGGTGGCGCTTCTCGATCAGGCCTGAAATTAGCGCGCAGTTGCGGAAGGTGCGCTTGAGCAGCCAGCTGTCGGCCAGCCAAGCCTCGAGGTCGTCGCCCAGCATGTCCTGGTCGAACAGAGCGCCAAGCGAAGGTTTCCGCGATTTGAACATCGCGCCCATATCGCCCAGCGACCAGATGGCCAATGCGTAGTCGGTGGCGACGAAGCCAAGCGGCCTGGCGCCGGCCCTGTCCAGCCGGCGGGTGAGCAGCATGCCGAGCGTCTGGTGCGCCAGCCTGCCCTCGAAAGGATAAGCGACGAGATAGTGACGGTTGCCGCGCGGAAAGGTTTCGATCAGCAGGTCGTCGCGTTTGGGCAATACCGATTTGTCGGCTTGGTAACGCAGCCAATCCGACACCTGCTCGGGCAGCTTCTTCCAGCGCTGTGGGTCGTCCAGCATGGCGCGCACCTGCTCGGCGAGGTAAGTCGAAAGCGGAAATTTGCCGCCGCCATAGTAAGGCACCTTGGCGTCGCTTCCCGGCGCATTCGAGACGAAGCATTCGTTCTCGCGGATGCCTTCGAAGCGCAGGACTTTGCCGGCAAACATGAAGGTGTCGCCATGCGTCAGCGTTTCGAGGAAGGCCTCCTCGATCTTGCCCAGAACCCGGCCGCCGTGCGAAGCCGAGCCTTTGCTGCCGGCCTTGACGTATCGCACATTGAGCGCCGGCACCTCGATGATCGTGCCGACATTCAGCCGGTATTGCTGGGCAACGCGCGGATTGGAGACCCGCCACATGCCGTCCTTGTTGAGGCGGATGCGGGCGTAGCGCTCGTAGTTCTTCAGTGCGTAGCCGCCGGTGGCGACGAAATCGATGACGCGGTCGAATGTCGGCCGGTCGAGGCTGGCATAGGGCGCTGCTGTCAGCACTTCCTCGTAGAGATCGTCGGCGCGAAACGGCGCTCCGCAGGCGCAGCCCAGCACATGCTGGGCCAGCACATCGAGCCCGCCATTGACCAGCGGCGGCGTATCCTGGGCGCCCAGATAGTTGGCGTCCAGCGCTGCCCGGCACTCCAGCACCTCGAAACGATTGGCCGGGATCAGGATCGCCTTCGACGGCTCGTCCATGCGGTGATTGGCGCGGCCGATGCGCTGCGCCAGCCGGCTGGCGCCCTTGGGCGCGCCGACATGGACGACGAGATCGACATCGCCCCAATCGATGCCAAGGTCGAGCGTCGAGGTGGCGACGATGGCACGGAGCGCGTTTTCCCCCATCGCCTTCTCGACGCGTCGGCGCTGGGCGACATCGAGCGAGCCGTGATGCAGCGCGATCGGCAAGGTATCCTCGTTGACCCGCCACAATTCCTGAAACAGCAGCTCGGCCTGGCTGCGGGTGTTGACGAACAGCAGGGTGGTCTTGTGGCGCTTGATCTCGCGATAGATTTCCGGCGTCGCATAGCGCGCCGAATGGCCGGCCCATGGCACGCGCTCTTCCGAATCGAGGATCGAGATTTCGGGCTTCGCGCCGCCGGTGACGACGATGAGTTCAGCCATGTCTCCCGGTGGATTCTGGCTGACCAGCCAGCGCCGCAATTCGTCGGGCTCGGCCACCGTTGCCGACAGACCGATCGTCTGCAGGCCGGGCACGATGCTGCGCAGCCGCGCCAGCCCGAGCGCCAGCAGATGGCCGCGTTTCGATGTCACCAGCGAATGCAACTCGTCGAGCACGACATAGCGCAGATCCTCGAAGAAGCGCCCGGCATCGCCGGCCGCAATCAGCAGCGCCAATTGCTCGGGCGTGGTGAGCAGGATATCGGGCGGCGCCAGTTTCTGGCGCTGCCGCTTGTGGGAAGGCGTGTCGCCGGTGCGCGTCTCGATGGTGACGGGCAGGCCGATCTCCTCCACCGGCTTGCCGAGGTTGCGCTCGATGTCGACGGCCAGCGCCTTCAGCGGCGAGATGTAGAGCGTATGGATGCCGCGCCGTGCCATACCGGCTTTGCGTCTGGGGCGGTTGGCCAGTTCGGTCAACGATGGCAAGAAGCCGGCCAGTGTCTTGCCGGCGCCGGTCGGTGCGATCAAGAGCACCGATTGCCCGGCTTGAGCCTTCGCCAGCAGCTCGATCTGGTGAGCGCGCGGCGACCAGCCTTTTTCGCCAAACCATCTGATGAATGGCTCGGGCAGAAGGACGGCGGCATTTTGTTTGGCAAGGCGCGGCTGCTCGGTCACGCGAAAGAGGTAGCGCGACGGCGCGCGATCGCCAAGCAAAATCGGAACAAAAGGTGATCGGGTGAGTTGTCCTCACCCCCTACGGGGAGAGGATGCCGGCAGGCACGTGAGGGACAGCGCGAGCTTTCAATCGCTGGCGCCGCCCCTCATCCGCCCTTCGGGCACCTTCTCCCCGTGAACGGGGCGAAGGAAGAGGCGCTACGGCCGCCGAAAGCCCGTCGGCCCGCCATAGAGATACCCAATCCGGCCGATCGCCTCCTTCAGCCCTTCGCGCGAGACCAGCATGGTGTGGCCGTTGGCGTGGATCATGGTCTCGGCGCCGGTCATAACGGCGACATGCCCCTTCCAGAACACGAGGTCACCGCGTTTCAGCCCGGCATAATCGGATCCCGGATCGAGCGGCTCGCCGAGGCCTGCCGCCTGCATGTCGGCATCACGCAGCACATTGCGGCCGGCCATGCGCATGGCCAGTTGCACAAGGCCCGAACAGTCGATGCCGAAGCCGGAGGTGCCGCCCCAGAGATAGGGCGTGCCGAGAAACATCTCGGAGACCGAGACATAGTCGGCGGCGATGTCACTGACCGGGCAAATATGGCCGGCGCTCAGCGCCTCGCCGGAGGGCAACAGCGCATAGTGCGTGCCGCGCGTTTCGGCGGCACCGGTTACCGTCACCGTCGAGCCCATCGACAATTGGCCGCTGATCGGGAAGCGCAGATCCGGGCCAGGATAGAGGAAGGTGCGCGGCGCCGTGACGATGTGGGTTGGCGCATGCTCGCGTGCGCCCAGCATGGTGGCGCCGACGTAGCCGACATAGCCGTCGCGTTCGGCCTGGACCCAGGCCCATCCCTCGGCTTCCTCGAAGACAAGCACATCGTCGCCGAACAGTACCTGCGTGTTGACGCCGGCATCCGGGCGCGGTGCCTTGCGCACGTCAGCCACGGAGGCTGTGATCCGAGCCGGACGGCCGGTGACGAAGCGATCGGCCGAAACCTTCCCTTTCAGCCTTGCATCGGCGAGGTCGGAACGGAAGGCGTGGAGGCGGGCATCCCTGGCAGTCAAATCGGTACTCGTTCTAATTCATGGATCGATCAGATGGGCAGTTCATGAGCCCTGGCAACGATACCATCCCCGAAGCGCTCGACAAAGAGCGCGCCTTCGACCGTGCGCCGGATCAGCACATTGCGCTTGTCGAGCTCGTCGCGATGGCGTGACACCAGTTTCAGCGCACCCATAGTGTCGAGGGCGCGGGTGATGACCGGCTTGGTGACATTGAGGCGGGCTGCCAGGCCGCGCACCGTGTGCGGCGGCGGGTCGAGATAGATGGTGAACAGGATCGCCGTCTGGCGCATGGTGAGATCTGGCGCGCCGGCGCGCACCTGCGACAACATCACCTGCTGCCATAGTCGCATCGCCTGGCTCGGACGCATCGAAATCGACATCGCGCGAGCATGACGGCAAATTGTTTCGGTTCCGTTTCAGTTTAGAGGCGGTGTGTTGTGCTCACGACCCTAGGGATAGCGCCTCGAAATGACCCGCTCCAGTGCACGGATGCCTTGCGCCTCGCCGCCGGCGGGTCCGTAGGGGCGATCGGACGGGTTCCAGGCGAAGATGTCGAAATGCGCCCAGCCCGTTGTCCGTTCGACAAAGCGCTTGAGGAACAGCGCCGCGGTGACCGAGCCGGCGAAACCGTCCGTGGTGACGTTGTTGATGTCGGCGATCTTCGACGCCAGCCTGCCGTCATAGGGCCGCCACAACGGCATGCGCCACAACGGATCCTCGACGGCCACCGAGGCCGCAGCCAGTTCGGACGCCAGCGCTTCGTCGCCAGTGTAGAAAGGCGGCAGATCGGGACCGAGCGCGACACGCGCTGCCCCGGTCAGCGTCGCCATGTCGATCAGCAGTTCCGGCTCCTCGTC
Organism: Mesorhizobium sp. M0139; assembly: GCF_040322455.1. Lineage (NCBI taxonomy): Bacteria > Pseudomonadati > Pseudomonadota > Alphaproteobacteria > Hyphomicrobiales > Phyllobacteriaceae > Mesorhizobium > Mesorhizobium sp. M0139. The sequence continues at coordinate 97,407 of NZ_JAMYTN010000009.1, forward strand.
ATCGGCCAGCGCCAGCGCATCGGCCAGCACCAGCCGCCCTTCGGCGTCGGTGTTGCCGATCTCGACGGTGAGGCCCTTGCGGCTGGTCAGTACATCTCCAGGCCGGAAGGCGTTGCCGGCAATCGAATTCTCGACCGCTGGGATCAGGACGCGCAGCCGGATCTTCAGCCCGGCAGCCATGATCATCGAGGCCAGGCCCAGCACATTGGCGGCGCCGCCCATATCCTTCTTCATCAAGAGCATGCCCGACGACGGTTTGATGTCGAGGCCGCCAGTGTCGAAACAGACACCCTTGCCGACCAGCGTCACCTTCGGCGCGCCTTCCGGTCCCCAAACCATGTCGATCAGTCGCGGCGCTCCGACCGAGGCCCGGCCGACCGCATGGATCATCGGGAAATTCTGCTTCAGGAGATCATCCCCCTTGATCACCGACACCTCGGCCTTGTGAGTGGCCGCCAGGATCCGCACGGCCTTCTCCAACTCGTCCGGTCCCATGTCGCTGGTCGGCGTGTTGACGAGGTCGCGCGCCAGGAAGACGCCGTCGGCGATGCGCCGGACGCGTCCTGCATCTACGCCGAGCGGCAGCGCAAAACGCAGCGTCTTGCCTGATTTCTTTCCGTAGCGAGTGAAGACGTAACCGCCGAGCACCAAGGCTATGGCCGCGAGTTCCGGCTCGGCTTGAGCGGCGGCAAAATGCCAGTCGCCTTCCGGCAAGGCTCTCGCCAGCATGCCGACGGCCAGCGCGCCCTCGCCATCACCGACGCCGAACAAGGCGCCGGCAAGGGACCCGTTGTCGCCGGGGACGGCGAGCGTCCTACCGGCTTCGCCGGAAAAGCCGTTGGCGGCCGCCCATGCGGTCATGGAAGGCGAAAGCCCCAAGGCCTCCAGTCCATCGCTCGCGACCAGATGGACCGGCAGGGCAGTGTTTAGTGTCTCGATGAGTTCGACGGGCATTCGATGGTCTCCGGGAGGCTTGCAGGTCGTCCTCAGTCAAGTGACAGGGACGTCGGATGATTTCAACATCTATGCACAGGGGCCGGCATGGGACTGCCAGGCCAAAGGCTTCCGGCGGGCCGTTCACCGATCCGACGGCTCGCTTTTTAACTGTCCGTTAGGGTTAACAGAATATTTCTGCGGGGATGAAGATGGCCACGCGAATGGCCACGCGCAGGAATGGAGAGCCCCGTGCCGATGCCCACCAACCGCAGGATGAACGTCACGGGCAAACGGTTGGTCACCACGGCACTGCTGATGGCGCTGGCGGCCGGTGTTGCCGGGTGCGGAACCAGCAAGCTCACGACCGGCTCGATCGGGCGCACCAGCGGCAAACCGCTGGAAACCATGTCGGCCAGCGAGTTGCACGGGGCAACCGGGCGGCTCGGCGAATCCTACGCAAAGAACCCCAACGACAAGCGGCTGGCGACAAATTTTGCGGCGGCGCTCCAGATGGACGGCGATGCCGACCAGTCGCTTGCCGTGATGCGCAAGCTGGCGATCGCCTACCCCAAGGATCGCGACGTGCTTGCCGCCTACGGCAAGGCGCTGGCCGCCAACGGCCAGTTCGAGCCGGCGCTCGACGCCGTGCGCCGGGCGCAGACGCCGGAATATCCGGACTGGCGGCTGATGTCGGCCGAGGCCGCCATTCTCGACCAGCTTGGCCAGAAGGATGAAGCGCGCCAGAACTACCGCAAGGCGCTGGACCTCAAGCCGAACGAACCCTCGATCCTTTCCAATCTCGGCATGTCCTATGTGCTGGAAGGCGATCTGCGCACCGCCGAGACCTATATGCGCTCGGCAGCCCAGCAACCGAATGCCGACAGCCGGGTGCGCCAGAACCTTGCGCTGGTCGTGGGACTGCAGGGCCGCTTCGACGAGGCCGAGAAGATCGCCTCGCAGGAGCTTTCGCCGGAACAGGCGCAAGCCAATGTAGCCTATCTTCGCCAGATGCTTGCCCAGCAGAACGCCTGGAGCCAGCTCAAGGATCAGGACAAGGCAAAGGCGGCGACCAACTGAGCGCCGCATGGGCGCCGGCTCCGCACAGCGCAAAATCCGTCCACGCATCAACGCTGAAAGCCAAGAGCCGCACTGCATTGGCAGTGCGGCTCTTTGTATGGCTGCAACGAGGCCTACTGGCTTGAGGAATTGTGCTGGTCGCCGAAGATGCCGCGCTGGCTGACCTGAATGCCGGCTGGGCCCAGAATGATGGCGAACAAAACCGGCAGGAAGAACAGGATCATCGGCACGGTAAGCTTCGGCGGCAGGGCGGCGGCCTTCTTCTCGGCTGCATTCATGCGCATGTCGCGGCTTTCCGCGGCCAGCACGCGCAATGCGTGCGCCACGGGTGTGCCGTAGCGTTCCGCCTGGACCAGTGCCTGGGACACTGACTTCACCGATTCCAGGCCGGTACGAGCCGACAGGTTTTCATAAGCCTGCTTGCGTTCCTGCAGATAAGAGAGTTCGGCATTGGTCAGCACGAATTCCTCCGCCAGCGCCACCGATTGCGAACCGATCTCCTCGGAGACCTTGCGCAAGGCAGCCTCGACCGACATGCCCGACTCGACGCAGATCAGCATCAGGTCGAGCGCATCCGGCCACGCCGCCTGGATCGACTGCTTGCGCTTGGCGGCACGATTGTTGACGTAAAGGATCGGCGCGTAGAAGCCGGCGTAGGCGACGAGAATGCAGACGAACAGTTTCGCGAAGGCCGGCCGGTCAGGCAGTCCGCCGAGCACGAACAGATAGATCGCTGCCAGCGCGAAACCCACAAACGGCAGGATCAGGCGGAAAAACAGGAAGCGCGTCAGCGGGTTTTGGCCACGAAAGCCCGCCACCTTGAGCTTCTGCAACGTGCCTTCATCGGCCAACGCACGCCGCAGGTCGAGCCTGTCGACGATGTTGCGCATGCCGATCGACTGCTCTTCGCGCAGCCCCTTGCGGCGGCGATCGGCTTCGTTGGCAAGCCGCGAGCGCTGCTTGGCGCGCAATTCGTCACGCTCCAGCGCCACCGATTTCATGCGCGCCTTGAGCTGATTGCCGCCAAGCGCCGGCAGCAACGTGAAGACGGTCGCGAACACCGCAACGCCGACCAGCAATGCGATCAGGAAGGCAGGATCGGTCAGCGATTTTATGACTTGGTCGGTCATCCGTTTTCAGTCTTTTCGTTCGAGCTTTCCAAGGTGGGCCTAAACTTCAAAGTTCATCATCTTGCGCATCACCAGAATGCCGATCGACATCCACACGCCGGAACAGCCAAGGATCAGATTGCCGGTGCTGGTGGTGAACAGCGGCATGATGTAGTTCGGGCTCGACAGATAGACGAGAAGGGCGACGACAATAGGCAGCGCGCCGATGATGACGGCCGACGCCTTCGCTTCCATGGACAGCGCCTGGACCTTGGCCTTCATTTTCTTGCGATCGCGAAGCACGCGCGAAAGGTTGCCTAGCGCCTCGGAGAGATTACCGCCGGCCTGTGACTGGATCTGGATAACGATTCCGAAGAAACTTGCCTCGCTGCACGGCATGGTCTCAGCCATGCGCAAGGTGGCGTCGGGGATGGACATGCCAACCTGCTGCGAATCGACGATCCGGCGGAACTCGGTCTTGACCGGCTCCGGCGATTCATTGGCGATCAGGCGAATGGCGTCATTGAGCGGCAGGCCGGATTTGACGGCGCGCACGATGATGTCGAGGGAGTTGGGAAATTCGTTGAGGAACGCCTTTACCCGGCGCGCGCGGCGAAACGAGACGAACCAGCGCGGCAGGCCGAGCGCGCCGGCCAGAAGCGTACCCGGCAGGACAAGTAGCGGCGCGCCGGCGAGATAGGCGAGCACCGTCAGCGCGATGCCGCAAATGACGGAGTAGATATAGAAACGCTCGATCGAGACCTGCATGCCGGCCTGACGAATCTGGGCCTTCAACGGCGGCTTCTTGACGGCGAGTTCGTTGGTTTTCTGCTTTTCGTCGAGCTGTTTCAGCGTGTCCTGGACAGATTTACGCCGCTTGACCGCCTCCGCGACACGGTCGCGCGAAGCCTTCACGACCGAACGATCGGTCTCGGCGGCCTTGATCGTCTCGAGCCGCTTGCCGGCCTGCTTGTCGTTGCTCATCTTGGTGAACAGGAAGGCATAGGCGACCGCACCGGCGCTGAAGCCGGCGAGCACGATGAACGCCAGTACGGTGGTATCAATTCCGAACATTACCTCAGTCCCCACGCCTGGATATGCGTTAGTCAGCGCGTTTCTCCATCGATTCCAGAGCATTGGCGAGGCGCTGTTCCTCGCCATAGTAGCGGGCGCGATCCCAGAAATGCGGACGGCCGATGCCGGTCGACACATGCTCGCCAAGCAGCCTTCCGTTCGAGTCCTCGCCCTTGATGTTGTAGAGCACGATGTCCTGCGTGATGATGACGTCACCTTCCATGCCGATCACCTCGGTGATGTGGGTGATGCGGCGCGAGCCGTCGCGAAGGCGTGCTGCCTGGATGATGACATCGACGGAGCCGACGACGATTTCACGCACGGTCTTCTGCGGCAGCGAATAGCCGCCCATGGCGATCATCGATTCGATACGGTTCAGGCATTCGCGCGGGCTGTTGGAGTGGATCGTTCCCATCGACCCGTCATGGCCGGTGTTCATCGCCTGCAGCAGGTCGAAAACCTCCGGTCCGCGCACTTCGCCGACGATGATGCGTTCGGGCCGCATGCGCAAGCAGTTCTTGACCAGGTCGCGCATGGTCACCTCGCCTTCGCCCTCGAGATTGGGCGGGCGGGTTTCGAGACGTACCACGTGCGGCTGCTGCAGTTGCAGTTCGGCCGAGTCCTCGCAGGTGATGACGCGTTCCTCGCGGTCGATATAGTTGGTCAAGCAGTTGAGCAGCGTCGTCTTGCCGGAGCCGGTACCGCCGGAGATGACGATGTTGCAGCGGACGCGGCCGATAATCTTGAGTATCTCGGCGCCCTGCGGCGAGATGGCGCCGAACTTGACCAGCTGATCGAGCGTCAGCTTGTCCTTCTTGAACTTGCGGATGGTGAGCGCGGTGCCGTCGATGGAGAGCGGCGGCGCGATCACGTTGACGCGAGACCCGTCAGGAAGACGGGCGTCACAGATCGGGCTCGATTCGTCGACGCGGCGGCCAACCTGGCTGACGATGCGCTGGCAGATGTTGAGCAGCTGCTGATTGTCGCGGAAGCGGATGCCGGTCTGTTCGACCTTGCCGTTGACTTCGATGTAGACGTTCTTGGAGCCGTTGACCATGATGTCGGCGATATCGTCGCGGGCGAGCAGCGGTTCCAGCGGCCCGTAGCCTAGCACATCGTTGCAGATGTCGTCGAGCAACTCTTCCTGCTCGGCGATCGACATTGCGAAATTTTTGATGGCGATGATGTCGTTGACGATATCGCGGATTTCCTCGCGCGCGCTCTCGGGATCGAGTTTCGCAAGTTGCGACAGGTCAATGGTGTCGATGAGCGCGGAGAAGACCTGGCTCTTGGTGTCGTAGTAGGTTTCGCTTTTTTCGCGCTGGATCTTTTTTGGCGGCTCCGGCGCCATCGACGGCGCCTCAACGGCACGGCGAGTTGGCGGCGTTGCCAGCGCTCCCGGCGGCGGCGCTGCCGGGGGTCGGGCAAGTACCGCCATCTCCGCAGGCGTTGCAGCAGCCGGCGCCGCTGACGCTGGCTGACGGAACTCCGGGGTGAACCGGCCGCCGTCGTCGGAGCCTCTTTTTCCAAACATGATCGACTACCAATTTCGCTTGAGAAGCGTCATTTCTTGTTACGCGAGAGCTTGCCGAGGAGGCCGCCAAGGCCTGCCTTCTTCCTGGCCTTGATTTCGCTGCGACCGGTCAGCACGTGCGCGATTTCGTTGATCATGCCGACGACCGGGCTCTTGGGATCCATCTCGCCCAGCATGCGGCCGTTGTTCGCGGCATTTCCAAACAACAACGGGTCGAAGGCGATGACCGACATCGGCGTGAGGCTGAGCGGCTCGGCGAAGTCGGAAGCGGAAATCTCGGGCCGTTTCGGCACGCCGGCCTGATTGATGATCAGTTTCGGCGGCGGATCGTTCGGGCGAAGCCGCGTCAGCATATCGACCAGATTCTTGGTGTTGCGCAGATTGGCCAATTCCGGCGTCGCAGTGATGACGATCTCGTCGGCCTTGATCAGTGTGTTCTTGGTCCAGCCCGTCCAGATATGGGGGACGTCGAGCACCAGCAGCGGCACGCTGCGCTGGGCGGTATCGATGAGTTGCGTGAAGGCATCGGGATCGAAATCATAGACACGTTCGAGGGTGGAGGGCGCGGCGAGCAGCGACAGATGTTCGGCGCACTGGGCAAGCAGACGGTCGAGATAAACCTCGTCGACGCGTTCGGGCGAAAACACGGCCTCGGCGATGCCTTGCGCAGGGTCCTGGTCGAAGTTTATGTTGGCCGTCCCGAAAGCCAGGTCGAGATCGGCGACGACCACTTCCGACTTGAACAGCGATGACATCGCCCACGCCACATTGTGGGCGATGGTCGAGGAGCCGACGCCACCCTTGGCGCCGACGAAGGCGATCGAGCGGCCGATCGGCTCGGCTTCCGGATCGACGAAGATCGACGAAACCACCGAGACAATATCGGCCATCGACACGGGCGCGATGACGTATTCGGAAATACCGAAGCGGATGAGTTCGCGGTAAAGACCGACATCGTTGTAGTGGCCGATCACCACGACTTTAGAGGAGGGATCGCAATATTCTGAAAGCTGGGCAAGCTGCTCCAGCAACTGCTTCGGTTCGCTGCGCGACTCCAGAAGGATGAGGTTCGGCGTCGGCGCGGATTGGTAGAATTCGATCGCCGTGGCGATGCCGCCCATATGCACTTTCAGATGCGCCTTGGCCATGCGGCGATCCTCGCCGGCCCGCTCCACCGGATGCGCGACACCTTCCGTCTCGCAAAATGCCTGGATGGAAATACGCGGAACCGGCCGCAGCGCCTGCATCGCGGCAATATCCAATTGCGAGCTGTCGCCGCCGTCTACGGGCGTATCGTAGGCAAGATTGCTCATTGTCATGCTCTTTTCCGTGACTTCTCTTCCGGTCTCTACGCGGGACCGGCGCTCCTAGTACGTCACTTCCGAATTGCCGAGGAACTCGTCCGAAATACCTCTGCCGCGGTAGACGTCGATCACCGCGCCGCGGTTCTCGGCGTCGATGTCGGACGACTTTCTTGGCCCGAGCAGATCGGTCGGATTGGCGAGTTGCGCGGCGAGGTTGTTTTGAGACGAGCAGCCGTAATCGGCGTAGTGCTTGTTTTCGGAGGTTTCGAGGATGTCTTCGGGCCAGCGCCCGCATTTGTCGGTCTGGGCTCTCACCGAAATATAGGAAACGCGGATAGGCGCCGACGCTTCCGGGGAAACCGACTGGTAGGAGGTCACCACGATCCGGTTTAGCTTGATGCCGCTGGCAACCGCCAGCCTTGCGAAATCGCGCGCCGCGGCAGTCGCCGCGACCTCATTAGCCGAGCCGATCGGGGTTGCGATCGTCAGCGCCGGGGCAGCGCTCTTGTCGTAACCGTCGAGGAAGCCCAGAAGCGTGTCGCGCTGCGAGCCGGTCATGCCGCGATCGCCGGCGCCGACCGGGAGGTCGAGCTTCTGGTTCTTCTCAGCAATTACGATCGGATGCGTGGTGCGATAATCATCGGGAATCGCCCCAACCGTGATGCTGTCGCGCTTAGCGCAACCGGCAAGCGAGGCGGCGATCGCGACCGCCAGGATCGGCATTGCCGATCGGCGGATCCGGCCACGGCCAGACCATGCCGTTGCGGCAATCGCCAGTACCTTTGATGCTGACTGAGACATGTCCGCTTCCCCGCTTACTTGTAGATGAAGCCGACAACGCCGTGGTAGCGGCCGTTGGGCTTGTCGGTCTGCATGGTGCCGTAGACGCGGTTGACGCGGCCAAGGAACATGGCCGGACCATCGCCGGCGGCATTGAAATTGTCGTCCGGCTTAGCCAGGTCGTTGCGCGCCACCGGCCGAGCCAGATAAGGCGTGATGATGATGACCAGTTCAGTTTCATTGCGGACGAAATCGCGGCTGCGGAATAGCGTGCCGAGCACCGGGATCTTGGTCAGGCCGGGCAAGCCCGATACAGCCTGGCGGACGTCGTCGCGAACGAGGCCGGCAATCATCATCGAACCGCCCGACGGCAATTCGACGGTGGTGTCGGCAAGTCTCTTGCGGATCGACAGAAGCGTCAGGCCGGGCAAGCTGCCGCCGCCTTCCAGGGTGGTAGCACCTTCCGAGGTCGGCTCCGAAACCGATGTTCTGACCTTGAGGCTGATCCGACCCGCCGACAGCACAACGGGCTGGAACTCGAGGCCTATGCCGTATTCCAGCTTTTCGTTGGTGTAGGTGACCTGGCCGGTCTGGTTGTCGGTCGAAACGTTGTTCGTACGTGCCGTGATGAGATTGAATTCGCCGCCGACCCTGAACGTTGCCTTCTCGCCCGAAACCGCGGTGAGGGTCGGTTCTGCAAGCGTCTTCATGACGCCGCTTTGCTCCATGGCATTGATGTAGGCTTTGAGGCCACTGCCGCCCAAGTTAAAGCCTGAATTCTGCGAAAGCGGCTTTCCCAAACCGTAGTTGGGCGAACTCAGCGCACCGTAAGCGATGCCGTCCATGCTGCCGCTGCCAACCATGTTGACGCCGAGCTGCTTCATCACCGAGCGGCTGACTTCGGCCACGGTCACCTTCAGCGTCACCTGGTCGTCGCCGATGATCTGTAGCAGGTTGACGATCTTCGAGACCCGGCGTTCGGCATCCGGGTTGTTGATGTCGACGCCGCCATTGGCATTGCCGCCGGCCGCGGTCTGCGAATACTGGCCCGTCGTCGCTTCACCTCCGGACACGAAGATGGTTGCCAGATCGACGGCGCGCTTGGCATCGAGCGGCGTATCCACCGTCCCGGTCAGGACGACGTTGTCGTTCAGCAATTCGACCTTGATCTCGGCATTCGGAAGGAAGCGCTTGAGGTAGTCTTCCAATCCGGCGACGTCGCGTTCGACGGCCAGATCCAGGCTGGCAATCTGCTCGCCATTGGGACCGAAGACGAAGATGTTGGTTTCGCCCACCGACTTGCCGAACAGATAGATGCGCCTTGCGGTGCGGGTCACCGCATCGGCGACCGCGGGATTGGCGACAAGGATGTCGTAGGCGTCGCTCGGCAGATCGATGACGACCGATTTGTTGAGGCCGAGCTTGACACGTTGCGTGGCGGTCGAGGCCGTGACCCCGACGCTCTTTCCGGCGGCCTTGGCGTCGCCGAGGCCACTTGCATGGGCTCCGAGGAAAAGCAGGCCGACGGCTGCAGCCATGGTGACCGGCAGTTTAGCGACTAACCTCATTTCCTTGCCCCTACTTCGGAAACTTCGCCCGATTTGATCAACCGCACCGTTCCGCGCCGCCCACTGCCGGAAACGAGGTAGTCGGCTTCATCGGTACCCTTTTCCTTGTTGTCGGTGATCGAGCGCAGCGCCAGCGTCAGGCGATCGGCCATCTGCTGGGCGACGGTTATGATCTCGGCCTGCTGCGGCGTCAGCTCCAGCGTCGCCGTCTGTCCGACCCTGGTCTTCTTGCCTTCCTCGTCCTCCTGGATGGTCTGATCGATCGCCAGGACGCGGATGTTCTTGAGGATGGTCTCGGTGGTGAATCCGCTGCCGCCGTTGCCGGTGTCGGATCTGCGGGTCATGATGACGTCGACAAAATCGTTGGGCAGGATGAACCCGCCTGCCGACGTGTCAGCCGAGATCGCGGTGGCGACGGCACGCATGCCGGTGGGCAGGATCGAAGACATGAAGCTTTGCCCCTCGCCGATCAGCTTGGAGCGCCGCAGCGGCTCACCGGTGTACATCGCCATGCGGGCGACGGAGCCCTTCAGTTTCTCCCGCGCTTCGGGTTCGGCGGCACGGGTGATGAAATTCGCATTGATGCCATCGGACGGCCAGGACTCCCAGCTGAGATTGTTCTCAAGTGGGCTGCCCATCGGCACGTCGCCGGAAAGCACGAGCACATCCTGCAAGGCAATGGCCGGCGCCTGCGGGGCATCGGCGACGACCTGCTGGGGCGGGACCGCCACCATATTCTTGGCAACATAACCTGCACCACCCGCCGCAGCCACCGCCACGCCCAGAATAATCAGTCGGGATGCTGGCATCTGTCCGAACCCTCGCCTTTAGGCAACCACCTAGCCAGGCCGGACTTTGCAGCGGCAATCGTCAAAACAAGGTTAATGCAATGCTTACGATCGTGATTAATTTAAGGTTTACATAAATTGGACGGACCCGTGCTCCGACGACAGAAAGGGCGACCAGCGGCCTCTTTTCAGACCGATGTCGGAGCGGCAAAGGTTGCTTGCTGCTTCAGTTCGCCAGCTTTGCCAGTGCCCAAACCATCAGGGGTGAATCCGGATAGGTCAGCAGCCCGCCAATGCCGAGTGCAATGCCGTAGGGAACGCCAGTCGTGTCGTCGGCGAAATGGCGCAGGAATACATTGTGGCTGGTGTAAATCGCCAGCGGCGATTTCCGGTAGAGAAGGATGGCGAGCGTCAGCAGTCCGCCGATGAACGTCGATATCACGAGATACTCGACAACGTGAATGTTGAACCCCATCCAGACGGCGGTGCCGGCGAGCAGCTTGGCGTCGCCGCCACCCATGCCGCCGAGTGCAAACAGACCGAACGTCACGGCCAGCACTAGGGCGCCGGCGGCGAAATGCCAGCCATAGGTTGCCCAGTCCATGGCCGTCAGCGGCGCAACCAGCGCAAACACCGCCAGCAGCAGCACCGGTACGCGGTTGGCGATCGTCATCGACAGCATGTCGGAGATCGCGGCGAAGAGCATGCAAAAAGGAAAGATGACGAAGATCAACGCTTCGAGCATGGGCGCGACACCCTGTTGCCAACTGTGTCCAGCCTCAGCCTAGACATATATGATTAACGATCGATGAGACTGGGTTACTCAAAACCGCCCGACGCGATGAAATAAGGGCCGCCAGTCAGGCGGCCCCTATCTCTAAGGCAACCAGGGTATTACGAACCACTCACCTTACCGGCGATGGCGATGAACTTGTTGTTCAGGGCGTTGCCGAGCTGACCAGCGCCAAAAATGATGGCAAGCGCGATGAGAGCGGCGATCAGACCGTATTCGATAGCGGTCGCGCCGGATTCGTCCTTCGCGAAACGTGCGATGAGATTAGACATTCGAGAGCTCCTACTCCACGTGTTACAGCACTTCCGTCAACTTCTGTGGTGGTTGATCGGATGCTGCCAATCTACGGAGAAGCTCTTTCAATCGGCTTAATAAACAGCCTTACCGATTCCTTTCCCGCTTCGAACAGCTTGCGTGGTTAACCGTAAACTAAACGCTGGACAGTAGCTCGCCTGCCCGTGAAGAGCTGTAATTTCACGGCTATCGGCAGGATGCATTGTTACATTAGCTGGCAGCAGGATTGGTGCGAATACCCCGGCGCCGGTCAAGGGTTTAACCGTTGGTTCACCAATCTCCTTCATGTTTCTTTGAACAAGTTTTGCCGCTGTGGAGCGCCTTGATGACTGCCATGAAATCGTCATTCCTGCTTGTCGCGCTTCTCGCCGTCCCGGCTTTTGTGCTGCCGGCCAAGGCCGGAGCCGGCATCGAAGTGACGATGAATCAGGCCAAGATCGTCAAACTGACACGCCCCGCCGACACCATAGTCGTCGGCAATCCGGCGATTGCCGACGCCTCCGTCCAGGATGCATCGACGATCGTACTGACTGGCAAGGGGTTCGGCGTCACCAATCTGGTTGTCCTCGACCACGATGGCAGCCCGATCGTCGACGAGCAGGTGACCGTGGTGCGCCAGGACGCGTCGTCCGTGCGTATCTACAGGCGCGCCTCGGTACAGACCATGTCCTGCACGCCCTATTGCGAAAGCTCGTACAAGAGCGACTCGGAAAAGTCGTCCGAAGCCGAGATGAGCGCTGGGCAGTAAGCGCCTCAGTTGGCTCGATTGTCTCGGGAAAGCCGCGTCGGTTAGCGGCCGGTTAATGTCGCCTGGTCGAATTTAACGGTCATTCAAACCGGAGCTAAATGGGTTCTTGATAGTGGTGCTGACGGTACCGCATCAGGATCGCAGGAACGGGATATGGGCGACGTTTTGGACGAGGATTCAGAACGCGAGATCTGCAAGGCCAAGGCAGGGCGCGTGACGTTTGCCCCTCATTTCCTTCGTGATCGGCGCGGCAGCACGGCGATAGAATTCGCGATGCTTGCGCTACCGTTTGCGGCTCTCGTCTTCGCCATCCTCGAGAGCTGCGTTTCATTTGCCGGACAGGAGGTGATGGCCAACATCACCGATGATATCGCCCGTCAGTTGCGTACTGGCCAGTTGAGGCAAGCGGATGTGACGGAAGAGAAGCTGAAGGGCTTGGTCTGCGCCAGACTCGAGATCATTGTCGCGAAGGGTTGCCCCGGTTTGCTGGTGGATCTGCGCCCGTTCAAGACCTTTGCCGGGGCAGCCAGTGCGGGTTTCACGATTTCCGGCTCGACCATCACGCTGACGGGCAAGGATCCGGATACAGGCAAGGACCCGGCTTTCGGGACCCCTACAATAGGTCCGGCAGAATCAAAGAACATGCTGCGGGTCTTTTACCCTTGGCCGGTCATGACCGATTTCATGGCTCAATACATGTCGAATATGGATGGCGGCAAGACTCTGCATTACGCGACGACAACGTGGCAAAACGAGCCATTCGACAACTGAAATTGCACGTGTAAGCAAAAGGAAAAGTGCATGTTTCGTGCGGGGGCACATCCGGGGATGTCGGTTAGCTGGAAGAGAGCGGAGCGGTTTTTTTCCGATCGGCGCGGCATAGCGGCCGTCGAGTTTGCCCTCATCGTGCCTGTCTTGCTGATCATGTATTTCATTACGATGGAGGCCTCGCAAGCCATCGAGGCCAGCAAGAAGGTCAGCCGCATCAGCTCCATGGTTGCCGACCTCGTCACGCAGCAAACGTCGGTGGTCAACGCAGATCTCACCGACATCATGAAGATCGGCAACTCCAGCCTTCAGCCTTACAACCGCTCGGTCGCCAATATCTCCATTACGGCAATCGACATCAGAACCGACCCGAACAATCCGATACCGCAAGCAAAGGTGGCGTGGTCCTGGAGCGTGCTGGATGGGAAGACTGGCCGCGACTCCAACCCGACAACTTCCACCACCGTTCCGGCGACGCTCAATGTTGCGGGGACTTTCCTCATTCGTGTCAAAACCACTCTAGCATACCAACCGATCATCTCCTGGTCGGAAGGCTCCGAAAAGCCGCTCGGATTTATCTCGGCCTTCAACGAAGGCAAGATAACGATGAGCGAAACCTACTATCTCAGGCCGCGCCGGACCACGTCGATCCCCTGCAGCGATTGCTGAAGCAGCTCTGGCCCATCCGACCCCGGCTTTATTGCGCGCCGCTGTCGGTGCTGCCCGACACCAGGCGCACGATGGAATCGGCCATCGCATAGTCACTCGCAGCGGCGAGCGTGAACCCTCCCGAATGTTTCGATTCCACGAAATCGTAGACTTCCGGCGACTGCGATCTGAGATTGGTGAGGAAGACGGTCAGTCGGCTTTTGGCTTCGGGGTCGAGATCGCTGCGGACGGCGTGAGGGCCGTATCTGAGCACGCCGGAGGTCCAGATGATCTGGAGCGCGGCTTCTGGAATGCCCGCCGCCTCCAGTCGCGCCGCCGTGCCGTCCGGATCAGCCGGCTGATCGCCAGCAATCGCCGTCCGGTTTTCCGCCGTGGCCCGCTCCCAGCCGAACAAGGCATCGGCCTGGCCATCGACCAGCATCGCTTCTGCGGCGGCAGCCGAGCCGGCATGAGCGAGGAATGGCGCATCCTGGCTGATCTTGATGCCGTCGGCCGCCAGCCCGGCGAGCGGTAGAAGCGAACCGCCGACATTGTCGGAAGGCGCCATGGCGATGCGGTGCGTTTCCAGGGCCGCGAGATCGGAAAGCCTGCCGTCGCGCGTCAAAAGCACGGAGCGGATGCCCGTGGCACCGTCGGCATCGACCGGCGCCACAAGAGGTTCGACGCAGCCGCAGCGCTCCGAGGCGGTGGCGTAGGCGGTCGCCGAATAGACCGCGTACTGAATCCGGCCATTGGCCTGTGCCTCTATCAGCGCCGCATAGTCATGCGCGACGACGAATTCCACCTTCATGCCGAGCGCCCTGCCGTAGGCGTCAGTCAGCATGGCCAGACCCGGAACCGTGTTGCCGGCGCCCGGCTCGGCAACGATGCCGATCCGAAACGTGCCGATCTGGTCGCGCCAGTCGGCGTGCGCGGCGAGCTGCGAGGCCAGCAGCGCTACAGTGGTCGCCAGTGCACTCCAACCCAGGTCAGCCCGTCTCATCGATCCATGCCCCGCACGCCGTTCCTTGAAGCGCATCGCATGTCTCAAGGATGCGTACAGCGCGCCTGCCCGACTTCGCGACCATCGCGTCAGGCCGTTGCCGCCTGGTTTACGATTTGCCAATGCCGCGACGGGACCTTATGTCTGGTCAACCAGACTGGCAATGACGGCACCGATGGCACGCGCTTTCCTCTTCGTTCTCGATTCTTTCGGCATTGGCGGCGCCGCCGATGCCGAACCCTATGGCGACGCCGGCTCGAACACATTCGGACATATCGCGCTGGCCTGCGCGGAAGCCCGCGCCGATCGCGAGGGCCTGCGCGAGGGACCGCTGAAGGTGCCCACCATGGTTTCGCTCGGTCTCGGCCGCGCAGCAGAAACCGCAACCGGCTTCCAATTCGACAGCAAAGCCGCTGTTTCAGCCTCCGCTTTCCACGGCGCCGCGCAGGAGATTTCGAGCGGCAAGGATACGCCGTCGGGTCACTGGGAAATCGCCGGGCTGCCCGTGCGGTTCGACTGGGGCTATTTCCCCGATAAGGTGCCCACCTTCCCTGCCGAACTGACCGAAGCGATGATCCGCGAGGGTAAGGTGCCGGGCATTCTCGGCAACTGCCATGCGCCCGGCACGGAGATCATCGAGCGCTTCGGCGAGGAGCATATCCGCACTGGCCAGCCGATCTGCTACACCTCGGTCGATTCCGTCCTGCAGATAGCAGCGCACGAAGTTCATTTCGGCCTGGAGCGGCTCTACGAGTTCTGCAAGACGGTACGCCGGCTGGTCGATCCGCTGAAGATCGGACGGGTGATCGCACGGCCTTTCCTGGGCGAAACATCGGCCACCTTCGAGCGCACCTACAACCGCCATGACTACGCCGTGCCGCCGCCTGAGCCGACGCTGCTCGACCGCTTGACCGGGCGCGGCAGCCGGGTGATCGCGGTCGGCAAGATCGGCGACATCTTCGCCCATCGCGGTATCTCGGAAGTACGCAAGGCGCCCGGCAACATGGCAATGTTCGACAAGGCGCTGGGTGCGATGGACGATGCCGGCGACGGCGACCTGGTGTTCGCCAATTTCGTCGACTTCGACACCGATTTCGGCCATCGCCGCGACGTCGCCGGCTATGCTGCAGCGCTCGAAGCCTTCGACCGCCGGCTGCCCGAGGCACTGGCAAAGCTGAAGCCGGGCGATCTGCTCATCCTCACCGCCGACCATGGCAACGATCCGACATGGCGAGGCACCGACCACACGCGCGAACGCGTCCCGGTCATCGGCACCGCACCGGGTCTCACGGGCGGCGACATCGGGCTCAGGACCACCTTCGCCGATATCGGCGAGACGGTCGCCGAACACCTCAAGCTGGCGCGCGGCCGCCACGGCGCTTCCTTCCATGCGGCGATAGGCGGCCATGCCTGAACTGCCCGAGGTCGAAACCGTCCGGCGCGGCCTGCAGCCGGTTCTGGAAAGCGCGCGGATCGTACGCGTCGAGGCGCGCCGGCCCGATCTCAGATTTCCGTTTCCGGCGAAATTTGCGCAGCGGCTGACCGGCAAGACGGTCATCGCGCTTGGCCGCCGCGCCAAATATCTCACCATACACCTGGACGATGGCCCGGTGATGATCTGCCATCTCGGCATGTCGGGCTCGTTCCGCATCGAGACCGCCGATGAGAAAGAGACGCCCGGCACGTTCCATCAAGAGCGCTCGAGGAATGCCAAGCACGACCATGTGGTGTTCCATGTCGTGTCGCCTGTCGGCGTCCAGTCTCGCGTGGTCTTCAACGACCCGCGTCGGTTCGGCTTCATGCTGTTTGCGGAAGGCCTGGCCGAGGCGCATCCGATGCTCGCGGGACTGGGCGTCGAGCCGACCGGCAATGCGCTGGAAGGCGCCCTGCTCGCCTCTCTGCTGAAGGGCCGCAGATCGCCGTTGAAGGCGGCGCTGCTCGACCAGAAGCTGATTGCCGGGCTCGGCAATATCTATGTGTCGGAAGCGCTGTGGCGCGCCGGCCTTTCGCCATTGCGCGAGGCAGGCACCATCGCCGGGACCAGCAAGAAGGCCAAGGAACAGAGCGAACGACTGGCCGAGGCAATCCGTTCGGTGATCGCCGATGCGATCGCCGCCGGCGGGTCTTCGCTGCGCGACTATGTGCACACAGACGGGTCGCTGGGCTATTTCCAGCATTCCTTCGCGGTCTACGATCGCGAAGGCGAGCCCTGTCCGACGCCCGGCTGTCGCGGCCACATCGAGCGCATCGTGCAAAGCGGCCGCTCGACCTTTTATTGCCGGACCTGCCAGCGGTAAGCTAGACGGTCCTTCAGTGCCGCAACCAGGAGGCCAGCCCATGAGCTATGAAACCATCATCGTCGAGACGCGCGGCAAGGTCGGCCTGATCACGTTGAACCGGCCTAAGGCGCTCAACGCGCTGAACGCGCAGGTGCTGGCGGATTTGCTGACGGCGGCAAAGGGGTTCGACGCCGATCCCGGCATCGGCGCCATGGTCATCACCGGTTCCGAGAAGGCTTTTGCGGCGGGCGCCGACATCAAGGAAATGCAGGCCGTCACCTACGCGGAGGCCTATGTGCAGGATTTCTTCGTCGGCTGGGAAGAGTTTACCCGTGCGCGCAAGCCGATGATCGCCGCTGTCGCGGGCTATGCGCTGGGCGGCGGCTGCGAACTGGCGATGATGTGCGATTTCATCATTGCCGCCGACACGGCCAAGTTCGGCCAACCCGAAATCACGCTTGGCGTCATTCCCGGCATGGGCGGCTCGCAACGGCTGACCCGCTTTGTCGGCAAGTCGAAGGCCATGGACATGTGCCTGACCGGTCGGATGATGGATGCCGCCGAAGCCGAGCGCAGCGGCCTGGCCTCGCGCGTCGTGCCGGCCGGCGAGTTGATCGAGGAGGCGATGAAGGCCGCGGCCAGGATATCAGAGTTTTCACTGCCATCGGTGATGATGGCCAAGGAGGCAGTCAACCGCGCCTACGAGACGACGCTGGCGGAGGGACTGCGCTTCGAACGCCGGCTGTTCCACTCGCTGTTTGCGCTCGACGACCAGAAGGAAGGGATGGCAGCCTTTGCCGAGAAGCGGAAGCCGAATTTCACCAATCGCTAGAGTGGCGGCGGCGGGGACCAAAAAGAAGCCAAAGCGGCGTTGACGCGCCGGAAAAGCTGAACTATAAGCCGCTCCAACCGAGGCGGCCGTTGGCTGCCCGTTTGTTTTTTGCGCCCTGCGGCATCCCGCATGCGCCCACCAGATCAGAAGAGAGGCATCATGGCCAATACCTCCTCGGCCAAAAAGGCAACGCGCAAGATCGCCCGCCGCGCAGCGATCAACAAGAACCGCCGCTCGCGCGTGCGTACATATGTCCGCCAGGTCGAAGAGGCACTGGCTGCCGGCGACAAGGCAGCCGCGCTGGAAGCCTTCAAGACCGCAGAGCCGGAATTGATGCGCGCCGCGACCAAGGGCGTGATCCATAAGAATACGGCATCGCGCAAGGTGTCGCGTCTGGCTCACCGCCTCAAGGTGCTGTCGGCCTGATTGACCGTTCCTGAACTGTCGTTCTTTCAAACCCGGCCAATCGTGCCGGGTTTTTTCGTTTGCCGGCAAGCACTTAAAAAGAACGGCCGCAAAGCACGCCCGAGCCGCATTCCAGAGTCTGGAATGCTTTGCCGGCACATACACTCCCACTGATATTCCAATCCGCCGAAACGGCCCACGCCAATAAATTTGGCTGTCACAAATTGCTGATATTTTTCAACGACTTGCTGGAAGTGATCCACAGCTTGTTCACATCGCCTGTGGGCGATAGGCAGCAAGTTGGTGTCAAGCGAATTATTTCAGAAAATTTCAAACCGCACAGCCATTTTCATATTCGCGGCAAAAGGGTTTGAATCCCAATGGCTTTGTCAAAATATGCGCTTCCAGCACGGAGCCCGAACCGTTGTTCACTAACCAGATTCCTTAAAAATCCGTTAGAGGTGGCCTTGCCCTATCCACAGCGATTTCGGTAATGTCGGTCTATCGAAAGGGACGGGCCATTAGCCCTTAACCCAGCCTGAATCGGCCAGCTAACAGTGGCAGAATTCATGACGTGGATCAATTCCGCGAACGGGTATGGCTTGCCTTTTCGATACGATAGGGGACTGGCGTAATTGTACATGGCAGCTTGATGGCGCACCGGCGTTTTCGCCGGGTAGCACCGCTTTGCCCGAACATGTCAGACGGACTGGCTTTAAGCAGCCGGGACCCATCCCATTCTGACGAGGCAACGTCATCCGCCGGCGGCGGCGGTGGTGTTGTAGCGAAGATACGGTCGCCGGAAACATGGGTGCAGGAGGCGCACTCCCGGCGGAAAAAAGGTACAAAGGAAAAGGGACGCACAATCATGCAGAGCGGCATCGAGCGGGAGCTTACGGGCGACCTGCCATTTCCCGGAACATTGGTCGGAGCGCACGATATGGCGGCTTCCAGCGACGCGGAACAGAAGTTCGACCGGGTCAAGGCCCAGTTGAAGGCGCGCCTGGGAACCGAGGTCTATTCGAGCTGGTTCGGCCGTATGAAGGTGGCTGAGGCTTCCCGGGGCATTGTACGCATCTCGGTGCCCACGGCCTTCCTGCGCTCGTGGATCAATGGCCATTATCTCGATCTCATCGCCGATCTGTGGAAGCACGAGGATCCCGAAATCCTCAAGATCGAGATGGTCGTGCGCACCGCGACCCGTCCTGCCCGCAATGGCGTCGAACCCGAGGCCGTGCCGGCGCGCAAGATGACCAAGCATACGCAGACCGCATTGGCGGCCGGCACGGTCGGCCCCGGCAGGGTGGAGCGGGCGCCCGCCCCTCGTCCCGGCACGCCGATCGAGGGCGAATTCCGGCACAATGTGCTGGGGTCGCCGCTCGACCCGCGCTACACGTTCGGCTCCTTCATCGAAGGCCCGTCGAACCGGGTGGCTTTCGCCGCAGCCAAAGCCGTGGCGGAATCGCAGTCGAGCGCGGTGCGCTTCAACCCGCTGTTCCTTCATGCGACCGTCGGGCTCGGCAAGACGCACCTTTTGCAGGCGATTGCGGCCGAATCCCTGAAACAGAACCCGAAATCGCGCGTCGTCTATCTGACGGCCGAATATTTCATGTGGCGCTTCGCCACCGCGATCCGCGACAACAATGCGCTGACGCTGAAGGAACAGCTGCGCGACATCGACCTCTTGATCATCGACGACATGCAGTTCCTGCAGGGCAAGTCGATCCAGCACGAATTCTGCCATCTCATCAACATGCTGCTCGACAGCGCCAAGCAAGTGGTGGTTGCCGCTGACAGGCCGCCGTCGGAACTGGAATCGCTGGAACCGCGGGTGCGCTCGCGCCTCAATGGCGGTGTCGCGCTGGAAATGTCGGCGCCGGACTTCGCCATGCGCATAGGCATGCTCAAACTTCGGCTTGCCACCGCCAAGGTTGACGATGCATCGCTCAATATTTCGGAGGAGATCCTCAACCATGTCGCCCGCACGGTGACCGGCAGCGGTCGTGAGCTGGAGGGCGCGTTCAACCAACTGCTGTTTCGTCAGTCGTTCGAGCCGGCGATCACCATCGACCGCATCGACGAGATCCTGGGGCACATCTATCGCTCTGGCGAGCCGAAGCGGGTGCGCATCGAGGACATCCAGCGCATCGTGGCGCGCCACTACAATGTGTCGAAGACCGAGTTGCTGTCCAACCGGCGCACGCGCACCATCGTGAAGCCCAGGCAGGTCGCCATGTACCTGTCGAAGGTATTGACGCCGCGCTCGCTGCCGGAGATCGGCCGGCGGTTCGGCGGGCGCGACCACACCACGGTGCTGCATGCGGTGCGCAAGATCGAGGACCTTTCCGGCGTCGACAACACGCTGGCGCAGGAACTGGAACTGTTGCGCAGGCTGATCAACGACCAAGCCTGATCGGCGCGGCAAACGGTCGTCGCGCTTTAAATTTTCTTGTTTTGATGCATGTCGTTGTCCCAAAACCGCTGCGCAGTTTTCGGCGACATGCATCGGTTGCCGGCCAACGTCCGCTTTATCCCCAGAAAGCCCGCTTAACCGGCGCGAACCGGTGGCCCGGACTTGCGTTTGCTGGCTTTTTCCTGTCAGTTTGCATAGATTCTGAGCCTGTTCAGACCTTTCGCGGGGCGCCGCCCACTGGTGACCCGTCCATTCATTCAAGCGAGCCTGTTTCGTCATGCGTGTTATCCTGGAACGGTCCAATCTCCTGAAGTCGCTCAACCACGTTCATCGCGTGGTCGAGCGGCGCAATACCATACCGATCCTGTCGAACGTGCTGCTCAGCGCCGAGGGCGCCAGCCTTGAAATGAAAGCCACCGACCTCGACCTCGAAGTGACCGAAGCGACGCCGGCAAAGGTCGAGCGCGGCGGGGCGACGACGGTTCCGGCGCACCTGCTCTACGACATCGTGCGCAAGCTGGCCGACGGCGCCGAAGTGATGCTGAAGACCGACGAGGACGGCAACGCCATGACGGTAACGTCGGGCCGCTCGAGCTTTCGCCTGCAATGCCTGCCGCAGTCCGATTTCCCGGAGCTTTCGGCGGGATCCTTCTCACACATCTTCCGGCTCGATTCCGTCGCCCTGAGAGGCCTTATCGAAAAGACCCAGTTCGCCATCTCCACCGAAGAGACGCGCTACTATCTCAACGGCATCTACCTGCACACGCATGAAACTGGCGGCAAGCTGAAGCTGCGTTCGGTGGCGACCGACGGCCACCGCCTGGCGCGCGCCGAGATCGACGCTCCGGCCGGGTCCGAAGGCATGCCGGGCATCATCATTCCGCGCAAGACGGTCAGCGAATTGCAGAAGCTGGTCGACGATCCCGATGTCGCGGTGACCACCGAATTGTCCGACACCAAGATCCGCTTCACCATCGGCAGCGTGGTTCTGACCTCGAAGCTGATCGACGGCACTTTCCCGGACTACCAGCGCGTCATTCCGACCGGCAACGACAAGAAGCTGATCATCGACCGCCAGAGCTTCGCCGCCGCCGTCGATCGCGTCTCGACCATTTCCTCCGAGCGCGGCCGCGCGGTGAAGCTTTCGATCTCCGAAGGCCAGGTGACGCTTGCCGTCAACAATCCGGATTCGGGCAGCGCCACCGAGGAACTGGCCGCTGATTACTCCTCAGACCCGATCGAGATCGGCTTCAACGCCAAATATCTGCTCGACGTCGCTGCTCAACTGACCGGCACGGAAGCCAAGTTCATGCTGGCCGATGCCGGTTCGCCGACGCTGATCCACGACATGGCCGATGAGACCGCGCTCTACGTGCTGATGCCGATGCGGGTGTAGCAGCCGCACTGCGGCACACTGCAGCATAATTGATTGCGGCGACTTCTACAGGCGGATAGCGGTTGCCGGAACAAAGTCACATAAGGAAGCTAACACTTACGAATTTCCGCAACTATGCGGCGCTGTCGATCGGCTTTTCCCCCGGCCCTGTGGTGTTTTCCGGCGACAATGGCGCCGGCAAGACCAATCTTCTGGAAGCCATCTCCCTGCTGACGCCGGGCCGCGGCCTGCGCCGTGCGCCCTATGTCGACGTGGCCCGCGAAGGCGGCGATGGCGGCTTTGCGCTCCACGCAAGGCTCGACGGGCCGGAGGGACAGGTCGAGATCGGCACCGGCATCACCGGGGGTGAAGCGGCCGGCGAGGGCGGTCGCAAGGTGCGCATCAATGGCGCGCCGGCACGGTCGGCAGACGCCATGCTGGAATGGCTGCGCGTCGTCTGGCTGACGCCGGCCATGGACGGCCTGTTCCCCGGACCTGCCGCCGACCGGCGGCGCTTTCTCGACCGGCTGGTTTTGGCTGTCGATCCCGGCCACGGCCAGCGTGCGCTCGATTACGAGAAGGCGATGCGCGGACGTAACCGCTTGCTTACGGAAGGCTCGCGCGATGGCGCCTGGTTCGACGCCATCGAGATGCAGATGGCCGAAACCGGCGTGGCGATCGCGGCTGCGCGCGCCGAACTGGTACGCCTGCTTACCGCCATGATCGACAGGCTGCCTTCCAGCGGGCCGTTTCCGCAGGCCGACATCAGCCTCTTCGGCGACCTTGAAAGCCATGTCGCCTCAGCACCCGCCGTGGATGTCGAGCAACGCTATCGCGACGCCCTTGCCGACGGCCGCGAGCGCGACCGCGCCGCCGGACGCACGCTCGACGGCCCGCACCGTTCGGATCTACTGGTGCGCCACCGCCCCAAGGCGATGCCGGCCGAACTCTGCTCGACCGGAGAGCAGAAGGCGCTGCTGGTCGGCATCGTGTTGTCGCACGCAAGGCTGACCGGCGAGATGTCGGCGATGACGCCGATCCTGTTGCTCGACGAGATTGCCGCGCATCTCGATGCCGGCCGGCGCGCCGCGCTGTTCTCGATCCTGGAGGAGCTGAACTGCCAGGCCTTCATGACCGGAACCGACGCCGCGCTGTTTTCCAGCCTGAGGGGACGCGCGCAGTTCCTCACCGTCGACCACGGCACGGTTGGGCCAACCGAAGAGACCTGACAAGCTTTTTGCTCCGCTATATGGTCCGGCAATGACCCCTGCCGCCCTCACCGACGAAGAGCTCGAACGCTATGCCCGCCACATCGTGCTGCCCGAGATCGGCGGCGCCGGCCAGCAGAGGCTGAAGCGGGCGCGGGTACTGGTGATCGGCGCCGGCGGCCTCGGCGCGCCGGTGCTGGAATATCTCGCTGCCGCCGGCGTCGGCACGCTTGGAATCGTCGACGACGATATTGTCTCGCTGTCCAATCTGCAGCGGCAAGTGATCCACGCCACCCATACGGTCGGCACGGCGAAGACCGAGAGCGCCAAAGCAGCGATCGCCCGGATCAATCCCCATGTCGCGGTGGAATTGCACGATTTCAGGCTGACGGCCGACAATGCTGCCGTTCTCGTCGCGCGCTACGACGTGGTCGTCGACGGCTCCGACAATTTCGAGACGCGCTATGTGGTGGCGGATGCCTGCGCGGCGGAAAAGCGGCCGCTCGTGCATGCCGCCGTCGGCCGCTTCGACGGCTCGGTGACGGTGTTGATGCCGTTCGGGACCGGCGCCGACGGCAGACCGAACCCTGGATATCGCGACCTCTTTCCTGAAGCGCCGCCGGAAGGACTGGTGCCGTCCTGCGCGGTGGCCGGGGTCGTCGGTGCGCTGACCGGCGTCATCGGCACCTTGCAGGCAATGGAAGCCATCAAGCTGATCACCGGTATCGGCGAACCACTGGTCGGCCGGCTGCTGCTCTACGATGCGCTGTCGGCGCGCTTCGACACGATCCGCTACAAGAGAAGCTGACCGCATGGATCAGCCTGCCAGTGTTTTGGTCACGCAGTTCGCCCCCGGCTTCGACCGCTGGGACGAACTGCTCAGCCTGATCATGCGCGCCTTTGCACCGATGGACGGCGTCATCGACCCGCCCTCCTCTGCGCATCTGCTGTGCGTCGAAAGCCTGAGGGACAAGGCTGGGCGGGAAACGGTGTTCGTGGCTCTGCAGGGCGGCCAGATCGCAGGCTGCGTTTTTGCGCTGGAGAGACCCGATGATTTCTATATCGGCAAGTTCGCCGTCGAACTCGGGCTTCAGGGCCAAGGCATCGGCAGACGATTGATGCAGGCTGTCGAGGACCTTGCCCGCAACCGCAACAAACCCGCCATCGAACTGCAGACGCGGGTCGAGCTCACGGCAAATCACGCAACCTTTGCGCGTCTCGGCTTCCGCGAAACCGCGCGCACGGCGCATGACGGTTATGACCGGCCGACCTCGATCACCATGCGCAAGGAGTTCGCGTGAGCCTCGCCCTCAGCGCACAGGAGCAGACAATCGCCTCCGGCCATGACGGGGCGGCGATGGCGATGCGCATCGTTGCCGAAAGCGCTGCGCTGCTCGGCGCGCCGCGACTGATCCCGATCGCCTCGACGCATATAGACGGCGCGCTCTATCACGGCGATTCCGGCACGCTGTTTGCCGAAAGGCTGGTCGATGGCGGCGCCAGGGTCGCGGTGCGCTCGACGCTCAATGTCGGCGCGCTCGATCTGATGGGCTGCTCGCGCGTGCGCCTCGAAGAGCCGGCGCGCGGCATGGCGCGACGAATGATGGAGGCCTACCGCAAACTTGGCTGCGAGCAGAGCTGGACCTGCGCGCCCTATCAGGCCGGCCACAGGCCAGCGCTTGGCAGCGATGTCGCCTGGGGTGAATCGAACGCGGTGGTGTTCTGCAATTCGGTGCTGGGGGCACGCACCAACCGCTATGGCGACTTCCTCGACATCGCCTGCGCCATATCGGGCCGCGCGCCGGATTACGGCCTGCATCGCCCCGAGAACCGGCAGGCACGGCTGGTGTTCGATGTGTCCGGCCTCTCCGCCTCGTTCCTTGGTTCGGAGATCGCCTGGCCGGTGCTGGGCAACCTCTACGGCCGTGAGGTCGGCAACGCGGTCGGCGTCGTCACCGGCATATCCAGCCATCCCGGCGAGGATGCGCTGAAGGCCTTCGGCGCGGCGGCGGCATCGTCGGGCGCCGTCGGCCTGTTCCATATCGCTGGGGTAACGCCAGAAGCGCCCGACGCCGAGACCATCCTGGTGGGCGGCAGGCCGGAAACGATGATCCGCGTAACGCCGGAGATGGCCATGAAGGCCCGCGCCGGCCTGTCCACCGCAGCCACGCAGACCGCCATCGATGCCGTGGCGATCGGCAGTCCGCATCTGTCTTTGGCCGAATTCGATGCACTTGAGCGGCTGATTGGCGGGCGGCGGCTCAGCGTGCCGATTTACGCCTGCACCGGCCGCCACGTGCTCACCAGGCTGGAGCAGAACGGCAAGCGCAAGATGCTCGAAGCCAGCGGCGTCATCATCGTCGCCGACACCTGCGTGGTGGTGACGCCGATCCTGCCGAATCTGGCCGGCGGCGTGCTGATGACCAATTCGGGAAAATTCGCGCACTACGCGCCGGGCAATACCGGTTACGCCGTGCTTTACGGCTCGCTGGCCGACTGCGTGGAAAGCGCGGTTGCCGGTAAGCCCAGGTTTACGGATATCGCCGCATGAGCGCCGTCGCTGAAATCCTGGTGCCGGGCAGCGGAGGCGAAGGGCTGGCCTTGGTGCTGATGGCGCCGATCAGCTTCTGGGGCGGCGTCGATCCGAAGAGCGGCCGCATCGCCGATGTCCGTCACCCGCAGCATGGCGAGACCATTTCCGGGCGTGTGCTGTTCCTGCCCGGCACGATCGGCTCGTCCTCAGCGTCAGCCGTGCTGATGGAACTCGTCCACAATGGCCATGTGCCGACGGCACTCGTGCTGCACGAGCCGGACGCGATCCTGCTGCTTGGCTTGATTGTGGCCAGGGAAATGGGCTGGCCGACGCCGGTAGCGCTCAGGCTCAGGCGCGACGCTTTTGAGGCCTATCGCGGCAAGCGTGTGAGTGTCGCGGCGGATGGCGCCCTCACAACCGCATCCTGAACGCGGCCCGCTTCAAGTCCGTAGCGGCAGCACGCGGTCCGGCGGCCGGTGGCCGTCGAAGAAGGCGCGGATGTTGATGATCACCTTCTCGCCCATGTCGATGCGGCCCTCGATCGTCGCAGAACCCATATGCGGCAAAAGCACGACTTTGTTCTTGGCGGCAAGCTTCAGCAGTTTCGAGTTCAGCGCCGGTTCGTGCTCGTAGACGTCGAGGCCGGCGCCGGCGATCTTGCCGTCCTGGATCAGCTTGACCAGCGCTTCCTCGTCGATGATGTCGCCGCGCGCGGTGTTGACCACATAGGCGGTGGGCTGAAGCAGAGCTAGGCGCCGCGCCGAAAGCAGATGAAAGGTCGCCGGCGTCGACGGGCAGTTGATCGAGATGATGTCCATGCGGGCAAGCATCTGGTCGAGGCTTTCCCAATAGGTCGCCTCCAGCCCTTCCTCGACCGCCGGCAGCACGCGATGGCGGTTATGGTAGTGGATCGACAGGCCGAAAGCCTTGGCGCGCCTCGCAACCGCAGTGCCGATGCGGCCCATGCCGACGATACCGAGGCGCTTGCCCCAGATGCGCCGGCCGAGCATCCAGGTCGGCGACCAACCGGCCCATTTCTTGTCGCTGGTGAGCACATTGGCGCCTTCGGCCAGCCGCCGCGGCCCGGCCAGCATCAGCGCCATGGTCATGTCGGCCGTATCTTCGGTCAGCACGTTCGGCGTGTTGGTGACGGTAATGCCTTTCTTGGCCGCCGCCGCCACATCGATCTTGTCGACGCCATTGCCGAAATTGGCGATCAGCTTGAGATTGTCGCCGGCCTGGGCAATCAGCGCCGCATCGATCTGGTCGGTGATGGTCGGCACCAGCACATCGGCTTCCTTGATCGCCGCGACCAGCTCCGGCTGCGTCATCGGGCGGTCCTCGACATTCAGCCTGGCGTCGAAGAGTTCGCGCATGCGGGTCTCGACCGGATCGGGCAGCTTGCGCGTGATGACGACGAGAGGCCGTTTTTTGCCTGCCATTGTTTCCTCGAACCCGATCTCGTTGAGACCTCTTTAACCAAGACAGGCGAAACTGAATACCGGTCGCGGTGCCTGCCACTCCTGTAACAAGCGGTGCCGCCGAAGACAAAGAAAAAGGGGCGCCCGGGCCAAAGGGCACGCGCCGAAAGGAATGAAAGTGTCTGGTTTCGCGTCGCTTCGCCTGATCCTCAGCGCAGCGCTTCTCGGCGCTCTCCTGCATTTCCCGCAAGCCGCGGCGCAAGGTGCCGCCGCACCTGTGCAGACGGTCACGCTCGGGCCGAGCGGCCTGCCGCTGCCGCGTTTCGTCAGCCTGAAATCGGCTCGCGTCAACTCGCGCGTTGGGCCCGGCGCCAACTATTCCGTCGACTGGATGTACACAAAGGCCGGCCTGCCTATGGAGATCATCCAGGAATTCGATACCTGGCGGCGCGTGCGCGATGCCGATGGCTCGGAGGGTTGGATCAACCAGTCGCTGCTGTCGGGCCGCCGGACCGCGATCGTCGCCCCCTGGCAGCGCACCAAGGGGGGCCGAATCAATCTGCTCGACGATGCCGACAAGGACGCCAGCGTCATCGCCATCATCGAGCCGGGCGTTACGGGCACGATCAAAACCTGCGATGGCCAGTGGTGCGAAATGACCTTCGACGGCCACACCGGCTGGATCGCCCAGTCGCAGGTGTGGGGCGCCTATCCCGGCGAGCACGTCAAGAATTGAGATTGCTGGAGGCCTAACGGCCGATACGGCCGAGATGGGTGTCCCGAAAACCGGCCGACAGTTTGAGACCGTAGCCGAGCGCGCGGTCGACGGCGATGTGGATGATCCAGATCAGACCAATCGCGGTCGCCGTCGAATTGGCCAGAACATATCCGGCGAGCGCCAGCAACAGCGGGACGATCAATATGTGCAAGGCATTGTAAGCGACAGCGCCGATCCGTGCCCCGGCGAGATAGCCCAGCATCGACAGGTCTGGCGCCAGGATAAGCAGGGCGAACAGCCACCAGGAAACGCCTGACGCGGCATAGGCGACTATAGCCACGACCGCGACCGCAACCCATTCGAGCCGGATTGCAAAATCGACAGGTTTCACGGGTTGGGGCTTAAACGCTGCGTTTCGGGCGCAGCCTCACCACGATGTCGACATTGGCGATCTCCATACCTGCGGGTGGCTCCGGCAGGTTGGAGACGGTCACCGGACCGCTTTCTATATCGAAGATCCTGTTTTCGCCTTCGATGTAAAAATGATGGTGATCGGAGGTGTTGGTGTCGAAATAGGTCTTGGACCCCTCGACCGCCAGGATGCGCAGCAGGCCGGCCTGGGTGAACTGGTGAAGCGCGTTGTAGACGGTGGCGAGCGAGACCGGCACGCCGGCGGCGACCGCCTCTTCATGCAGTTCCTCGGCCGAAAGGTGGCGGTCGCCCTTGGCAAACAGCAGATCGGCCAGCGCAATGCGTTGGCGTGTCGGCCTGAGGCCGGCTTCGCGAACCCGCTTGTCCACAGCGACATTTTCCTTCCGGCCGCCCAGATCCATCTATCCGTCCAAGCCCACAGTTCTGCCTCAAGACACGCCCAGAGTGGCGAAAAAACGTCATCGGCCGAAACTGGGCACCTCCCGACATATATTCTGTTGGCCGAATACGATCAATAGAGCGACGTGCGGCCAGTTGGACGCACCAAATGCGCTCTATCACTTTTGGCTAGCATCGTGCTTTCTGGAAATCGGAATCGATTTCCAGGCCGATGCGAGAGCGCGCATTGACCCGGGCAGACGGGCGGGTTAAGCGCAAACGCCGGTTTCCGGCCCGAATGGGATTGTGTTAGGAAACCAACGACAAGGGCGCCCCACCGCCCGGGACGATTATGGGGACGAGACATATGGCGGGTTCGAAATCCAGCTACGGTTATGAGGAATTGCTCGCCTGCGCCCGCGGCGAGCTGTTCGGGCCCGGCAACGCCCAGCTGCCCTACCCGCCCATGCTGATGTTCGACCGCATCACCGAGATCAGCGAGACCGGCGGCGCCTACGACAAGGGCTTCATCCGTGCCGAATTCGACATCAAGCCGGACCTGTGGTTCTTCGACTGCCATTTCATCGGCAATCCGATCATGCCGGGGTGCCTGGGCCTTGACGCCATGTGGCAATTGACGGGTTTTTACCTCGGCTGGCTCGGCGAGCCGGGCAAGGGCATGGCGCTGTCGACCGGCGAGGTCAAGTTCAAGGGCATGGTGACGCCTTCGGTCAAGAAGGTGGAATACGGCATCGATTTCAAGCGCGTCATGCGTGGACGCCTGGTGCTCGGTATCGCCGATGGCTGGCTTAAGGCCGACGGCGAACCCATATACGCTGCGACAGACCTCAAGGTGGGGCTGTCCAAGCAATCGGCCGCCTGACCGGCGCCACTGCAGCGGCGCGTTCTTCCGAGACGCAACGCCGCTGCGGCATTTTGATTTTGCGTATGATCGCCGGCGAAAACCGACTAGGGTTTCGGGATCATCCGCTGGAAGGAGTTGCGAATGAGAAGGGTCGTCGTCACAGGCCTCGGCATCGTATCGTCGATCGGCAACAACGCCAACGAGGTGCAATCCTCGCTGCATGATGCCAAATCAGGCATCAGCTTCTCAGATTCCTTCGCCGAACACGGCTTCCGCTGCCAGGTCTGGGGTGCGCCGACGCTCGACCCGACCCCTATGATCGACCGGCGCGCCATGCGCTTCCTGAGCCAGGGCGCGGCCTGGAACCATGTCGCGATGGACCAGGCGATCGCCGACGCCGGGCTTGGCGAAAGCGACATCACCAATGAGCGCACCGGCATCGTCATGGGCTCGGGCGGCCCCTCGACCCGCACCATCGTCGAGGCGGCCGAGACCACGCTCAAGAACAACAGCCCCAAGCGCATCGGTCCGTTCGCGGTGCCGAAGGCGATGTCGTCGACCGCGTCGGCGACGCTCGCCACCTGGTTCAAGATCCACGGCGTCAACTATTCGATCTCGTCGGCCTGCTCGACCTCGGCGCATTGCATCGGCAACGCCTACGAACTGATCCAGTGGGGCAAGCAGGATGTGATGTTTGCCGGCGGCCATGAGGACCTCGACTGGACGATGTCGGACCTGTTCGATGCCATGGGGGCGATGTCGTCGAAGTATAACGATCGTGCGCCGACAGCTTCCCGCGCGTATGACGCCAATCGCGATGGCTTCGTCATCGCGGGCGGCGCGGGCGTCCTCATCCTGGAGGAGCTCGAACACGCCAAGGCGCGCGGCGCCAAGATCTACGCTGAGATCGTCGGCTATGGCGCGACGTCGGACGGTTACGACATGGTGGCGCCGTCGGGCGAAGGCGCGGTGCGCTGCATGCGCCAGGCTCTGGCGACGGTGTCCACGCCGGTCGACTACATCAACACCCACGGCACCTCGACGCCGGTCGGCGATTCCCGGGAAATGGGCGCCATCCGAGAGGTGTTCGGCGACACGATGCCGTTCATCACCTCGACCAAGTCGCTGACCGGCCATTCGCTGGGTGCCGCCGGCGTACAGGAATCGATCTACTCGATCCTGATGATGCAAGGCGGCTTCATCGGCGAGAGCGCCCATATCGAAAACCTCGATCCCGAATTCGAGGACATGCCGATCGTGCGCAAGCGCATCGACGACGCCAGGATCGACACGGTTTTGTCCAACTCGTTCGGCTTCGGTGGCACCAACGCAACGCTGATTTTCCAGCGCTATTCCGCATAAGGCCAGCGTTTTATTGTAGGGGGATTGCCGGCCATGGACGGACTGATGAAGGGCAAGCGCGGGCTTGTCATGGGCGTCGCCAACGATCATTCGATCGCCTGGGGCATCGCCAGGAAATTGTCCGAACACGGGGCGGAGCTTGCCTTCACCTATCAGGGCGACGCATTCGGGCGCCGCGTCAAGCCGCTTGCCGAGAAGCTTGGCGCGTCTCTGGTGGTGCCCTGTGACGTCGAGGACAGCGCATCGGTCGCCGCCACCTTCGAGACGCTCGGCAAGGAATGGGGCGGGCTCGACTTCGTCGTCCACGCCATCGGCTTTTCCGACAAGAACGAGCTCAAAGGGCTCTACGCCGACACCAGCCGCGACAATTTCGTCCGCACCATGGTCATCTCCTGCTACTCCTTCACCGAGGTCGCCCGCCATGCCGCCCCGCTGATGAGCGAAGGCGGCGCGATGATCACGCTGACCTATGCCGGCTCTGTCCGCGTCATGCCGAACTACAACGTCATGGGCGTCGCCAAGGCCGGGCTGGAAGCCAGCGTGCGCTATCTCGCCAACGATTATGGCCCGCGCGGCATCCGGGTGAACGGCATATCGGCGGGACCGGTGCGTACTTTGGCCGGCGCCGGAATCTCGGACGCCCGCCACATGTACTCCTACCAGCAGCGCAACTCGCCGCTGCGCCGCACGGTGACCATCGACGAGGTCGGCGGCTCGGCGCTCTATCTTTTGTCCGACCTCTCGTCAGGCGTCACCGGCGAAATCCATTATGTGGATTCCGGCTATCACATCGTGTCGATGCCAACCCTGGATGAGTTGAAGCAGACCGACAGCGTACGCGATTAACTCACCAGTAAAATTAGATGCATCGGCGGAAACTCATTTTAAGGAGATATCCGCTAGAAGTCCTATGGGCTTGGGCTCTGCGCGTTCTTGCTGGGCGCAAAGGATGCTTTAGCCTTTATGAATTTGCGCTTGATATTTCCCGAAAGTCGAGTTGATTTCGGGATCATGCGACAGGGACTGAGCAATGCCTGCTGTCAGCAACCCGAAGCGAACACCTGTGTTCCGGCTGCTCACCGTCGCCAGTTCGGGCCTTGGCAGTTTCATCCTTGGGCTTTGGGGCCTCCGGCATGGTTTCGGGGACGGCTTTGCCGGCATGCAGGCGGAAACCATGATCGGCGTCGCGTCGGCGCTATGTGCGCTGGCCGCCGCCGGTGCTGCCTTGTCCTTCTTCGCCGGCGTCGATGAATCGGTGGACTACGTTTTCAACGAAACCCATTTCGACAAGCTGACCGGGCTTTTTGCGCGGCCGGCGATGGTCGGCAGGATTGCCGACGCGGCGTCCGCGACGATCAGGACCGGTGAACCGGTGTTCCTCATCGACATCGACATCGACCGCTTCAAGCAGATCAACGACGCCATCGGCTACAGCCATGGCGACGAACTGATCCGCGGCTTCACCAAGCGGTTGAAGGCCTGCATGCCCGAAGGCGCGGTGATGGGGCGCATCGGCGCCGGCGAGTTCGCTATCCTTGTCTGGGAACACCAACTCCAAAGGTCCATGGAAAGCACCGTCGAAACCATGATCGAGGAGATGCTGAAGCCGTACCAGCTCGATTCCCACCTGCAGTCGGTCGGCCTGTCGGTCGGCATCGTGGCGATGCCAAAGGACGGCGTCGATCCGGTCCTCATCCTGCGCCGCTCCAACCTGGCGCTGCAGAATGCCCGCGCCGGCGGCGTGGGCAACTGGTCGGTCTTCCATTCCGACATGGGCCAGGTCGCCGACTACCGCCACTGGATCGAATCCGAACTGCACATCGCCTTCGACCGTGGCGATTTCGACCTTCATTACCAGCCGCAGCTCGACCTGCCGACCGGCCGTGTCGTCGGCTACGAGGCGCTGATCCGCTGGAAGCACCCGGAACGCGGCATGATCCCGCCGATGGAATTCATTCCGATCGCCGAAGAGACCGGCATGATCCACCCGATCGGCAATTGGGTGCTGAACAAGGCCTGCAGCGATGCCCGTCATTTGCCCGAGGACTGCTTCGTTGCCGTCAACATCTCGCCGGTCCAGTTCAGGACCAAGGATTTCGTCGGTATCGTGCGCGACACGATGGCCAGCACCGGCATCAAGCCGTCGCGGCTGGAGCTCGAAGTGACCGAGACGGCGATGATGCAGGACCGCGACCGCGCCGCCATCATCCTGCAGCAGCTTGCCGACATGGGCATTTCGGTGGCCGTCGACGATTTCGGTACCGGCTATTCCAATCTCAGCTACCTGATCGACTTCGCCTTCGGCAAGCTGAAGATCGACCGCTCCTTCGTCAGCCGCATCGACACCGATTCCAATTCGGGCGCCGTCGTCTCTACCATCGTTGGCCTGTCGCGGGCGCTCGGCGTCGGCATCATCGCCGAAGGCGTCGAGACCGAGAACCAGGCGACGCTTTTGCGAGCGGCCGGCTGCGAGATGGTGCAAGGCTATCTGTTCGGCAGGCCGGCGCCGCTCAAGATCAAGCCTGGCGACATCAGACCGACCATTCCCGTCCACGAGCCGGCGCGCATCGTCAGCATGCATTGAGGTGACCGGCACCGTCCTATCGGCGCGCGGAGAAAACCTTGAACATGCCGTCGCGGGCGAGCTCGGCATGGCTGGAGAAGACGGCCTTCAGAACCGGCTCATAGGGCAGCTGGCGGTTCGCCACCATGAACAGCCGCCCGCCCGGCTTCAGCGCCTTGCCCGCCGCCTGGATCATGCCGGCGCCGATTTCCGGCTCGGCCGCCCGGCTGCGATGGAAGGGCGGGTTCATGACGATGGCATCATAGCGCCGCTCGACCGGCTCGCTCAGCAGATCGGTCCAGAAGAAGCCGGGCTCGAAGCCTGTCTGGCCGATATTGCCCTTGGCCGCCTCAAGCGCGTCGAAATCCGCTTCGTAAAGGTCGAGCCCCGTTATGCCGGATGAACGTGCCGCGACCTCGGCGGCGACATAACCCCAGCCGGCGCAGAAATCAGCAATGTTGCCGCGCAGGTCGTTGGGCAGGTTGTCGACCAGAAGTTTCGAGCCGACGTCGATCCGGTCGAAGGAGAACATGCCAGGCGCGGTGCGGAAGCGGTCCTCTACGACCAAGGCGGGATTGGCGACGCGCAGTTTTTCCGCAGGCGCCAGATCGGCCGGACGGCGGAGCCAGAAGGCGATGCCGTGATATTTCGGCAGATGCCCTTCGATGGGGACAAGCTCGTCGATGCGCTTGCGCAGGCTGGCGATGCCTTCGTCCTTACCGCCGGCGACAATGATCAGACCGCCCGGCGTGACGCGTTCGATCGCCTCGGCAATACGCATCTCGTTTAGCCCACGATGGCGGCCGGCAAGCACGAGCGCTGCATCGAATGCATCGCCTTCCGCGCGCGGCGTTACCTTGTGACCGGCACGCTCCAGCGCTCGGAGATGCGGCCGGAAACCCTGTGCAAGATGGAGCTCTGCCTCGAAGCCTTCCGGCAAGCGGAAGCCGGGCTCCGCACCCAGGAACAACACACGCTCGCCCTTTTGCGGCAGAGGGAGCCCCTCGGCCTCGAAGGGATGGAACAGTGTCTTCAGCGGCTCAGCGGCCATTCTTCGATTCTCATGTCGTAGACGGGTATTAAACGAAAACGGGCGCGACATAAGCCGCGCCCGTTCAACTCTATTGTCAGACCACTCAGGCGGCGTTTTCTTCGCCTTCGGCCTTCTTGTCGCGGGCGATTTCCTTGCCGGTGGCCTGGTCGACGACCTTCATCGACAGGCGGACCTTGCCGCGCTCGTCGAAGCCCATCAGCTTGACCCAGACCTTGTCGCCTTCCTTGACGACGTCCGAGGTCTTGGCGACCCGGTCGTTGGCAAGCTGCGAGATGTGGACGAGGCCGTCACGCGGACCGAAGAAGTTGACGAAAGCGCCGAAGTCGGCGGTCTTGACGACCGTGCCTTCGTAGATTTCGCCGACTTCCGGCTCGGCGACGATGGTATGGATCCACTTCTTGGCCGCCTCGATCTCCTTGGCGTTCGACGAAGCGATCTTGACCGTGCCGTCGTCCTCGATGTTGATCTTTGCGCCGGTCTTCTCGACGATCTCACGGATAACCTTGCCGCCGGAGCCGATCACGTCGCGGATCTTGTCGGTCGGGATGTGCATAACCTCGATGCGCGGTGCGAACTCACCGAGTTCGGGGCGGGCGCCGGTCAGAGCATGCGCCATCTCGCTGAGGATATGCTGGCGGCCGTCCTTGGCCTGGTCCAGCGCGATCTTCATGATCTCCTCGGTGATGCCCTCGATCTTGATGTCCATCTGCAGCGAGGTGATGCCGCCTTCGGTACCGGCAACCTTGAAGTCCATGTCGCCGAGGTGATCTTCGTCACCCAGGATGTCGGACAGAACCGCGAAGCGCTCGCCTTCCTTGATCAGGCCCATCGCGATACCAGCAACCGGCTTGGCCAGCGGAACGCCGGCATCCATCAGCGCCAGCGATGTGCCGCAGACGGTGGCCATCGACGACGAACCGTTGGACTCGGTGATCTCCGAGACGACGCGCAGCGTGTAGGGGAACTGGTCCGCGCTCGGCAGCATCGGACGGATAGCGCGCCAGGCGAGCTTGCCGTGGCCGATTTCGCGGCGGCCCGGCGAACCCATGCGGCCGGTCTCGCCGACGGAGTAGGGAGGGAAGTTGTAGTGAAGGAGGAACTTCTCCTTGTACATGCCGGTCAGCGAATCGACATACTGCTCGTCCTCGCCGGTACCCAGCGTGGCAACGACCAGCGCCTGGGTCTCGCCGCGGGTGAACAGCGCCGAACCGTGCGTGCGCGGCAGGACGCCGACTTCCGAGACGATCTTGCGGACAGTCTTGAGGTCACGGCCATCGATGCGCGAACCGGTGTCGAGGATGTTCCAGCGCACGACCTTGGCCTGGAGTTCCTTGAACACCGAACCGATCTGCTCGGAGGTGTACTTGGCGTCTTCGCCTTCGGCCGGGGCGAACGCTGCCTTGACCTTCGCCTTGACGGCGTCGACGGCGGCGTAACGCTTCTGCTTGTCGACGTTCTTGTAGGCATTGCTGAGCTCGTCGCCGACGATCTTCAGCATTTCGGCTTCAAGCGCGGAGTAGTCCGGCGCCGTGAAATCGCGCGGCTCCTTGGCGGCAACTTCGGCCAGCTTGATGATGGCGTCGATGACCGGCTGGAAGCCCCTGTGGCCGAACATGACGGCGCCGAGCATCAGCTCTTCGCCGAGTTCCTTGGCTTCGGACTCGACCATCAGCACGGCGTCGGTGGTGCCGGCGACGATCAGGTCCAGCCTGGATTCCTGCATCTCATCGACATGCGGGTTGAGCACGTATTCGCCGTTGATGTAGCCGACGCGGGCGCCGCCGATCGGGCCCATGAAGGGAACGCCCGACAGCGTCAAAGCGGCCGAGGTGGCGACGATCGACAGGATATCGGGATCGTTCTCGAGGTCATGCTGGACGACGGTGACGACGATCTGGGTGTCGTTCTTGTAGCCGTCGGCGAAGAGCGGGCGGATCGGGCGGTCGATCAGGCGGGAAACCAGCGTTTCCTTTTCGCTCGGACGTCCCTCGCGCTTGAAGTAGCCGCCCGGGATCTTGCCGGCGGCGTAGGTCTTTTCCTGGTAGTTGACGGTCAGCGGGAAGAAATCGAGGCCTGGCTTCGGCTCCTTCATCGAAACGACGGTGGCGAGAACCTTAGTTTCGCCGTAGGTCGCAAGCACCGCGCCGTCAGCCTGACGTGCGATCTTGCCGGTTTCCAGGATGAGCGGACGGCCGCCCCATTCGATTTCCACTTTGTGGTAGTTGAACATATCTTGTCCTTAATAAGCGGAAAGGGCCGCGCCGTTTCACGGTGCGCGGATGCCCTTTCCCTGGCTTCCTTTCTCGGGCAGCCACGGGCAAGACAACGGGAAGCTCGGGTAGATTTCGGCACTGGTTAGCGCACGAGCGTCCTGCAATCCTGCCCCATGACCGTCCATGGGCGGTTTCGAGTGGCCTCTGCGCGCTCGAAACCGGGTCTAGCCAATCGATGCGACTGGCAGAATGCGCGACCGGCGGGCTCTCCTTCGAAAGCCCGCCGGTCAATTCGTCAACGGCGCAGACCGAGCTTCTCGATCAACGTCTGATAGCGCGCGTCATCCTTGCGCTTGAGATAATCAAGCAGGCTGCGGCGCTGGGAGACGAGAGCGAGCAGACCACGGCGGGAATGGTTATCCTTCTTGTGGTCCTTGAAGTGGTCGGTCAGGTTCTTGATGCGCTCGGAAAGGATGGCCACCTGGACTTCCGGAGACCCGGTATCGCCCTTGGCGGTTGCGAATTCACCCATCAATTCCTGTTTGCGCTCGGCAGTAATCGACATCGTGTTTTTCCTTATCTGTTTGAGGAAACGGGTCGCCCTCAGCCGGGATGTCGTCCAGCAGGGGCCGGTGCAAGCAAAGCGACATGGCGCGATGCTGCGGCGCATATAGGGCAATTCCCCGGAAAACACCAGCCCATTCATAAAGCCGGCTTGTCGCAGCCCTTTGCTCGGGAATCCAGGATTCCCCTGACACCGAAACCTTACAGCCACTTCTTGCTTTTGAAGAAGACGATCAGCCCGACAGCAACGGCCAGCATGAACAGCAGCGAAGCCGGGTAGCCATAGTAGGCTTTCAGTTCCGGCATGTTCCACGGCGAGCTCTCGGGATCGAAATTCATCCCCCAGATACCGACCAGGAAGGTTAGCGGCATGAAAATCACCGAGACGATGGTGAGATAAGAGATCACATCGTTGGTGCGTGCCTGGCTCAGCGACAAATGCATTTCGATCAAGCCGGTCAGCATATCACGCTGGTTCTCGACCAGCTCGATCAGCCGCAATGCGTGGTCCAGCGTGTCGTTGAAGAAGATTTTCGTCTCCGGCTTCACATAGGGCACGTCGTTGCGGATCAGCGTCGCCAGCGCGTCGCGCATCGGCCACAGCACGCCCTTGAGCACATTGGCGTCGCGCCGCAATTCGTGCAGCTGGCGCATCTGATGCTTGTGAGGCGTGTTGAGCATCTCGTCCTCGATGCCATCGACCTCCTCGCTAGCGGCCTCAATCGGCGGGAAATAGCTGTCGACGATGGAGTCGATGAGCGCATAGGCCAGATAGTCGGCGCCGCGCATCCGCAAGCGGTTGGGCAACGCTGCCGCGATGCGCTTGCGTACGGGGTCGAACGGATCGCCTTCGCGCTCCTGGAAGGTGACGACGAATTTCTTGCCGAAGAACACCGCGATCTGCTCATAGCGATGCACCTTGACGTCGTCGATCATGCGCATGACGACGAAGGCGTGGTCCTCGAAGAAGTCGACCTTCGGCCGCTGGCCGGTGTTGACGACATCTTCCAGAGCCAGTGGATGCAGGTTGAAGATCCGGCCGATCTCCTCGATCAGCTGGATGTTGGCGAGACCGGTGCAGTCCAACCAGACGACCGGCCAGTTGTCGCAATGGGTGTTGAGATCGTCGATACTGGCATCGTTGATGGTCTTGAATTTTTCAGGCGAAATCAGCGTCAGCCGCAGCTCGGACCGTCGCGCCGCCGGATCGGCGATCAGCGTGCCAGGCGAGGCGCCAACCGGCGGCCGGCGCGTTGTCACCGGCGCCCGCTTCTTCACCGCCTCAGCCTTTGCCATGTGCCCCT
The DNA here is from genome assembly GCF_040322455.1 of Mesorhizobium sp. M0139. Lineage (NCBI taxonomy): Bacteria > Pseudomonadati > Pseudomonadota > Alphaproteobacteria > Hyphomicrobiales > Phyllobacteriaceae > Mesorhizobium > Mesorhizobium sp. M0139. The sequence continues at coordinate 135,750 of NZ_JAMYTN010000009.1, forward strand.
CGGATGTGACGTCGACGTAAGACTAGACGAGAGTGGTCAGCCGGCAAAGACCCGCTTCGGCTTGAACATGCCCTGCTCGATGGCGCCGATGGCGACAAGCTTGCCGCGCGCGGTGGCGCAGGCTTCCTCGGCTTCCACGGGCGCGTCGCGGCCGCGGATGATGACGGGATTGCCAAGGCGGATCTTGGTCGCCGCTTCGTCGCTGATGGCGATCTGGGGCAGGCAGTCGAGCGCGGCGGCCGTGTCGACAAGCAGCGCATCGATGGCGCCAAAGTCGATCGGCGCATCGGCAACATCGGCGTCGCCCTCTCCGTCAGCTTCGCGCTGTTCGCCGAAACGGGCGACTTCCAGTTCGGCGAGGGTGACGAAATCCTCCTGGGTGAACGGCTCGACCTCGACCCGGCGCAATTCGGCGATATGACCGAAGCAGCCGAGGTCGCGGCCCATGTCGCGGGCCAGCGAGCGCACATAGGTGCCCTTGCCGCATTCGACCTCGAACAAAGTGTGGTCGGCAGCGTGCTCGACGATGTCCAGACGGCCGATCTCGATCTCGCGCGCGGGGATGTCGACCGCCTCGCCCCCACGGGCGAGATCGTAGGCGCGTTCGCCTGATATCTTGATGGCCGAGAATTGCGGCGGTGTCTGCATGATGACGCCGGTGTAGTTCGGCAGCAGCGCCCTGACGTCGTTTTCCGCCGGACGGCGGTCGGAACTTTGCGTCACCGGGCCTTCGAGATCGTCGGTCGAACGCTCCTCGCCCCAAGCGACGGTGAACCGGTAGATCTTGGCGCCGTCCTGTACATAAGGCACGGTCTTGGTTGCCTCGCCGAGCGCGATCGGCAGCATGCCAGAGGCCAGCGGGTCGAGTGTGCCGGCATGGCCGGCCTTTTCGGCCTGGAAAAGCCATTTGATCTTGGAGACGGCTTCGGTCGAACCCATGCCAACCGGCTTGTCCAGCACCACCCAGCCGGAGATCGGCCGGCCCTTCTTCTTGCCGCGGCGCCCCACTATTTCTCGTCCTTGTCGTTGTCTTCGCCATCGGCACCCAAGTCTCGCGCGACTTCGGGCGATTTCAGCAAATCGTTGATCCTGGCGAAATTGTCGAAGGACGTATCGAGCTTGAAGCGGAACTCCGGCATGAACTTCATCTGGCGGAGCGCGCCGGAGACGCGGCCACGGACGAACTTCGCATGCTTGTTGAGCGCGTCGATGACCGCACCCGTGTCCTTGGCGCCGAGCGGCGAAACGAAGGCCGTTGCGACCCTCAGATCAGTCGACATGCGCACTTCCGAGACCGAAACCACGGTGTTCTCGATCAGCGGGTCGATAATCTCGCCGCGCTGCAAGGTTTCCGACAGCGCATGGCGCACCTGTTCGGCGACGCGAAGCATGCGCTGGGATGGGCTGGAGGCGGTTGGACGGGGCATTTTTCTCAATCCGGAAAGCGTGAGGCGCGGGATGGGACCGTGCCGCATGTCTCATACTTGTTTCTATGCATGTCGTTTATCCCGCACTTTTGGGCGACAGGCATTAAAGTTAGGGCGGCGGTCTTTCGACCACCGCCCGGTCGTATCGACAGTATACGAACTCAGAGCGTCCGGGTCACCATCTCGACGCGGAAGCACTCGATGATGTCGCCAACGCGCATGTCCTCGTAGTTCTGGAAGGCCATGCCGCACTCCTGGCCGCCCGGAACTTCCGCGACTTCGTCCTTGAAGCGCTTGAGGGTCTTCAGCGTGCCTTCATGGATGACGACGTTGTCGCGGATCAGGCGCACGCCCGCTCCACGCTCGACCTTGCCTTCGGTGACACGGCAGCCGGCGATCTTGCCGACCTTGGTGATGTCGAAGATCTCGAGGATCTCGGCATTGCCGATGAAGGTCTCGCGGCGTTCCGGCGACAGCAAGCCGGAAAGTGCTGCCTTCACATCGTCGACGAGGTTGTAGATGATCGAGTAGTAGCGGATTTCGATGCCCGCGGCCGCCGCGGCCGCACGTGCCTGCACGTTGGCACGGACGTTGAAGCCGATGATCGCGGCCCCCGAGGTCTCCGCCAGCGACACGTCGCTTTCGGTGATGGCGCCGGCGCCGGCATGAACGATGCGCGCACGCACCTCGTCGGTGCCAAGCTTGTCGAGAGCGGCGTTGATCGCCTCGATCGAACCCTGCACGTCGCCCTTGATGACCAGCGGGAATTCCTTCAACCCGCTCGTCTGCAGCTGCGACATCATCTGTTCGAGCGAGCCGCGCTGGCCGGCATGGCGAGCCACTGCCTTCTCGCGCGCCAGACGCTGGCGATATTCGGTGATCTCGCGGGCGCGGGCCTCGTTGTTGACGACAGCGAAGCGGTCGCCGGCTTGCGGCGTGCCCTGCAGGCCAAGCACCTCGACCGGCATTGCCGGCGGCGCCTCCTTGATCTGCTCGCCACGGTCGTTGACCAGCGCGCGCACCCGGCCCCATTCGTTGCCGGCGACGAGGATGTCGCCCGGCATCAAAGTGCCGGTCTGCACCAGTACGGTGGCGACGGGGCCACGGCCCTTGTCGAGCTGGGCTTCGATGACCACGCCCTCGGCGGTACGGTCCGGATTGGCCTTGAGGTCGAGGATTTCGGCCTGCAGCAGGATCGCCTCGAGCAGCTTGTCGAGGTTGGTGCCCTTGGTCGCCGACACTTCGACGTCCAGCACTTCACCGCCCATCGATTCGACGAACACCTCATGGCGCAGCAGTTCCGACCGCACCTTCTGCGGATCGGCATCATGCTTGTCGATCTTGTTGATCGCCACGATGATCGGAACGCCGGCCGCCTTGGCATGGCTGATCGATTCGATGGTCTGCGGCATGACGCTGTCGTCGGCCGCCACCACCAGGATAGCGATGTCGGTCGCCTGAGCGCCGCGGGCGCGCATCGCCGTGAAGGCGGCGTGACCGGGCGTGTCGATGAAGGTGATCTTCTGACCGTTCTTCTCGACCTGGTAGGCGCCGATATGCTGGGTGATGCCGCCGGCTTCGCCGGAGACGACATTGGCATTGCGGATGGCGTCGAGCAGCGAGGTCTTGCCGTGGTCGACATGGCCCATGATGGTCACGACAGGCGGCCGCGACACCAGGTCCTCGGCATTGTCGGCAATGTTGAACAGGCCTTCCTCGATGTCGGACTCGGCGACGCGGCGGACCGTGTGGCCGAATTCGGTGGCGACCAGCTCGGCCGTGTCGGCGTCGATGATGTCGCCCGGCTTCAGGATCTGGCCCTGCTTCATGAAGTACTTGACCACATCGACAGCGCGCTCGGACATGCGCTGCGCCAGTTCCTGGATGGTGATGGTTTCAGGCAGGATCACTTCGCGCATAACCTTCTCGCGCGGCTCATTATGCATCGCGCGCTTGAATTTTTCCTGGCGGCGACGCATCGACGACAGCGAGCGGGCGCGCGCGTCCTCGTCGGAAAGCGCCGTGTTGAGGGTCAGCTTGCCGCGACGACGGTCTTCCTCGGCCTTGGTCGGCTTGGCCGGGCGCGCCACTTCGGGCGTAACCGGACGGCGTACCGGAGCGCCGGCGGCGGTGCGCTTCGGCTTGACCTCTTCCTCGTCGTCCGATGCCACAAGCTCGGCAGCCTGCGGCGCGCGGCGGCGCGCTTCTTCCTCGGCGCGGCGGCGGGACTCGGCCTCGGTCTGCAGGCGGGCTTCTTCCTCGGCCTGACGGCGCGCGGATTCCTCGCGCTCGCGCTTGCGGCGTTCCTCATCCTCGTTGCGGCGCTTGGCCTCTTCGATGGCGCGTTGGCGGTCCTCGACGTCGCGAACCTTGGAGCCTTCGAGCGCCCTGCGGCGCGCTTCCATTTCATTGCGCGACAGTTCGTTCAGCACCATGCCGCCGCGTTCGGCCGGCGGCGGCGGAGGCGGCGCCTTAGGCGCTTCCTGCACGACGGGGGCTGCCACTACCGCGGGCTTGGGCGTAAATACGGGTGCAGCCACCGGCTCCGGCTTGTCGCCGGGCATGGAGAATTTGCGCTTCTTGATCTCGACCTGGACCTGCTTGGTGCGGCCATGCGAGAAATTCTGTCGCACGACGCTCTGCTCTGTACCGGGGCGCTTCAGCGTCAAGGTCTTCTTCGGTGTAACACTCAACGTCTTATCGTCGCCCGATTTCGTATCGCTCATTCCATATCCTCTGCAGCATCATCTTCGTCAGCAACGGCCGCAAGCATTGCCAGATCGTCGGGGGTTCCGCCCCGATATCGGTCGAGCGCAACCATGCGCCTCTCAACCGCCTTGCCCGCGTCTCCCGCGAGAACGGCAGCATGTATCACATTTGTACCCCCCAATGCCAAGCTCAACTCGGCCTCGGAGAAAAGTTTGTAGGCAAGGACTGCCGGCCCGCCGAGGTGGACAGTTGCCCGCCGCGCCTGACTGATCTTGCGCACGCCATCGTCGGATGCCTCGGTCGCGTGGAGCACGAAAAGCGCCGACCCCGAGCGCACCGCGCTCTCGACCTTGGTTGCGCCGAGTGCGATCGAGCCAGCCTTGCGGGCAAGGCCAAGCATACCCAAAGCGGATCGTGCAAGCAGTCCGTCGACCATGCCGCCGAGATCGGGCGGCACGACGACCTGCGCCTTGAAGGCGCGGGCAAACAGGTTCTTCGCCGCCGCCTTGCCGATATGTAGGCGGTCGGCGCTCACCCAACAACCACGGCCGGGCAGATTTCTCTTCAGGTCAGGAACGACGGCCGAATCCGGGCCGACGACGAAACGGATCAGCTCATCCGGCTCGGCTTGCTTGCGCGTGACGATGCAGGTGCGATCGTTCATCTCGTCCTGGGGCGGGTTGTGTGCGATGCGGTTTCACCTCACGCACCAACGGCTTCGTCAGCCGGGACCTGTTCGGCTGCAAGCTCGTCTTCGGTGATCCAGCCGGCCTTGAGGCGGGCTGCCAGAACCATCTGCTCGGCGTCGGCGCGCGACACGCCGTGATTGGCGAGCACACCCGGGAATACCTTGGTCTCGCCGTCCTTGCGTTCCTTCCAGCCGGTCAGGTCGTCGGCGGCATAGCCGGCGAAATCCTCGATCGTCTTCACGCCATCCTCGCCGAGCGTCACCATCATGGCGGTGGTGACGCCAGGGATCTCGCGCAGTTCGTCGGTGACGCCCAGCGCCTTGCGCTTGTCGTCATGCTCGGCTTCGATCTTCTCCAGATATTCGCGGGCGCGGGTCTGGATCTCCGAAGCGGTGTCTTCGTCGAAACCGTCGATCGAGGCGATCTCGCCCGAATCGACGTAGGCAACTTCCTCGACGCTGGTGAAGCCTTCGGAGGCCAACACCTGGCCGACCATCTCGTCGACATCAAGGGCTTCCATGAACAGCGACGAGCGTTCGACGAATTCCTTCTGGCGGCGCTCAGACTCCTCGGCCTCGGTCAGGATGTCGATGTCCCAGCCGGTGAGCTGCGAGGCAAGACGCACGTTCTGGCCACGACGACCGATGGCAAGCGACAGCTGGTCATCGGGAACCACCACTTCGATGCGCTCGGCATCCTCGTCGAGCACGACCTTGGCGACTTCCGCCGGCTGCAGCGCGTTGACGATGAAGGAGGCAGCCGAAGGCGACCACGGGATGATGTCGATCTTTTCGCCCTGCAATTCGCCGACCACGGCCTGGACGCGGCTGCCGCGCATACCGACGCAGGCGCCGACCGGATCGATCGACGAGTCACGCGAAATGACGGCGATCTTAGCGCGCGAGCCTGGGTCGCGGGCGACCGACTTGATCTCGATGATGCCGTCATAGATTTCCGGCACTTCCATGGTGAAGAGCTTGGCCATGAACTGCGGATGGGTGCGCGACAGGAATATCTGCGGGCCGCGCTGTTCGCGGCGCACGTCGTAGACATAGGCGCGGACGCGGTCGCCGTACTTGTAGTTTTCACGCGGGATCAGCTCGTCGCGGCGGATAATCGCCTCGCCACGGCCGAGATCGACGATGACGTTGCCATATTCGACGCGCTTGACGGTGCCGTTGACGATCTCGCCGATGCGGTCCTTGTATTCGTCATACTGGCGGTCGCGCTCGGCCTCGCGCACTTTCTGCACGATGACCTGCTTGGCTGACTGGGCGGCGATGCGGCCGAAATCCATTGGCGGCAGCTGTTCGGCGATGAAGTCGCCAAGCTGGGCGTCCGGATTGCGCTCGCGGGCCGAGGAAATGGCGATCTGGGTGGCGTAGTCGTCGACCTTCTCGACCACTTCCATCAGCCGCTGCAGCTTCATCTCGCCGGTGTTGGCGTTGATGTCGGCGCGGATGTTGGTTTCCTGGCCGTAGCGCGAGCGCGCGGCCTTCTGGATCGCATCAGCCATGGCGGCAATGACGATCGACTTGTCGATCGACTTTTCACGCGCCACCGCGTCGGCGATCTGCAGCAGTTCAAGTCTGTTGGCGCTTACAACCATCTTATTTCTCCCGAGCTTGTTGCCGAGCTTTTAGGCCCGGCCGCTCATCATAGTTCCTGTTCGATTTCGTCTTCCGCGCCGCCTTCAGCACCTTCGGGTGCATCATCAGCTTCGCCGCGGCGTTTCTTGGCTTCCTTGCGTTCCCGGTTGTCCTTCGAAAGGGCATCGCGAATAAGGTCGTCGGTGAGGATCAGCCGCACATCGGCGATCGCGTCATAAGGAATGCGAACCGTCGGCTCTTCGCCGTAGGCGGCCTTGTCGCGCTCGAGCAGCATGTCGTCTTCGCCGGCTTCGGCGATCTTGCCCTTGAAGCGCTTGCGGTCGGCGACCGGCACCGAGGTTTCCATCTTCACCAGATGGCCGGTCCAGGTGACGAAATCCGACTTGCGTACCAGCGGCCGGTCGATGCCCGGCGACGACACTTCGAGATGATAGGCCTTCTCGATCGGGTCATCGACGTCGAGCGCCGGCGACACAGCGCGGCTGACCTCTTCGCAATCCTCGACGGTCATGGTGCCGTCCTCGCGTTCGGCCATGATCTGCAGCGTCAGGCCGTTCTGGCCCGACAGATGCACCCGCACGAGACGGAAGCCAATGCCTCGCAACACCGGCTGAACGATCAGCGCGATGCGCGCATCGATACCGCTTTCGCGGATGATGCGGTCGTCGGCTTCGCTTGCCGTTGCAGTCATGCGTTTCCTGTCGTTCTATGGGTCAGGATGATCGTCGTCCCGAACCATCTCTTTGCTGATGGCTGACCGGCAGGTAATAAAAAAGAGCGGGACCGGGTGGACCCACTCTTCGTCATACCGACCAAGAATTTGAGGCTGATATAGACGATCCCGGCCAGTGTTTCAAGTCTGTTGAGGGGCCGGGCAGAGTGCAGCCGGCGACGGCTGGCAGGATTGCGCGGGGCGCATGCCGGCTATGCGGTAACGGCCCTGTGATCCCGGATGTCACATCGCTATCTATGGTGCACTGCACAAATCAAAGATGAGCGCGCGGTGGCGCGCGAAAGGTCAAGACAATGAGCAACCGTACCGTGTTTTCCGCCATAGGCGACGCCTTTGCCCTGTTCGGCAGCGCCGTTGCCGCCTCGCGGGCCGTCGAAGCCGGCCGCAAGCCGCGCGCCAACGATCTGCGCCGGCTTGGCATGGACCCGACCGCTTTCGGCAAGATCGGCCGTTTCTGAAGCCAGACCGGCTGTCGATGCGGGACACTTTCCCGCATCGAACTATTTTCTGATGAAGGTGAGATAGGCCGGCCGTCGGCCCTCGCGAATGGCTTTCGCCTCGTAGCGTGTGCCCGGCCAGCCTTCATAGGGCCGATGCCAGTCGGCCCCATCTTGCGCCTGCCAGAGGAGCGCGCCATGCGCCCGGCAGTGCAACAAGGTCCAGTTCACATAGGTGTCGATGTCGGATGCGAAGCGGAATTTTCCGCCCGGCTTCAGCACGCGCGCGAACCGATCGAGGTTGAGCGGGCTGACAAAGCGCCGCTTCCAATGCTTTTTCTTCGGCCAGGGATCGGGGTAGAGCAGATCGATGCCGTCGAGCGACGCCTGCGGCAACCAATCGAGCAGGCGCGTGGCGTCGTCGTCATAAACGCGAAGATTGGCAAGCGGCTTTTCCCGCACCGCCATCATCAACTTGGCCATGCCGTTGACGAACGGCTCGACACCGATGAAGCCGGTCGCCGGTGCCTCCGTGGCACGGTGCAGCAGATGCTCACCGCCGCCGAAGCCGATTTCCAGCCGAACCGTTGAAACATCCGCTGAGAATAGCGCGCGCAATTCTGCCGGTGCCTGGACGGAGAGGTCGAGGCCATACGCTCCAAGACCGCTTTCCAGCGCCGCGGCCTGCTGCGGGCGAATGGTCTTGCCGTGCCGGCGGCCGAAGAACCCTTCGGTCGCGCGGCTCCGCCTGTCCTGTGGATCCATGGCCTGGTCGCGCGCCGCGCTTAGATTGAGATGAGATTTGGGATTGAGATGAGATTTGGCTGAAATCTCATCTCAATCTAATCCTTTGTTGGAGCATGATCTTTTCCAAAAAACCGGTACCCACTTTTTGGAATCATGCCTAAGCAGCGATCGCGTCCTTGAGCGCCTTGGCCAGATCGGTCTTTTCCCAGGAGAAGGACCCGTCTCGGCCGGCCTTGCGGCCGAAATGGCCGTAGGACGAGGTCTTTGCGTAGATCGGCTTGTTGAGGTCGAGATGCCTGCGGATGCCGGATGGCGACAAATCCATCACCGTGCGCAGCGCTTCCTCGAGCTTGGCCTCGTCGACCTTGCCGGTGCCGTGCAGGTCGACATAGACCGACAGCGGCTGGGCAACGCCGATGGCGTAGGACAGCTGGATGGTGCAGCGGTCGGCGAGCTTGGCCGCCACCACATTTTTGGCGAGATAGCGCGCCGCGTAGGCGGCGGAGCGGTCGACCTTGGTGGTGTCCTTGCCGGAGAAGGCGCCGCCGCCGTGCGGGGCAGCACCACCGTAGGTGTCGACGATGATCTTGCGGCCGGTCAGGCCGGCGTCGCCGTCCGGTCCACCGATGACGAACTTGCCCGTCGGGTTGATGTACCACATGCAATCGTCGGCGATCTTGAGGTCGCCGAGCGCCTCACGGATGTAAGGCTCAACGACCTTGCGGACCTTCTTGGAATCCCAGGTCGCGTCGAGATGCTGCGTCGACAGCACGATCTGCGTCGCTTCGGCGGCTTTGCCATCGACATAGCGAACGGTGACCTGGCTCTTGGCGTCGGGTCCGAGCTTGCCGGCTTCGCCGTTGTTTTCGTGACGGGCAGCGGCGAGCAGTTCGAGAATCTTGTGGCTGTAATAGATCGGCGCCGGCATCAGGTCCGGGGTCTCGCGGCAGGCATAGCCGAACATGATGCCCTGGTCGCCGGCACCCTCTTCGCCCTGGCGGTCGGCGGCGTTGTCGACTCCCTGGCCGATGTCGGGCGACTGGCCGTGCAGCAGAACCTCGATCTTTGCCGTCTTCCAGTGGAAGCCGGCCTGCTCGTAGCCGATTTCGCGGATCGCCTTGCGGGCGACCGACTTGAACTTGGCCGGGTTGACGACCGAATGCCCGGCGGCGTCCTTGAGGATGTTGCCGGCTTTGTCCCGCTTCAGCAGAGTATCGGGAACCCTTACTTCGCCGGCGATGACGACGCGGTTGGTGGTTGCGAGCGTCTCGCAGGCGACGCGGACTTTCCACGGGTCCATGCCGGTCTTCTTGGCCTCGCGATAGACCAGATCGACGATCTCGTCCGAGATGCGGTCACAGACTTTATCGGGATGACCCTCGGCCACGGATTCCGAGGTGAAGAAGTAGTTCTGCCGCGTCACGGGTGTCCCCTCTTGAAAAAACGATCGGCAGGGCTGCCGATTTTGGCGCGCCACGTGTTAACGGTGCCGGGCGCCGCTCGTCAAGCGGTGCCGCGGTTCTGGCATGAGTGCCGCAGCAATATATCTTGTACCACCGGCGGCTTGGCGCCGCCGGCAGTCGAGCCTCTGGGCTACTCGGGCCCGGGGGATTACTGGGGCCAATGGGTCAATCGACCCACCGAATCACTCGGCATCTTCGGCAGAAAGGGACTTCACAAGGTCGATAATCCGGCGGCGCACCTTCACATCCGCGATCTTGACGAACGCGCGGTTGAGCTGAAGCCCTTCCGGACTGCCGCAGAATTCGACGGCGAAAGCCATCGAAGTGTCCTCGGCAAATCCTCTATTACCCACCGGCTCCTGCCCTGGCGCATCCTCGAAAAAGAAGGCGACAGGCACGCTGAGTATCGAGGCTATTGCCTGCAGACGGCTGGCGCCGACGCGGTTCGTTCCTTTTTCATATTTTTGGATCTGCTGAAACGTAATACCGAGATTTTCACCGAGCTTTTCCTGGCTCATTCCAAGCATATTGCGCCGAAGGCGGACGCGACTTCCGACATGGATGTCGATCGGATTCGGTTTCTTCTTGTTTTCTTCTGTCATTTTTTCCTCGCCGAATTTTTCCGGCCTTTTCTATTTTTCTCGCCCAAACGAAGCCGGAGCCAACTGCCCCAACAGAAACACCAACCGACTTCGAGAAAATTAGGCGGTAACAGTATGAGTTTCTAATGTGTCGACTGTCAATTCACCCGTAGCCGTTGCCTTACGTTCAAGCTGAGGGCGATTGCGGCAAACACCAACATGATCAGCATTCCGTTAATGCGCCGCCCCGCGGCGGAGATGAAGGCTTGGCCGGAGATCGGCACCCGCACGTCGATGGCGCCACGTGCATCGACCGCCAATGCGTCGACGATGCGTCCGCGCGTATCGACAACGGCGGAAATGCCGTTGTTGGCGGCGCGCAACAGCGGCAATCCGTTTTCCACCGCGCGAATCTGAGCCTGCCTGAAATGCTGGTACGGCCCGGGCGTGTCGCCGAACCATGCGTCGTTGGTGACGTTTACAATAAGCTGGGATGACGTTGCGTCAACAGCCACCAGATCAGGAAAGATCACCTCGTAGCAAATAAACGGCAAGGCGCTGATGCCGCCGGGCAGAGCGATCGGATGGCGCTCGCTGCCGGCGGCGAAGTTCATCGGCCCGGCGACGAACTGTCCGATGCCGAAGCGGCTGAGCAGACCGGAAAACGGCAGATACTCGCCGAACGGCACCAGATGGACCTTGTCGACGGCATCAGCGATTTCACCCTTGTCGTCGATCGCCACCACCGAATTGTAGTAGCGGCTGTCGGCATCCGCCCCGGATCCGCGCTCCTCGCGCACGACGCCGGCAATCAGCATCTGACCAGGCTGCAGCATGTCGCCGAGCGCGGTCAGCGCGTCCGGACGCTCGGTGAACAGGAACGGTACCGAGGTCTCCGGCCACAGGATAAGTTGCGGTTTGTCATGACCGGGATCGGGCGCTGCGGCCGACAGGCCCATCATCGTGGCGAAGATGCGGTCGCGCACCGAGGCGTCCCATTTTTCGCTGAGGTCGACATCCGGTTGCACGATACGGACATCGAGAGTGCGGGTTGCCGGCTTGTCGGGGGTCGCGAGCCTGACATAGCCGAAGCCGGCATGGGCGGCGACGAGAATGGCAAGCAGGACCACACCGAGACGGACATGCCGGCGTGCTGCAAGCAAGGCCGGCATGGCGAAGACAAAGACCGCCAGCGCGTTCATGCCGACCATGCCGGTCACCGACACGCTTTGCATCAACAGCGGCACGGGCATCGCCGCATACCCGACGGCATTCCAGGGAAAGCCGGTGAACAGGAAGCCGCGCAGCCATTCCGTCAGGCCAAAAGCAAAGGCAAGGGCGGCAATGCGGCCAATGTCGTTGGTCCATAACAGCCGCGCGACGACGGTGGCGAAGCCGTAGAAAAATGCCAGCGCCAAAGGAATGCCGACGACCGCGAAGGGTAAGGCCCAGGCGAAACTGTCGGCCTCGACCAGAAGCGCCTCACCGATCCACCACAGGCCGGCGAGGAAATAGCCGAAGCCGAACCACCAGCCAATGGCAAAGGCCGGCCGCAGGCGCCTGAGCCAGCCGTCGGAAGCCTCGCCGGTGGCGCCGTCGAGCAGCCAGACCAGCAGTGGAAACGAGACGAAACAGACGGCGAAGAAATCGTAAGGCGCCTGGGCGAGCACCGCCAGCGCCCCGGCAAGAAACGCCACCAGCGCGCGCCGCCAGCCCCAAAGCAGAATTATCCGGCCGGCAAGGCGCTCCATACAGACTTCCCAGGTCGCGCGAATCAAGAGCCAAGATTTATCAGATTTATTGAAACGCGAACCGGCCGATCGCTGCGCTATCGGTGCCATCCCTCGATGGTTAGCCCGCTCAGTTGCTCGGCCTCCTCGCGCGGCACGGTGCGCAAGGTCTGGGAGAAGGTCCAGAGTGGCCTTCGGGGTCGCGCGCCCGATACTGCCGTTCGCCGTAGAAATGGTCGGCAGGCTCCTCGACGATTTGGGCTCCAGCCGCCATTGCCCGCTCACAATGCACGTCCAGGCCGTCTTTCAGACGCACACAGACCGACTGAGTGTTCTTGCCGCCGACGCTTACCGGACTGGCAATATGATCGGCCCATTCGGAATCGACGATGATATAGCCGTCGCCAAAACGCATTTCGGCATGGACCAGCCGTCCGTCGGCATCGCTGACCACCATGCTCGGCTCGAAGCCGAAGGCCGTTTCGAGCCATTTCAATGCGGCTCGCGGGTCCTTGTAGAAGACACCGGAGCCAAAGGTTGAGTGCTTGAAGGGATCGTCGATCGTCATGTACCGAGCGACGTTCTGCTCTAGGCCTGCTCGGTGCGAGCGGTAGCGCGGCGGCGACGCTCGCCCTTCTGGTTCTGGACGATGCGCACCCGCTTGACGCGGCGCGGATCGGCGTCGAGCACGTGGAATTCGAAGCCGGGGATGGCTTGCACAACCTCACCACGCGCGGGCACGCGGCCCAGCGTGTTGAAGATCATGCCGCCGATCGTGTCGACATACTCGCCATGCTCGCCGGCGGTAAAGTCCTCGCCGATCATCTTGGCGACCTCGTCGATCTCGGCCTTGCCGTCGACGACGAATACGCCCTCGCCGGTCTGGGTGATCAGCGGCTCGTCCTCGTCATGCTCGTCCTCGATATCGCCGACGACCATCTCGACGATGTCTTCCAGCGAGGCGAGACCATCGGTGCCGCCATATTCGTCGATGACCAGCGCCATCTGGGTTCGCGTCGTCTGCATATGACCCATCAGGTCGGAGGCAAGCATCGATGGCGGCACGAAAAGCACCGGGCGGATCAGATTGAGGTCGCCGATGGTGCGGCCGAGATCGACCTGGGCGAGGTCGAGAAGCGTCGTTGCCGGCGTCTTCCTGGATGTTCTGCCCTTCTTGACGCGGGCAACCTTGGTGATGTGGGCTAGCACGTCGCGGATGTGAACCATGCCGCGCGGATCGTCGAGCGTCTCGGAATAGACCGGCATGCGGGAATGGCCGGACTGCTCGAACAGACCGAGCAGATCGCCCAACGTCGTGGTGATCTCGACGGCCTCAATATCGGCGCGCGGCACCATGACGTCCTCGACGCGTACCTCGCGCAGGCGCAATATGTTGTTGAGCATGGCGCGTTCGCCAGGCGAGAAAGACCCGGCATCGCTGGTCGTCTCGGCAAGCGCGCCGGCGATTTCCTCGCGCAGGCTGGTGCCGTTCCGCTGCCTGAAAAGGCCCAAGACGCGGTCGAACAGGGACGGACCGGCAGGCGATGGCTCGCTGGCAATACTACCAGAAGCGAGGCTGCCGGAACTGGGACTCGGACTCGATCCCTCTTCCGTCGTATCGGAAGGCTTTGTCGCACTGCCAGCCTCGGGGCGGGCGGCAGTTTCTGGTTTGTCGTTCATCGTCGTCCGGTCAATTGGTCTTTTGTCATTACGTGTAGGGATCGGGAATGGCAAGCCTTGCGAGCGCTGAGCGCTCGATGGCTTCCATCTCCTCGGCCTCTGCATCGGTCTCGTGATCGTAGCCCAGCAAATGCAGCAGGCCGTGGATGACGAGATGGGTGATATGGTTCTCGAAGGGCTTGTCTTCCAGGGCTGCTTCGCGCGCCACCGTCTCGGCGGCCAGCACGATGTCACCCAGCATGGGCGGCAGCTTGCCACCCCTGGGGAACGGAAAAGCCGGGAAAGACAAGACGTTGGTCGCCTTGTCCTTGCCGCGCCAGCCGACATTGAGGGTACGGATATGGGCATCGTCGGAAAAGACGATGCTGAGTTCGGAAGGACCGGCAGCAGCGGTTTCGGCAAAGGCAGCCGACACGGCGCGATCGACCAGACGCGTCAGCGCCGCCTCATCGGGCCAGTCGCCGGCCTCGACCGACATATCGATCTCGACGGGAACCGAACTGTCCCCGCCGCCAGGTCTTATGTCTTCAGGCATGAGCCCGCATCGTCACATCAGCTCTCGGCGCCGAGGCCGCGTGCCAGCTTGGCGTCGCGGTCATAGGCCCTGACGATTTCGGCCACCAGCGGGTGGCGCACAACGTCGACATCGTTGAAGCGCACGGTTACCGCGCCGGCCACGCCGTCAAGGACACGCAAGGCTTCGACGAGGCCCGACTTGGTGCTTGGAGGCAGATCGATCTGCGTCGGATCGCCGGTGACGATCATGCGCGAATTCTCGCCGAGGCGGGTCAAAAACATCTTCATCTGCATCGGCGTGGTGTTCTGCGCCTCGTCGAGGATGACGGCGGCATGCGCCAGCGTGCGGCCGCGCATGAAGGCCAGCGGCGCGATTTCGATGACCTCGGCAGCGATAGCACGCTCGACCTTGTCGGCCGGCATCATGTCGTAGAGCGCGTCATAGAGGGGCCGCAGGTACGGATCGACCTTTTCCTTCATATCGCCGGGCAGAAAACCCAGCCGCTCGCCGGCCTCGACCGCTGGGCGTGACAGGATGATGCGCTCGACCATGCCGCGTTCGAGCAGCATCGCCGCATGCGCCACCGCCAGATAGGTCTTGCCGGTGCCGGCCGGGCCAATGCCGAAGACAAGTTCCGAACGCTCCAGTGCCCGCATATAGGCGTCCTGGTTGAGCGAACGGGCATAGATCGTCTTCTTGCGGGTGGAGATCTGGGCGGCCGAAACCTTGCCCTTGCGTTCAAGCGTCGGCAGCGTCAGCTGGTCGTCGGCGGCAATCGCCATGCGCACGGCGCCATCGACGTCGGACTGGCCAATGTCGGTGCCCTTCTGGAGAATGCCGTAGAGATTGTCGAGTGCGCGGCGCGCCTGTTCGGCCGCCGAGGCCGAGCCCTTGATGGTCAACTGGTTGCCGCGCGAGCGGATATCGACGCCGAGCTTCTGCTCAAGCCGGGCCAGGTTCTCGTCGAACTGACCGTACAGGGCGCTGGCAAGCTTGTTGTTGTCGAAAGTCAGAACGATGTGCGCCATGTCAGAGGCCCCGGATGTCTGGTTCTGGGGCAGAGTCTTCACTTCAGCAGCGCTCAACCGTCTCTCCTCATCTGCCGAGGCCATCAAGCCAACTCGGCGAACAGGCTATTGTAGCCCGTCTTCGTGATTCGCACCCGGATAATGTCACCGATTTCGCCGGCCTTTTCATCAACAATAACCGGCTGCAGCCAGGGCGAGCGGCCGACCTTCTGGCCGGCCTGACGGCCGGGCTTCTCGATCAGCGTGTCGATGGTGCTGCCGACCAGGCGCAGGCCGAAATCCTGCTGCTGCTTGAGCAACAATGCCTGCAGCTGTTGCAAACGTTCATCCTTGACCGCTTCCGGCACGTGATCGGGCATATCGGCGCCCGGCGTGCCGGGACGCGGCGAATATTTGAACGAGAAGGCCGAGGCGTAGTTCACCTGGCGCACCAGACCCATCGTCGCCTCGAAATCCGCCTCGGTTTCACCGGGGAAGCCGACGATGAAGTCACCGGACAGCGCGATGTCGCCGCGTGCAGCGCGGATGCGCTCGAGCAGCGCCAGATAGTCCTTGGCCGTGTGCCTGCGGTTCATCGCCTTGAGGATGCGGTCTGACCCGGATTGCACCGGCAGGTGCAGATAAGGCATCAAAGCCGGGAGATCGCGATGGGCAGCGATCAATTCGTCGTCCATGTCGCGCGGATGGCTGGTGGTGTAGCGCAGCCGCGCCAGGCCGGGAATTTCGGCCAGCCGGAACAGCAGGCGACCAAGCCCCCATTCCATGCCATCCTCACCCTTGCCGTGCCATGCATTGACGTTCTGCCCCAGCAGCGTCACCTCGCGCACACCGGCATCGGCCAGCCGCTCGGCTTCGGCGACGATCTGCGCCACCGGCCGCGACACTTCCGAGCCCCTGGTATAGGGCACGACGCAGAAGGTGCAGAATTTGTCGCAGCCTTCCTGTACCGTGAGGAAGGCGGTGACGCCGCGCTTGATCATTTCGGCACGCTTCGGCTTCGGCAGATGCTCGAACTTGTCCTCGATGGCGTATTCGGTCTCGACGATCTTCTCGCCGCCACGCACCCGGGCCAGCACATCGGGCAGCCGGTGATAGGTCTGCGGGCCGATGACCAGATCGACAGCAGGCGAACGGCGGATGATTTCCGCGCCTTCGGCCTGCGCGACGCAACCGGCGACGCCGATCAGCATTTCGCGCCCAACTGCTGCGCGTTCAGCCTTCATGTCGCGGATGCGGCCGAGCTCAGAATAGACCTTTTCCGCCGCCTTCTCCCTGATATGGCAGGTGTTGAGCAGCACCAGGTCGGCGTCGGCGATGACATCGGTCGCGGTGTAGCCGTCGGCGGCCAGCGCATCGGTCATGCGCTGTGAGTCATAGACATTCATCTGGCAGCCATAGGTCTTGACGAAGACCTTTTTGGCCGGGGCGGACGCCGCAGCAGCGCTTTGCGAGGCGCTGTCGGTTTCGTTCCGCTCTATCGTGTTCAAATCCATCCGGCGGCTTCTAACGCCTTTCCGTGACAAAAAACAGACGATTCTCGGGCATCGGCCTGTAGGCGCTCGGCCTGCGCTAGCGGCTCGGTCGGGGATCGGCGAGCGCGGCCTGCATCATGGCGCGCACCTGGCTTTCCATCATCCTCGACGTTTCCTTGCGGTTCGAGCCCTTGGAAAAGGCGATGGGCTCGCCGAAATGCACCTCGACGTCAATGGCGCCTTCGGCCATCAGCACCTTGAGATGCGGCATCAGGTCCTGATCGCCGATCCAGGCAGCGAGCGGCCGGTGGCGACGGCCGAGAGGCACGCC
This sequence comes from Mesorhizobium sp. M0139, assembly GCF_040322455.1. Classification (NCBI taxonomy): domain Bacteria; kingdom Pseudomonadati; phylum Pseudomonadota; class Alphaproteobacteria; order Hyphomicrobiales; family Phyllobacteriaceae; genus Mesorhizobium; species Mesorhizobium sp. M0139. Next base: position 152,904 of record NZ_JAMYTN010000009.1, read on the forward strand.
GTGCACCCGCGTGTAGGCAATCGCCAGCGGCTGGATGAAGACCTGCTCGGCCGCGCCTTCCGAAATCGCCATCGAGGCGGCGCCGAACAAGGTGCTCTTGAACGGCAGGATGGTGTTGCCGTCGCCGGTAGAGCCCTCGGCAAATAGCACCATGGCGTCGCCCTTGGCCATGCGGCTGGCGATCTCGCTGGCCTGGTCGCCAGCTGTCCGCTTGCGCTCGCGTTCGATGAAGACCGTACGCTGCAGTTTCGACAGCCAGCCGATCAGCGGCCATCCCTCCATGTCCGCCCGAGCGATGAAGGTCACATCGGCAAAGGAGCCCAGCACCATGATGTCGGTCCAGGAGATATGGTTAGAGGCGACCAGCAGCGGGCGCTGGCTGGACAGCGCACCTTTGACATGGATGCGCAGGCCGAGCGTCCGGACGATGAGGCTGTGCCAGGCCTTCAGAATGACCGTCTCGCGCCAGATTCCAGTCTTCATCGACAGCAGCTGCAAAGGCACAAGGACCAGCGAACCGATGACAACGAGGCTCAGCGCCAGGAAAATCCTGATTTTTCCGATCATGCAGCTTGGCCCTGCCCCAAAACTTTGGCTAGCGAAGATCGCGGCGCATGACAAGCGCGCCGGTAGGACCATGTTCGGTCGAGCGGTAATAATTGGCGCGGTGGCCGACCTGGCGGAAGCCCAGCCGCCGGTAGAGGGCGATGGCAGCGACATTGGTCTCGTCGACCTCAAGGAACAGCGCCTCGGCGCGCTGCGCATGCAATTCGCGCAGCACGGCGTCCATCAATTGCCAGCCGAGCCCCTGGCGGCGATGCGAGCGCGCCACCGCCACGGTCAGAATCTCGCCCTCGCCGGCTGCAAGCCTGGCCAGCACGAAGCCGACCGGCGGCTTGGCGCCCTGGCCGATTTCGCGCGCGGCATAGCCGAACACGGTTTCCTGTTCGAGCAACGCGGCGAACTCGCCATCGGTCCAGGGCCGGACGAAATCCTCGCGGTGCAGCACCGACGCTGCCGGGCTGTCGGCGATTGTCAGCGGCTCGAGCGCATAGTCCCTGCGGCGCGGCTGGAGGAAAGGGATGCGCATCACTTTTCCTGCCTCAACAGGATGAACCCGGCCTGCGCCTTGGCATCGGCGCCGCGCAGATAGAGTGGCTTCGGCTTGTCGCCCTCGCCTTTTGCAGCGGCGAGCCGGGCGTAGACGGCAATGTCGGCGGTGGCAGCCGTCGGGCCGATATCGAAATCGCGACCGGCCGCGGCTGCGATCTGCACGGCGGCCGTGCCGGCAAGCACCGGACGATTGTCCGCCGCCATTCCCGCGGCTTGCGCAAGTGTGGTCACAGCCGGACCATAGCGCAAAATCGCTTCCGCATCGTAAAACGCCGCATGGATCTCCTCGCGGCCTGCATCGAGAGCCGCCAGGATCGGGCGGCCGGGAAATGCCGCCCTCGCCTCGGCCGCCAGCGCCTCCAGTGTCGTTACCCCGATCGCCGGGATCTTCAGCGCCAGCGCCAGGCCGCGCGCCGCCGAGACGCCCACCCGCAGGCCGGTGAAGGAACCCGGACCGATGGAGACCGCAACGGCGCCAAGGCCGGCATAATCGGTGCCGTCCGCTTTCAACGCTTCGTCAATGACAGCCATCAGGTGTTCGGCGTGGCCTTTGCCGAGATCGAGTACCGAGCGGCCGAGCTCTCTGTCGCCCGATGCGTCATAGACGCAAGCGGCGCAGAGATTGGCGGCACAGTCGATGGCGAGCAGTTTCATGGGCGACCGGTTCGAAAAACAGTCTCCCTCTGCCCGCCACGGCGCGCCGCCGCAAGAGCCAGCGCGTAAATTGTTAAGCGGCTTCGCTTCGGTGCAGGCCGGACGGCTTACGCCGCCGGCGCGATGCGCAGCATGTGGTTGTCCCAGACATAGTCGGGCTCGGAGCGCGTCGCGCCGCTGCCTTCGATGATTTCGCCGGCACCCGTGGTTGCCATGAAGCCCGGGCCGTCGGGCGCCAGGCCGCAGACCTCGACCAGCGCCTTGGTGGCGACGATCTTGCCGCTGGCGGCGTCGATGACGGCCAGCGAATTGCCTTCCGGCGAAGACACCGCGACCGTGCCGGCAATCGGGTTGGCGGCGACCGAGCCGATGTAATTCCGGAAGCCGGATAGCACGTCCTGCGGCATGTCGAGCAGCTGCAGCCCCTTGCCGCGCGTGGCGCGGCCGACCAGCGGTGGCCGCTCGGTGCCCGGCCCGCGGTACTGGCAGCCGAACCAGATGGTGCCTGTGGGGTCGGCATCCATGTGGCGAATCGACAGCTGGTGCAGAGCCGGCGGCAGTTCGTGCTTTTCGATGAGATCGCCGGTTGTGCGATCGACCAGCACATAGGACGGCTTCATGGTGGCGATGTTGAGCTCGGCGCGGCCATAGTCGGGATGGGTCTCGATGCCGCCATTGGCGATGGCGATCGTCCGGCCGTCTCCGAGCAGCAATAGCTCATGCGGCCCCATGCCATAGGTCGGAAACTCGCCGATGCGGCTGAACTTGGCCCGTGCGTCGTAGATCCCGACGACGCCGGCGGCATTGTCGAAATTGTTTTCGGTGACGTAAAGCAGCGCGCCGTCGGTGGAAAACACACCGTGGCCGAAGAAATGCCGACCGGTGATGCTGGCGATGGTCAGCGGCGGCTCGCGGCCGGCATGGTCGAAGACCACGGCGAAGGTGCCGGGTTGCCGGGCGAAGACCACGGAGCGCTTCGAGACCGGATCGAAGGTGACGTCGTGGCCACGGTCGGGCAGGTCGATCGCATGCAATACTTTTCCGGCTTCCGACAACACAGCGGCGCCAAAGCTGCCGTCGCGCTTGACGAAGGCGGTGGCAAAGACGGCATCGGCGGCAAGCGTGTCCGCCCAGGCCCGCGGCGCCATTGACGCGACGAAGCCGGCGCCGGCAGCTCTGAGAAAATCGCGGCGGTCCATCAGCGGCGTGCGTGTCGCAACCATTGGTCAGTCCCCGTCCAGTGACGAAAAGCCGGCGGTCAGGCCGAACTCGGCGGTTAGCCGGGTGCCGATCAAGCCCGACAGGCTGGAGGTGATCAGCGCGAAATGTTCGAGTTTTCCGCGCTCCGCGGGATCGGCGAGCGTCTTGTCGATCCGACCCTGGATGGATTTGGCAGTGGCAACGCCATTGATGAGCTGGATATGGATGGATTCCGCCATCCATCTGCTATCCTCGGGCAGCGCGTCGCCGAGCTTCGAGGCCTGGAACAGCGCATCAATGCCGGAGAGGTTGCCGGCTAATGAAAGGCCGGTGTTTTGCGAGCGCCAGTAGATCGCTTGCCTCGGCTTGTCACCCTGCGGTTTGGCGCCGAGAAAACCTTTGAGGCGCACGTCGCGCACCATTTCGAGTTCATTGATGAACACGCCGACCAATTCGGTCACCGCTTCAGTGCCGTCGCGGTAAAGCGCATTGTCGGGTCCGGGATTGGCCCACAGGCCTGCAAAACCGTCCGGTTTTTTCCAGGCGGCGTCGACATCGGCCGCCATGGTCTCGATATTCTTGGCGATCGCCGCGCCATAGGCGCAGCGATAGGGCTCGTCCTTGCCGACGAGCGTCTCGGCGCCGTCGCCGTAAAGCACGAACTCAAGCGCCCCTAATCCCTGCATCGCGACACTCTTGCCCGCCAGCTGCGCCGGATCGGTGGCGGTCGGATCCTTGCCGGCCAGCGCCGCCTGCACCTGCTTCAGGCCGATGCTCTTTCGGTCCGGCCAGTAGAGCATGCGCTCCAGCCGGTTGTTCTCCTTGATTGGCCCGAAGCCGATGATTTCAGCCGACGACCAGGCTGCGACCGTGGCCGAGAATCCGGCATGCGCGGCATCGAGGTTGCCCTGCGACGGCGCCTGGCAGAGCGCGTCCATGGCCTTCGCCAAGGTGCCGGCATGGCCATGCAGGCTGGCATAGGCGGGGCGGACAAAGCCGTCGATCGCTCTTTGAATGACATCGGAGGCTTTCACCGAGGCCGATGCCGGGGACGCACCGAACAGAGCCAATGGGAGGAGTAGAACAGGCAAAACCCGCTTGAGCATCAGAATGACTCCAGGAATTTGATGAGAGCATCGCGGTCGGCCGTATTGGCGGCGGCAAAGCGATCGCGCGCCTTCTGCCCCTCGCCGCCATGCCACAGGATCGCTTCGGTAAGCGTGCGCGCACGCCCGTCATGCAGGAAGAAAGCGTTGCCGTTGACGGTCTTTGTCAGGCCGATGCCCCATAGCGGCGGGGTGCGCCATTCACTGCCCGTGGCATCGCCCACCGCCTGGCCGTCGGCAAGGCCAGGCCCCATGTCGTGCAGCAGAAAGTCGGAATAGGGCCAGATCAGTTGGAACGCCTGCGCCTTGTTCCCGCGCATGGTGACGAATTTCGGCGTATGACAGGCAATGCAGCCCATCTCGTAGAACAGCTTCTTGCCGGCGAGCACGGCGGGTGCGCCGACATCGCGCCGCGCCGGCACCGCAAGGTTCTGCGAATAGAAGGTGACGAGGTCCATCACCGGTGGTGGCGCCTCGACCGGGCCGAGCCGCTTCTGCACGCCATTGGGCATGGCCAAACAGGCCTCTTCGGCTGCGGTGCAATCGCCCCAGTGACTGGGCTCTTCCGGCGTCGAAATGCCGATATCGCCGGCAAAGGCGTCCGCCGCCTGCTGGCGGATCGATGCGGTCTGCGCCTTCCAACCGAAGCGGCCAAGCGTCAGTTGCCCGCTGCTGAGGTCACGCACCATGTTGGGCTTGCCGGAAATGCCGTCGCGGTCGTCGGGATCGGCATGGGCAAGGATGTCGGCCGGCGCGATCTGTTCGATCAGGCCAAGGCCGATCATGGGCGGGGTCAGACGTGGCGACAGCGTGGTGCGCGGGTCAAGCGGGCCGTAGCCAAGCCCGTCGACCGAATAGCTCGGCTTGCGCAGCGAAACGATGCTACCGTCGCCGAGCGTGACCTTTTCCTCGCGATAATCGACATACATGCGGCCTTCGCCCTTGAGGCCGGGCACCGCCAGTTCCTGCAACTGCGCGCCGTAGACCGGATCGGGGAAGTTCAGCACCTTGTGCGCGGCGATCTCGGTCTTTTCCTCGGCCGTGCTCGCATCGCGCGCTAGCCGCAGGAACATCGACGTGGTGCGGCTGTCGGCGGCCGGCGGGCGGCCGCGGCCATCCTTCAAATGGCAATTCTGGCAGGCGCGCTCGTTGAACAGGGGTCCGAGACCGTCCGAGGCCTGGGTCGAGGATGGCGACGACACCCAGTTCTTGCGGAAAAGCGCATTGCCGAGCTTGAAATTGCCCTGTTCCTCGAAGGTAATGTTTTCAGAGGGTTGCGAGAAGGCGTCGCGGTCGACCTGCTTGCGCGACGTGCCGGCGCCGCCTTGCATCGTTTCGAAGGATTCGGGCTTGGAGAAATCCTGGGTTGGCCTGGTAACGGCAAGGACGCGGGCCTGGTCCTTCGGCGTCAGGTCGGTGCGGCTCGTGGCGAGGCCGACCGGTTCCGACGATCCGGCCAGGGCCGGGGCCAAAATTGCCGCCAGGGTTACAACCGAAAGCCCGCGAAAGGCCTGATATCGCGGGTTCTTGAGGAGCAGCGGGCCGGCGGCCCGCCGCAAGCGGCGCAGAATATCTATGGGGCGCCGCATTCCTGCATGGTCCTATTCCGCCTCGTCCGCCGATGCGGCGTTGAGCTGGCCGTATTTTTCCTCGCCGATCGAGGCAAGGAGGTCGAGCTGCGTCTCGAGGAAGTCGATGTGACCTTCCTCATCCGCCAACAATTCCTCGAACAGCTTCATCGTCACGTAGTCGCCGGCTTCGTTGCAGATCTCGCGCGAACGCTTGTAGGCGGTGCGTGCGTCATATTCGCCGGCGAGATCGGATTCGAGCACTTCCTTGACGTTCTGGCCGATGCGCAACGGCGCCACGGACTGCAAATTGGGATGCCCTTCGAGGAAGATGATACGGGCCACCAGCCGGTCGGCATGGTGCATCTCCTCGATCGATTCGGCGCGTTCCTTCTTTGCCAGCTTGGCATATCCCCAATCTTCGAGCAGGCGGAAATGCACCCAGTATTGATTGACGGCGCCAAGCTCCAGGAACAGAGCCTCGTTAAGCCGCTCGATGATCTGCGGTTCGCCTTTCATGGATTCTGCTCCCATATTGGACGCGCAGGCCTCTGACGCGATCCAGGTGTGAAACGATGTCCACGCCGCTCGCCTCCGAACGGGTGTGGTAATTTTCGGTGACCCGAATGATCGTTTCGACCACATTTGGGAAGCAGCCGCAACAGCGACCGCGCTTTTGCATCGTGTGATAGACCTTCGCCGGCACGATCAGTTGCCAGGGGTCCTGATCCAGCAGATCGACGATCGTCTGCTCAATCTCCTTTTCGGTGATGATGTTGCAATGGCAGATCAGCATGGATTGGCTCTGGCTGACGGCGCCCCTCCGCGCCGTTTGGCTGGTAGTTGGTTGGGGTGCTACTTGAACACCTTGTCCGGTGCGTCGAGGCTGTCGGACCCCTCGAAGGCTATGTTGTTCAGGTTCAGCGCGCCGACGGCGCGTTCGATCGACTTGGTCTGGTCGACCAGCGCGTCGATTGCCGCCTGCACGGTAGCATTGCCTTCGGTGTTGCCCTCGGCGATCTGCTGGTCGTAGGCCTCGCCGGCCACTTCCCGCGCCTTGATCGCCTCCATCTTGGCGACCGAGACATCGAGCTTGTCGGACAGTTCCTTGTCGATCGCCGGATCGGCCGCCTTGACCATATCGTGCACCGACGGGCCTGAAACGACGGTGCCGTCGATGCGCGTGTAGCTGGCGAGATAGGCGGCGCGGATGCCGATAGCGTCATAGAGATGCGAGTTGTAGGTATTATCCGAGAAGCAGTCGTGCTCCTCTTCGGGATCGTGCAGCAGCAGGCCGAGTTTCATGCGCTCCCCGGCCAGTTCGCCGTAGGACAGCGAGCCCATGCCGTTGAAGATCACCGAGATAGCGGTGTTCGGCTGGCCATCGACGAGGTTCTTGCGGGCGGCGCCGTCTTCCTTCCAGTTGCCGACCATCTCCTGCAGGTCGGAGACCAGAAGATCGCTGGCCGACTTCAGATACTCGGCCCGGCGATCGCAATTGCCGCCGGTGCAGTTCTTGAGGTCGTAGTCGGTGTACGGACGCTCGCCGGCGCCCGGGCCGGTGCCGTGCAAATCCTGGCCCCAGAGCAGGAATTCGATGGCGTGATAACCGGTGGCGACATTGGCCTCGATGCCGCCGGCCTCCTGCAGCGTGCCGGCGAGGAACTCCGGCGAAAGCTTCGAGGCGTCGACCTTCTTGCCGTCGATCTCGATGTCCTTGTTGGCGATGACATTGGCGGTGTAGAGCGCGTTGGCGTCGGACTCGGTGCCGTAGCTCTTGGCGACGTAGTCGATCAGGCCTTCGTCGAGCGGCCAGGAGTTCACCTTGCCTTCCCAGTCGTCGACGATCTTGTTGCCGAAGCGGTAGACCTCGGTCTGCTGGTAGGGCACGCGCGACGCCTTCCAGGCATCGCGGGCGGCATTCAGCGTGTCCGCCGACGGGTTGGCAAGCAGCGCGTCGACAGCCTTGTCGAGCGCCTGCGCCGTGGTCAGCGAATCCTCGTACTTGGCCAGCGCGATGTCGGAATAGGTCTTGATGACCGCCTTGGCATCGATCTCCGCCGCCTTGGCCGGCAGGATGAAAACCGCCGCCGTCAACATAGCCGTGGCACCGATCGCAGCCAGTCTGCCGCCATATCGCGCTGTCATCATCAGTCTCCAGTTCAAAGGGGATTCGGTAAAAGGCGCGCGTGCCAAACGGTGCCGGGACATAGGCATGCCGTAGGACACCACAGATGCCGCGCCGTTGCGCGGCTCACGGAAGAAAGACACCAAATGCCTCCAATCGAACGGGTTCAAGGCCCAAACATCAAAGGGGTGCGCTGACGCGCGAGCCTCCATAAAACGATGGCGAGGCCGGAAGTCAACTGGTCAACCCTAGAAAATTCAATTGAAACAACAGTTTAGAATTATTCTAAACTGGGACTGTCAACTTTCAGTCGTATAGCCAGCAGCCAAGGTGAGAGACGCCGCGATTGACAAGCGACCGTTCCGGGTGCGACCCGGACCGGGGCTCTTGCGACGGCGGCAGACAATCGCCATCTGGCGGAACGGCTCACAATCAAAACATGATGTCGTCCGAAAACCGCTTCACACTTTTCGGCATCATGCTCCAGATTTGAAACAGGAATTCGGGTTGCGATGAAGAACGGGGTCGTCATTGTCGGTGCGGGTCATGCGGGCGTGCAAGCGGCCGCCAGCCTGCGCGAGGAAGGCTATGACGGGCCTGTCATCCTGATCGGCGACGAAACCGATCTGCCCTATCACAAGCCACCGCTGTCGAAGACCTTCATCAAGGACGCCGATGCCAAGCCGCAACCCTTGCGCGGCGAGGCCTTTTACACCGGCAGCGCCATCGACTTCAGGCCGGGCGTCCGAATCGACAGCATCGATACGGCAGGCCGCAAGCTGGACATAGCAGGCGGCGGCGTGCTGCCGTTCGACCGGCTCATCCTGGCCACCGGTTCGCGGCCGCGGCTCCTGCCGCTGCCGGGCGCCGACCTCTCGGGCGTGCTGTCGCTGCGCTCGATCGCCGATGCGCGGCTGATCCGCCAGCTCAGCGCCCAAAGCGAAGACGTGGTCATCCTCGGCGGCGGCTTCATCGGGCTGGAGATCGCGGCTACGCTGAGGGCCGCCGGCCGCAACGTCACCCTGGTCGAGGCTGTCGACCGGCTGCTTGGCCGCGCCGTGGCGCCGGTGGTGGCGAGCCATGTCCGTCAACGGCTGGAGGCGATCGGCGTGCGTATCCTCACCGGCACCACCATTGCCAGGTTGGAAGGCGAAAACGGCCATGTCTGCGCCGCCATCACCTCCACCGGCGAAAGGCTGCCCGCGCGCATGGTCATCGTCGGCATCGGCGCCGTGCCGAATGTCGAACTTGCTCAGGCTGCCGGACTGACTGTCGCCAGTGGCATCCGCGTCGACCAACAGATGCGCACCTCCGTGCCTGATATTCTGGCCATCGGCGACGCCGCTTCCTGCCGCCACTGGTCGACCGGCGGCGACGTGCGGCTGGAATCAGTGCAGAACGCCACCGACCAGGCGCGGCTTGCCGCACGCACGATCACCGGCCATACGGACGCCTATGCGGCGGTGCCGTGGTTCTGGTCTGACATCGGCGACATGAAACTGCAGATGGTCGGGCTGACCTCGGGCGGCGACAGCCATGTCGTGCTGGGCGACCTCGCTGAGAACAAGTTCTCGATCTACCACTATGCTGGAAGCCGGCTGCTCGGCATCGAATCCGTCAACAGGCCGGGCGACCATATGCTGGGCCGCAAGATGCTCGGGGCCGGGTTTTCGCCGATGGCGCAGACGATTGCTGAGGGACCTGACGGGCTGAAGGCTGCACTGGCAGCGTTCCAGCAGGATGAGCCGGCACGGGCTGCGGGCTAGACGCACTTACCCTCCCCCTTGTGGGGAGGGTCGCTGCGAAGCAGCGGGGTTGGGGTCGGCGCGAGGCCCCCCACCCGGACCTGCGGTCCGACCTCCCCACAAGGGGGAGGTAGGGTTTGCGCTAGGCAGCGCAGACTTCGCGGATCGAGCTTTCCAGAATGTCGAGCGCCTCGTTCATGACATTGTCCTGGATGGTGATCGGAGCCAGGAAACGGATGACGTTGCCGTAGACGCCGCAGGTCAGCAGGATCAGCCCCTTGTCGAGCGCCTTCAGCCGGATCGCATTGGCGATCTCGGCCGACGGCAGGCCCTTCTTGACGTTGTTGAACTCGACCGCGTTCATGAAGCCGAGACCCCTGATGTCGACAATCTCGGGCACATCGTCGCGGATCGACTGCAGCCGCTGTTTCAGCCGGGCGCCCAGCGTATTGGCGCGGTCGCACAGCTTTTCGTCCTCGATTACGTCGAGCACGGCGTGTGCTGCGGCGACACCGATCGGGCTGCCGCCATAGGTGCCGCCGAGCCCGCCAGGACCGGGCGCATCCATGATCTCGGCGCGGCCGGTGACCGCCGCCAGCGGGAAGCCGCCGGCCAGGCTTTTCGCCATGGTGGTAATGTCGGCCGCGACCTCATGATGATCCATGGCGAACATCTTGCCGGTGCGGGCAAAACCGGTCTGCACCTCGTCGGCGATCAGCAGCATGCCGTGCTGGTCGCAGAGTTTGCGCAGCGCCGTCAGGAATTCGCGCGGCGCGTCGTAGAAGCCGCCCTCGCCTTGGACCGGCTCGATGATGATGGCGGCAACGCGGGCCGGATCGACATCGGCCTTGAACAGTTTGTCGAGTGCAGCCAGCGAATCGGCTGTAGACACGCCGTGCAGCGGCACCGGGAACGGTGCATGGTAGACGTCGCCCGGCATGGCGCCGAAGCCGACCTTGTAGGGCACGACCTTGCCGGTCAGCGCCATGCCCATGAAGGTGCGGCCGTGGAAGCCGCCGGCAAAGGCGATGACGGCTTGGCGGCCAGTGGCGTTGCGGGCGATCTTGATGGCGTTCTCGACGGCTTCAGCGCCCGTGGTGACGAAGATGGTCTTCTTCTCGAACTTGCCGGGCAGCATGCCGTTCAGCCGTTCGGCCAGCCGCACATAGCTCTCATAGGGCACCACCTGGTGGCAGGTATGGGTGAAGCGGTCGAGCTGTACCTTGACCGCCTCGATCACCCTGGGATGGCGGTGGCCGGTGTTGACGACGGCGATGCCCGAGGAGAAATCGATGTATCGGCGGCCTTCTACATCCCAGATCTCCGAATTCTCGGCGCGGTCGGCATAGATCTGCGTCGTCATACCGACGCCGCGCGAGATCGACTGGTTCTTGCGCTCGGAAATGGCTGCGTTCTTCATTTCGTCCCTCATCGGGCCGACGCCCGTTCTCGTTAGATGAATGCCAAGGCCTCTTCTGACCTTATTTCACGTTTTCCTCAAGTTGGCACCGCCGCCGGGCGATTGGGCCTGTCGTCGATGCGGGCCACTTCGACAGACCGGTCTTAACCAGCCGACCGATACACGTACGGGACAGTCCGTGACGGCTCACCCGTCACCGGGAACGGCGAAGCGATCCCGCTCGCGGCAGTGGCGACTTCCGCTACGACCTCGAACAGCCGACGGTGTGGCGGCGCAACCGCATCCCGACGATCACCGTTCGCGCAGGCCTCGTTGGCGACGTGCTGCCGGCCACCGTCGTCAACGAATTGAAGCCGTCGGTCGACGCCTTCATCGCCAAACTGCCGCCCGCTATTCCGTTGCAACCGCCGCTCGGTCGAAGAAAGCGCAAAAAGCCGCAGCGGTGGTGCCGCTGATGCTGTTCGTGATGGCGACCATCCTGATGATCCAGTTGCAAACTTTTCAGCGCCTGTTCCTGGTGGTGGCGGTGGCGCCGCTCGGCCTGATCGGCGTGGTCGCGGCCCTGGTGCCGAGCGGCGCACCGCTCGGCTTCGTCGCCATTCTGGGCGTCCTGGCGCTGATCGGCATCCTGATCCGCAACTAGATGATCCTGATCGTGCAGATCGAGGATCTGGTGGCCGAGGGCCAAGACCGCTGGGAAGCCGTGATCGAAGCGACCGAGCACCGCATGCGGCCGATCGCGCTGACGGCCGCGGCCGCCAGCCTGGCGCTGATCCCGATCGCGCGCGAAGTGTTCTGGGGCCCGATGGCCTACGCCATGATGGGCGGCATCATCGCCGGCACGGCGATCACGCTGCTGTTCCTGCCGGCGCTTTATGTGACGTGGTTCAGGATCAAGGAGCCTAAGCAGGGGGACGAACCATCTGTTCCGGAGAACGGCGAACTGGCGCAAGACCCCGCTTAAGGCTTTGCCGGATCATTCGTTATCGTTAGAGGGTTCGGGGCGCGATTTCGCTCGCTGCCATGGCGATGATTTTGACGTCCGCCAAGCATGCCAGCCTTTTGGCAAGTCGGCCAATGCCAGGATGCCTTCATCCTGCTGCACCACCTCTTGCAGGCCAACGAGCATTATCTCGCGTTCATCCCAATCTCGAGAGTCGCTGCTATAGAATTGCCAACTGCCCCCTTCATCGTTGTAGTTCTCGTCATCGTCAGCTTCATGCACAACGTATGCGATCCAGTCGCCCCGTTTGAATATGCTCTTGTCCGATAGCACCGCGACATTGGGCGGATCTGCAAACTTCCATTCTTCCATGGAATTCCCCAAGCGATTATTCTGCGGAAGAAACTAGTTCACGCCGTCCGAACAAACCCCTCGCTCGCCCTAAGCAAATTGCGTGTGTAATCCTTCTCCACGCGGTGCCCGATCAGCTGGCCCGCCGTCAGGTTCTCCACCGCTTCGCCATTCTGCATCACCATCAGGCGCTCGCACATATGGGTGATGATGGCGAGGTCGTGGCTGACCATCAGGAAGGTCAGCTTGCGCCGACGGCGAACCTCTTCCAGCAGGTTGAGCACTTCCGCCTGCACCGAAGCGTCGAGCGCCGAGGTTGGTTCGTCGAGCAGCAGGATCGACGGTTCGAGGATGAGCGCCCGCGCGATCGCCACGCGCTGACGCTGACCGCCGGAGAGCTGGTGCGCGTAGCGGAAACGGAAACCGTTGCCTAATCCGACCTCGTCGAGGGCGCGCTGGATGCGTTGCTCGCCATCGGCAAAGCCGTGAATGGCGAGCGGCTCCTGTAGCAGGCGGTCGACGGTCTGACGCGGGTGCAGCGAACCATAGGGGTCCTGGAAGACCATCTGCACTTCGCGATAAAAAGCCTTGTCGCGGCGCGCTCCCAGCGTCTTGCCATTGACCGTGATAGTACCGGATGCGACAGGCACCAGGCCGGCAATGGCTTTGAGCAGCGTCGACTTGCCGGAACCGCTCTCGCCGACCAGGCCGAAGGATTCGCCGGACTTCACCTCGAGGTTCGCCCCTTTCAGCGCGCGAAAACGGTCGAACACCACCTCCAGCCCTTCAATCGAAATGGCTGGCGTCATGCCGCCCACTCCGGCTTGCGGTCGAGCACCGGCAGCGGGTGGCGTTCGTAACCGATCCTGGGCATGCAGTTGAGCAGGCCGCGCGTGTAGGGATGCTGGGCGTCGCGCAGCTCCGACGCCTTGAGCTGCTCGACCACCTTGCCGGCATACATGACGATGACGCGGTCGCAGAAGGAGGCGACCAGCCGCAGATCGTGCGAGATGAAGATCAGACCCATGCCGCGCTCACTGACCAAGCGGTCGAGGATGCCGAGCACATCGAGCTGAACGGTGACGTCGAGCGCCGAGGTCGGCTCGTCGGCGATCATCAGTTCCGGTCCGGCGATCAGCATCATTGCGATCATGGCGCGCTGGCCCATCCCGCCGGACACCTCGTGCGGATGCAGGTCGAAGACACGCGAGGGATCGCGGATCTGCACAGCTTCCAGCATGGCCAGCGCCCGCTCGCGCGCTTCGGCCTTGGAGACCTTTTCATGCGTGCGCAGCGTCTCGACGATCTGGCGGCCGATGCTCATCACCGGGTCGAGCGAATATTTCGGATCCTGCAGGATCATGGCGATGCGTTTGCCGCGCAGCGCCCGGCGCTGGCGGGCGGGTATGTCCAAAAGATCGATGCCGTCCAAGGCGAGCTTCTTGGCCGAAACCAGAGCCTGCGGCGGCGTCAGCCCCATGATGGCGCGGCCGGTCTGCGACTTGCCGGAGCCGCTTTCGCCGACAATGCCCAGCCGCTCTCTGCCGAGCGAGAAGGTGACGCCGCGCACCGCCTGGATGAGGCCGGTCCGAGTCGGGAAGGTGACGCGCAGGTCGTCGACATCGAGAAGTGCACCGCTCATTGGTCACCACTCATTGGTCGCCACTCCGGGGATCGAGCGCATCGCGCAGGCCGTCGCCAAGCAGGTTGAAGCCGAGACTGACGATGAGGATGGCGAAGCCCGGCGCGCCGGCCACCCACCATTGGTCGAGCACGAAGCGACGGCCGGACGCGATCATGGTGCCCCATTCCGGCAGCGGCGGCTGCGCGCCGAGGCCAAGGAAGCCGAGGCCGGCGGCGGTGAGGATGATGCCGGCCATGTCGAGCGTCACCCGGATGATGAGCGAAGAGATGCATAGCGGCATGATGTGGCGCAGCACGATGCGGAACGGAGAGGCGCCCATCAATTGCACCGCCTTGATGTAATCCGAATTGCGCACGGTCATCGTCTCGGCCCGCGCAATTCGGGCGTAAGGCGGCCACGAGGTGATGGCGATGGCCAGCACCGCGTTTTCGATGCCGGGGCCAAGGGCCGCGACAAAGGCCAGCGCCAGGATCAGCTTGGGAAAGGCGAGGAAGATGTCGGTAATGCGCATCAGAATGGCATCGGTCCAGCCGCCGGCATAGCCGGCGACGGTGCCGACCAAAAGGCCGATGGGGGCTGCGATGACGGCGACAAGAATGACGACGTAGAGCGTCCAGCGCGAGCCGAAAAGAATGCGCGAATAGATATCGCGGCCGAGATCGTCGGTGCCGAACCAATGCGCCGCACTCGGCGCCAAAAGCCGCGCGTTCTTGAGATCGCCGATGGTCGGCGAATAGGGCGCCAGCACATCGGCAAAGGCGGCGACCAGCAGCAGCGCGATGATGATGAGCAGGCCGAGAAACGCCAGCCGGTTGGCGGAAAAGCGCCGCCAGGCGACATAGGCGCGGCCGAGCCTTGCCTGCATGCGCGAGGCCGGCCGATCGCTGAGCAGCCAATCGCGGCGCGTTTGGATTGCTTCGGCGCTCATCCTGTCTTCGTCCTCGGATCGAGCACCTTGTAGAGAACATCGGACAGGAGATTGATGCCGATGAACACCGAACCGATGACGATGGTGCCGCCGAGCACGGCGTTCATGTCGGCGTTCTGCAGCGAATTGGTGATGTAGAGGCCGATGCCGGGCCAGGAGAACACCGTCTCGGTCAGCACCGAACCTTCGAGCAGCCCGGCATAGGACAGCGCGATCACCGTGACCATCGGCACCGCGGCGTTGCGCAGCGCATGGCCCCAGATGATTCGCGTTTCAGACAGGCCCTTGGCGCGCGCGGCGACGATGTATTCCTGCGACAGCTCGTTCAGCATGAAGGAGCGCGTCATTCGGCTGATATAGGCGAGCGAGAAATAGCCCAGCAGCCCTGCCGGCAGGATGATGTGGCGGTAAGCGTCGTAGAAGACATCCCACTGGCCCTGCAGCGCGGCGTCGAGCAGGTAGAAGCCGGTGATCGGTGTGAATGTGTACTCGTAGACGATGTCGAGGCGGCCGGGAAAAGCTACCCATTGGAGCTTGGCGTAGAACAGGACAAGCCCCAGAAGCCCGATCCAGAAGATAGGCACGGAATAGCCAATCAGGCCGACAATGCGAACGATCTGGTCGATGAGACTGCCGCGTTTTACCGCTGCCAGCACGCCGAGCGGCACGCCAATCAACGAGCCTATCAGAGTGCCCAGCGTCGCCAGTTCGATCGTTGCCGGAAAGGCGCGGCGGATGTCGGTCATCACCGGATTGGTGGTCAGCACCGAGGTGCCGAAATCACCGTTCAGCGCATGCTTGAGATAGATATAGAATTGCTCGATCAACGGAAGATCGAGCCCCATCTCGCGGCGGGTGCGCTCGACGACATTGGCCGGTGCGCGGTCGCCGAGCACCGCCAGCACCGGATCGATCGGGATGACGCGGCCGATGAAAAAGGTCACCGCGAGCAGGCCGAGATAGGTGGTGACGGCGATGACCAGGAAGCGGCCGATCGCCAACAAGATAGCGACGGCGCGGGCGCTTCCCTGCCCCGCCGTCGCCTGGTTTTCAATCGCGCTCATCAGGGCGCGTCCGCCGGCGCTATTCCTTGGAGACCGGGCCGACGAAGTTGGTGTCGAAGCTCGGACCGAGCGCAAAGCCTTTCAGGTTTTTGCGCAGGCCTGCCACTTCCAATTGCTGGTGGATGATGACGAAGGGGCTGGTGTCGAGGATCGTCTTTTCAAGGCTCTTGTACATATCGGCGCGCTTGCCGGCATCCTTCTCCAGCAAGGCTGCTTCGGTCTGCTTTGTCAGGTCCGGGATGTCCCAGGCATTGCGCCAGGCCAGCGTCTTGGTCTTGCCTTCATCCGAATTGTCCGGGTTTGAGGCAAAGGTCTGGGCGTTGGAGTTCGGATCGAAATAGTCCTGGCCCCACTGGCCGATATAGATGTCATGATTGCGGGCGCGGTATTTGGTCAGCGTCTGCTTGCCGTCGCCGGGGATAATTTCCAGCTTGATGCCGGCTTGGCCAAGCGTCTGCTGGATCGATTCCGCCATGCCGGTGGTCGGCTGTCCCGTGCGTACGTCCATGGTTACGCTGAAGCCGTCGGCCAGGCCGGCCTTGGTCAGCAGTTCCTTGGCCTTGGCGACGTCGAACTTGAACGGATTTTCGTCCAGTTCGCCCAGAACGCCCTTGGGCAGGAAGGTCTGGTGAATCTCGCCAATGCCCTTGAGGATGGTCGTGCTCAGCGCATCGTAGTCGACCAGATATTTGAACGCCTGGCGAACCTCGGGCTTGGCGAGGTTCGGATTCTTCTGGTTGAGGCTGATATAATAGACCGTGCCCTTCGGCGCGCTGGTCGTGGTGAGATCGGCATTCTTGGCGATGGCGTCGAGATCGTTCGGCTCGAGGTTGCGAGCAACGTCGATGTCGCCTGCTTCGAGCGCCAGGCGCTGTGCCGAGCTTTCCTTCATGTTGCGGTAGATGACGCGGGCGAGCTTGGCCTTCTCGCCATTGTAATTGTCGTTGCGCTCGAGCACGACGACCTCATTGGCCCGCCATTCGCGCAGCTTGTAGGCGCCGGAGCCGGCATAACCGGTCTTCAGGAAGGCGTTGCCGAAATCGTTGTCCCATTTGTAGTCGGCACTCGGCGTCACCGCGGCGACATGTTCCTTGACCAGCTTTGCGTCGACGACCGAAGCGACCGTTGCCGACAGGCAGTTTAACACGAAGCTCGGCGCATAGGCCTTGTCGACGGTGAACTGGAAGGTGGTGTCGTCGACGGCCTTGGCCTTGTCGGCAACATTGTCGCCGCTGATGCCGAACTGGTTGATGATGAATGCCGGCGGCTTGTCCAGCTTGATGGCGCGCTCGAAGGAATAGGCGACATCGGCCGCGGTCAGTGGATTGCCCGAAGCGAACTTTAGGCCGGGCTTGAGCTTGAACGTATAGACCAGGCCGTCGTCGGAAACGGTCCAGCTCTCGGCAAGGTCGCCCTTGACCTTGGAGGTGTCGCTGAGGTCGAGGCGGACCAGCAGATCATAGGTGTTGCCGGTGACCTCTGCGGTCGACAGTTCGAACGCCTCCCCCGGATCCATGGAGATGATGTCGTCGATGGCAAAACCTTCGACCAGCGTGTCGGCGGGGGTCACGGCAAAGGCCGGCGCGACGCCAATGAGCAGAGCGGACATGGCAGCACCTGCGAGCCAGACGCGCGAACGTAGAGCAAACTTTTCCATCATCATGATGATTGTTCCCTGTTTTGTTGATTGTTGACCCCGAGTTCCCGGCTCAGGGCTGCAGTAATCTTTTTCGCGGCCGGAGGACGACCGTTAGACCCCATACCGTGTTGATTTTTTTCCAGTTGGTCAACACCCTATCCGGCGGCCCTCCAACCGGCAACGGGCATTTTGCGAGCCGGCATACTGGACCGGAATACGCTGTGCGCGTCGAAGCATGGGCGAGCCAATTGCAGCCGCCGATGGGGAAAAATCTGCTCTTTTCGGTGCTACTTGATGGCAGCAACCAGATCGGCGTCGGGGAAGCAGGTGGCGGGGCGGCCGTTCTTTTCCTGCCAGGAGCCGATCGAGCGGCGGGTCTTGAAGCCGGGCAGACCATCGGCGCTGCCGACATCGTAGCCCTTGGCCTCCAGCGCCCGTTGCAGCGCGGCGATGTCGGAACGATGCAGGCCGCCGACCGCACCCCAGCTGCGGACAAAATCAGCATCGCCATGGGCGATGCGGTCAGCGCCATGGCCGATGAACAGGGCGTAGAGGTCGCTGGTGTTGTACTGTTTCAGCACGTAGAAATTGGGCGTGGCGATAAAGGCCGGGCCGCTGCGTCCGGCCGGCATCAAAAGGAGCCCTTCCGCCTTCAGTTCGTTTGCCGGAAAGGCTTTGCCGCCGACGCGGCTGATTCCCATCGCCGCCCAGGTTGAGATCTTCTTGCCTTGGTCGGGACCTTCGAGCGAGCAGGAAACGCTTTCCGGCACCGTCACCTCGAAACCCCAGCCACGCCCCTTCACCCAGCCATAGTGGACGAGATAGTTGGCGATCGAGGCCAGCACGTCCGGCGTCGAATTCCAGATGTCCGGGTGCCCATCACCGTCATAGTCGACTGCGTGCTTCAGGAACGAGGTCGGCATGAATTGCGGCTGGCCGAGCGCGCCGGCCCAGGACGATTTCATGGCGCCGACCGGCGCCAACCCATGCTCGACGATCTCGAGCGCCGCCAGCACCTCGGTGCGGAAGAAGTCCTTCTTGGTCGACATGAACGCCTTGGTGCCGAGAACCTCGAAGGCGTCGTAGGGCATTTTCGCCGCGCCGAAGCCGGTCTCGCGGCCCCAGATCGCCAACAGTATCTCGCCCGGGACACCGTAGCGCTTTTCGATCGCAGCCAGCGTCTTGGCGTTGGCCGTCTCGCGCGTGCGCCCACCTGACGTGACGGCGCGCACCGTCTTTTCGGCGAAATAGGCGCCGGGCGAACCGAACTCCGCCTGATGCTGCTTCTGCGGCGTGTTGGGCTTTTCGCCGGGCAGAACGAGGTCGGGCAGTTTGAGGTTCGGCTTCACGCCGTCGAAAGCGGCGTCGAAGGTGGATTTGGAGATGCCTTTGTTCTGGGCTTCCGGCCAGAGATCGGTTTGCAGCCAGGCGCGGAACTGGTCGTCGATTTTGGCCGCGGAGGCTGGGGAGATGAGGAAGAGGGCGAGCAGGGCTGCAAGGAATGAAAATAGTAGCAGCCTTGGAGGCTTGCGTTCCTTCACACCCCCCTCTGTCCTGCCGGACATCTCCCCCTCAAGGGGGGAGATCAGCAGCTTCTTGGACGGCATTCTTCTTTCAACGCAGGTGGTAGGCGAAAACCGAAGCGACAGCCAATCTCCCCCCTTGAGGGGGAGATGTCCGGCAGGACAGAGGGGGGTGTTTGGCGCAAACCTCGAAGAATGCGAAGCTTTCATGTCGCACATCCTGCCCGCCAATTGCGTCAAAACGCCGTCCGCGAGCGCAAGGCCGCCGCCAGCGTCCCCTCATCCAGATAGTCGAGTTCGCCGCCGACCGGCACGCCATGCGCAAGCCTGGTGACCTTGATCTCGAAACCCGAGAGCTGGTCGGTGAGATAATGCGCCGTCGTCTGGCCCTCGACGGTGGCATTGACGGCAAGGATCACCTCCTTCACCTCACCGCCGGCAACGCGGTCGACCAGCGAGCGCACGTTGAGCTGTTCGGGACCGATGCCGTCGAGCGGCGACAGCGTGCCGCCGAGCACGTGGTAGCGCACATTCATGGCCGCCGCCCGCTCCAGCGCCCAGAGATCGGAGACATCCTCGACGACGATCAGCGTCGAGGCATCGCGGCGCGGATCGGTGCAGATCATGCAAGGGTCGGAGGTATCGACATTGCCGCAGGTCGTGCAGATGCGCACCTTGTCGGCGGCTTCAGCCATGGCGGCGGCGAGCGGTGACAAAAGCTGCTCCTTCTTCTTGATCAGGTGCAGTGCCGCACGCCTGGCCGAACGAGGCCCTAGCCCCGGCACCTTGGCCAGGAGCTGGATCAGGCGTTCGATCTCGGGACCGGCGATTCGCTTTGACATCGCACTGATCTAGGATTTTTCCGCGCGCTTTGAAACATGCGCATACGCACCGAGCCCGCCATGCTGCCATGGCGGGCTCGGAAATGTTCTGGGCGTCAGTAGGCTGAGAGCGGCCGGGTTTGATCGACGATCATTGCGCCGATATCGTCGGTGTTCTCAGGCGTCGACTGGAAGCCCATCGACGCTTCCTGCGTCGCCGATGGCACCAAGGTGACGTAGCGGGCGTTCAGCGTGCCGCCGAAACGCGAGGCATCCGGCTCGGCCATCGGCTCCTGCATCGCCACCTCCGTCTGCTTGGCGGCGACGCGGGCGCTCATAGCGGGCGCCGCGGAAGCCGTCACATAGGTCTGCTCGGCCGGGGCACGTGTCGCCTTGGCTGCGCGAACCGCCGCGGCCTGCTTGGCAGGATCTGGACGGACAACGGTCTTCACCACCGGCTCGGCGGAGGCAACCTGCACCGGCGCTTCAGGCACAGGAGCGCGCGGCTGCGCCGAGGCAACCATGGTCGTGGATTCATCCGGCAGCGGCTGCCAGTTGCGGCCGCGCTTCTCGTAGAAGGCGTTGCCGCCGGCAACCATGGTGTAATGCATGTTCTTGTAGGGGAACCTCAGGCCGGCGGTGTGGAAGTACATCGTGTTCTTCAGCTTGGCCTTGCGCTCGCCCTTGAGCACCGCATCGGCGGCCTCCTCGACATCGGGCATCGCTTTCGAATTCATCGCCCGCGTCATCACGCCGGGCGCGAACTGGCCCGGTTCGCCAACCACTTGGCAAATGGTGCTGCCATGATTGCCGGAGCGCAGCCGGTTCATCACCACCGTGCCGACGGCGATCATGCCGTCACGGCTCGAGCGGTTGGACTCGAAGAACATCGCCCGCTCCAGGCATTCCTTCTCCTTCGGCGTGTTGCGGTAGGCGCGCGTCGAAAGGAAGCTGGGCGTGATGGCGTCGGTCAGGCTGGCGACCGACAGGCCGTGCGAAGACGTGGTCTGGCTGCAACCGGCCAGGAACATAGGGGAGAAGATGATGCCGAGCAGAAGCGGCGTCTTCCATCGCGTCGCGATCAACAAAAATGCCTCATTGTCCAGATGCCAGCCCGCCCCGAGAGGTGGCAAGAATGAGACTCTTAAAGGCAAAAAGATGG
This sequence comes from Mesorhizobium sp. M0139, assembly GCF_040322455.1. Classification (NCBI taxonomy): domain Bacteria; kingdom Pseudomonadati; phylum Pseudomonadota; class Alphaproteobacteria; order Hyphomicrobiales; family Phyllobacteriaceae; genus Mesorhizobium; species Mesorhizobium sp. M0139. The sequence goes on from NZ_JAMYTN010000009.1 coordinate 173,914, forward strand.
CTAAAGGATTAGCTTTCGTGCAGCATAGGTAAAACTTTATAAATGCCCGGATATGTCCGCGTGAGCAAAGCCGGAGAAAGTCTTAACAACAGCCTCCGCAGCCGATTTCCCTTCATAATCAATTAACTGGTTGGAGCCGGCTCAGAACGGCAATTTCATTCCGGGCGGGATCGGCAAGCCTGCCGTCAGCGCCTTGGTCTTCTCCTGCATAATCTGCTCGACCTTATTTTTGGCGTCATTGTGAGCGGCCAGCAGCAGGTCTTCGAGAATCTCGACCTCGTCCTCCTTGAACAGCGACGGATCGATCTTCAGCGACTTCATTTCGAACTTGCCGGTCAGCGTGACATTGACCAGCCCGCCGCCCGCCTGCCCGCTTGCTTCAATCGTCGCGATCTCGTCCTGCATGGCCTGGAACTTGGCCTGCATTTCCTTCGCCTTGCCCATCAGGCTGAGAAGATCTTTCATGGTCGGGTCCTTTGCGGATTCGTGGCTATGGTCAGGTTTCGTCGTCGTCGGACGGCGGCTCGACCGGCGCTTCGGCCTTGTCGGTGTCGACTTCCGGCGCGTCGGGAATGCGCACGTCGATGATCTTGGCGCCGGGAAAGCGCGCGAGGATGGCGGCCACCGCCGGATCGCTTTTCGCGTCGGAGAAAGCGGTCTCGCGCCTGGTCGATTCCATCTCGGCTAACGTCTGGCCGCCCTCTTCCTTCGACAATGACACCAGCCAGTTGCGGCCGGTCCAGGCCCGCAGCTTCGTCGTCAAGTCGTTGAGCAGCATCTTGGGCGCATCGGCGGTCAGGCCGACGTCGATACGGCCGGGCTCGATGCGCACCAGGCGAATACAGCTCTTGACCAGCACCTTGAAGGCGATGTCACGCTGCGCGTCGGCAAGAGCGACAATATCGGCCAGCGATTTCAGCGGCGGCGATTGCGGCTCGACGACCGGCTGCGGAGGCGCGACAAAGGCGACCGGGGGCGCGTCGACCAATCGCATGGTTTGCGCACCGGCTGGCCCGGACGGCATCCGGGTCTGCGCTACCGCGCTGGCGCCGCCGCCATTGCCGGCATTTACCGGCGCACCATTCGGGCGTGAAACACCACCGGACGCCGGAGCGCCGCTCTCTAGAGATTTCAGCGCCTCGTCCAGCGTCGGCAGGTCGGCGGCATGCGCCAGCCGGATCAGCACCATCTCGCCGGCGCTGACCGGTCGGTTGGACGACTGCACCTCGGGAATGCCTTTCAAGAGCATCTGCCAGGTTCGCGACAGAACCTTGACCGACAGCGTGCTGGCGAAGTCGGCGCCGCGGCGGCGCTCATCCTCGGACAGGGAAGCGTCGTCGGCAGCCGTCGGCACGAAGCGCAGCCGGGTGACGAGGTGGTTGAATTCGGCCAGATCGGTCAGCACGGCAGCCGGATCGGCGCCGGTGTCGTACTGGTTGCGGAATTCGGCAAGGGCGGCCGCCACATCGCCTTTCATGACATGTTCGAACAGGTCGACGATGCGGGCGCGGTCGGCGAGACCCAGCATGGCGCGCACCGCTTCGGCGCTGACGGCGCCGCCGCCATGGGCGATTGCCTGGTCGAGGATGGAGAGCGAATCGCGGGCCGAGCCTTCGGCGGCGCGCGCGATCATCGCCAGCGCGTCGTCGTCTACCGAAATGCCTTCCTTGCCGGCAATGGAGGCGAGATGCGCGACCAGCGCGCCGGCATCGATGCGTCTCAGGTCGAAACGCTGGCAGCGCGACAGCACGGTGATCGGCACTTTGCGGATTTCGGTGGTGGCAAAGATGAATTTGACGTGCGGCGGCGGCTCTTCCAGCGTCTTCAACAGGCCGTTGAAGGCCTGGGTGGAGAGCATGTGCACTTCGTCGATGATGTAGACTTTGTAGCGCGCCGACACCGGGGCATAGCGCACGCGCTCGATAATGTCCCTGATGTCGTCGATGCCGGTATGCGACGCGGCGTCCATCTCGATGACGTCGACATGGCGGCCTTCCATGATCGCCTGGCAGTGCTCGCCCAGGAGGGCGAGGTCGACCGAGGGATGGTCGACCGTCGGCGTCTCGTAGTTGAGCGCCCGCGCCAGGATGCGCGCCGTCGTGGTCTTACCGACGCCGCGCACGCCGGTCAGCATCCAGGCCTGGGCGATGCGGCCTGTGGAGAAAGCGTTGGTCAAAGTGCGGACCATCGGCTCCTGGCCGATCAGTTCCGAGAAATTCGACGGACGATATTTGCGCGCCAGCACGCGATAGGCGACGGCCTTTTGCTTCTCCAGGTTTTCGGGGTCCGAATTTCCGGCTTCGCTCATTCGCCCGTAAAGCTCCAAAAGGCCGCGTCTCAGCGTAGCCGATTCCTGCTAGATCGTTTCACCGTTTTCTGAAACGGCAAACCGCTCTACCCTTTGCTTTAACGCAATTCCGGACGGGAAACCGCTCACACTTTCCCTGGAATTGCTCCAATAGTCTCGCCCGCGCTGCAATGCGTCGTCAATGTCGCGAGAGGGGCCGATGAGGTGGGAGGCTGGAACAATGACCCGTTCCGGGCTCGTTAGGGCTGCTTCCTTCCGGACCTGACCCGGTTGGCGAGTGGATCGTCCACCACCAACCTCCCGCGTTCCATATCGGCAATTCAGCGATCAAATGCAAGGGTGCATTGAGAATCGGATGCCCTTGAACTCCGCCGCTCAATGAATCGCTTGCAGCCCCCGTGCAGCCGCTCTAGCGTCATGAGTTTGGGAATAATGCGAGAAGCGCAAGGGAAACGCCAATGCTACCGGGCCTCAAGGCCGGATTCACGCTCGACTCCAGGCTGGAGGCGGATAGCGAGCAGCTGATGTGGCTCGGCCTGTGCGAGCTCAGGGTGATGAACGATAGCCGCTGGCCATGGCTGGTCCTGGTGCCGCAGCGGCCGGGGGCCGAAGAAATCCACGACATGACGCCGCTCGACCAGGCGATGTTGACCTTCGAAACCAACATGGTGGCGCAGGCGCTGAAAAGAACCACGGGCTGCACCAAGATCAACACCGGCGCGCTCGGCAACATCGTTCGGCAATTGCATGTCCACGTCATCGCCCGCTCGGAAGGCGATCCGGGCTGGCCGGGGCCGGTGTGGGGGCACGGCATGCGCGAGCCCTATGAGCGTTCAGGCATCCGCCAATTTGCGCAACAGATCAAGGCGGCGCTATAAGCCGCCTGTGTCCATCCCTAGACGTTCGAGCTTCCATGACCTTTCGCCTTTTTGACGCGCCCTTGCGCGAACCGAGCCAGTTCGTCGGCTTCGCCGGAAACACGATTGATCGGCAATCCGAGAACCGCGCCGACGATTCCGTCGAAAGGGCGTTGGCCGATCCCTCGGCACGTCTTCTGCCGATGCATGGCGGACGGCTGTATCTGAAATTGCACGATGGCAGCTTCGACCCTTGGTTCGATCTGGCTGAGAGCCAGAAGCTGCAGCCATCACTCGCACAAGGCGTGCTGCTTGGCTTTGCCGAGAGCGGCCCGGTCCTTGCCGTGCCGGTCGGCCTCGATCCCGAACAGCTACCGGAGACCATGAAGGCGATCGATTATCGCTCGGTCTATATGCAGGGGCTGATCGACGAGGCGGCAGCGGGCGCGCTGGCGCAAGGCGCCGCCCTGCTTGCCTGGCATGCCACCCATCGCTTCTGCAGCAAATGCGGCCATGAATCGCATATGCGGGCCGGCGGCTACAAGCGCCATTGCCCAAATTGCGGCACCGAGCACTTTCCACGCACCGATCCGGTGGCGATTATGCTGACGGCGACGCGGGAAAAATGCCTGCTCGGCCGCGGCCGGCATTTCGGGCCCGGCATGTACTCGGCGCTTGCCGGCTTCATCGAGCCGGGCGAGACGATCGAGGCGGCGGTGCGCCGCGAAACGCTGGAGGAAGCCGGCATCCGGCTCGGCCGCGTCGTCTACCATGCCAGCCAACCCTGGCCGTTCCCCTATTCGCTGATGATCGGCTGTTTCGGCGAACCGCTCAATGACGACATCCAGGCCGATCTCAACGAGTTGGAAGATTGCCGCTGGTTTTTTCGCGACGAGGTGCGTTCCATGCTGGAGAGGACGCACAAGGACAATCTGGTCACGCCGCCGAAAGGCGCGATCGCGCATCATCTGATCCGCGCCTGGGTCGACAGCGAATAAGACTTGTTATTTTACGCAATTCCGGACGGAAAACCGCTTCACACTTTTCCTGGAATTGCTTAACGGGAGCAAAAAATGATCCGTCACACCGTGGTTTTCACCCTGAAGCACCCGCAGTACTCGCTGGAGGAAAAGCGGTTCCTCTCCGATGCCAAGCGCATCCTCAGCGCAATCAAGGGCGTCACCCATTTCGAGCCGCTGCGGCAAGTCAGCCCGAAGAACGACTATCACTTCGGCTTCTCGATGGAGTTCGTCGATCAGGCCGCCTACACCAGATACAATGAGCACCCGGACCACGTCGCCTTCGTGCGTGACCGCTGGATCCCGGAAGTCGAAACCTTCATGGAAATCGACTATGTGCCGCTGACCCTGCTGGTTTAGGGGAACCTTAGTCCGCGACCTTCCACTGCTCGCGCGACTCACTGGCGGGATAGACGCCCAGAATGCGCACTTCGCGCGAGAAGAAGCGCAGTTCGTCCAGCGCCAGCTTGACCAGCGGATCGTCGGGATGGCCCTCGATATCGGCGTAGAACAGCGTCGCGGTGAAGGCGCCCAGTTGATAGCTCTCCAGCTTCGTCATGTTGACGCCGTTCGTGGCGAAACCGCCCATTGCCTTGTAGAGCGCAGCCGGCACGTTGCGGACACGGAACATGAAGGTCGTCATCATCTTGGTGTCGGCCGAGGGCCGTTCGGCCAATCGCTTGTCCTTGGTCAGGACGACGAAGCGGGTGACATTCGAGTCCGTGTCCTCGACATTTTTCTCGATGATGTCGAGGCCATAGAGTTCTGCGGCGAGCGCAGGCGCCAGCGAGGCCATGCTGCGGTCCTTGAGCTCGGAGACCAGCTTCGCCGAACCCGCCGTGTCGCCGGCAATCACCGGCTTCCAACCATTCTTGCGGATGTATTTGCGGCACTGTCCCAGCGCATGGATATGGCTGTGCACGGTCTTGATCTCTTCGCGTTTAACGCCGGGCAGCACCATCAGCTGGAAATGGATCGGCAGGAAATATTCGCCGACGATGTGGAGTTTCGATTCCGGCAACAGATGATGGATGTCGGCGACGCGGCCGGCGATGGTGTTTTCGATCGGGATCATGGCGAGGTCGGCCTTGTTGGTCTCGACCGCGTTGAAGGCGTCCTCGAAGGTCGGGCACGGCAACGGCTCCATCGAGGGGAACATGTTGCGGCTGGCGGTGTCGGAATTGGCGCCCGGTTCGCCCTGGAAGGCTATTCTGTCGGTCTTGTCAGGCATGCCGATATCTCAGGTTTGAAAGGATCTGCGGTGTCAGGAAAGAATTTATCTTCTCAGCAAAGAATTTGTCTGGCGCGTTCGAGGTCTTCCGGCGTGTCGACGCCGAGCGGCAGCGATTGCACGATCTCGGCATCGATGCGCATACCGGCCTCCAGCGCCCGCAACTGCTCCAGCCGCTCGCGCCGCTCCAGCGGCGACGGCTTCAAAGCGACGAAGCGTTCGAGGGCTGAGCGCCGATAGGCGTAGAGGCCGACATGGTGATAGAGCGGCCCCTCGCCCCAGGGCGCGGTGGCGCGGGTGAAATAGAGCGCCTTCAGCCGCGTCGCCGACAACGGCGAACCGACGATCTTGACGACGTTGGGGTTGGCCTTTTCCTCGTCGCGGACGATCTCGACGCCGAGCGTGGCGATGTCGACCGCAGCGTCCTCGAACGGTTTCAGCGCCGCACCGATGATCTTGGGATCGATGGTCGGCAGGTCGCCCTGCACATTGACGATGGTTTCGACCTTGCGATCGGGGTCGAGGGCGGTCAGCGCCTCGAAGATACGGTCGGAACCGGATTCGTGGTCGGTGCGCGTCATCACCGCCTCGAAACCGTGCGCGCGCACCGCTTCGGCCACGTTGCGCGTGTCGGTTGCCACCACTACCCGGCCAAGCCCAGCCTCAGCGGCGCGGCGGGCGACATGGACGATCATCGGCGCGCCGGCTATGTCGGCCAGCGGCTTGCCCGGCAGGCGCGTCGAGGCCATGCGGGCCGGGATCAGGATGAGCGTGGACATCGAGGTTGCAAGGCGTTCGAAAGAGGATGGGGAAAGTGGCAAAAGGTCTCACTGGAAGCGCCCTTATAGGTGTTGCAACGCCCAAGCAAAAGACCTAGTTTCCGCCCGATTTGACCGGCTCGACGGGGTGGGTCACGATACCGACGGACGGAGTGGACGGAGAGGTCCGCCGGAAAAGGGAGCCCTGGGGCGTATGGATTCCAACGAAGTCAACAAACTGCTCGCCGGGTTGCTTGGAACCTGTTTCGTCGTCTTCTCGGTCGGTTTGGTGTCCGACGCCCTGTTTGCCTCGCCGGCGCCGGAAAAACCCGGCTTTGCCATCGAGGCGACGGAGCCTGCCGAAGGCGGCGCCGCCGGACCCGCAGCAGAGGCGAAGCCGATCGCCGACCTTTTGGCCACCGCCAATGTCGAGCAAGGTGCGGCCGTCTTTAAGAAATGCCAGGCCTGCCATTCCGGCGAAAAAGGCGGCCCCAACAAGGTCGGCCCGGATCTCTGGGACATCGTCGACCGCCCCGTCGCCGAGCATGAGGGCTTTGCCTATTCGGCCGGCATGAAGGAGTTTTCCAAGGGCGGCGCCGAGAAGTGGACCTATGACAATCTCAACCACTTCATCACCTCGCCGAAGAAATTCGTGAAGGGCACGGCGATGGGCTTTGCCGGCCTGCCGAAGGACGAGGACCGCGCCAACGTCATTGCCTATCTGCGCACGCTGTCGGATAGCCCGAAGCCGCTGCCGACGCCAGGTGCCGCCGCCGATGCAACGGCGCCGGCCAAGCCGGCCGAGGGTGCCGCTCCGGCCAAGCCGGCTGAAGGTGCAGCTCCAGCCCCTGCGACGCCGGCACCGGCGCCCGCCAAATAACCGAATTGTCATCTCCATGACCTCAAAAAAGCCGGGTTCAGCCCGGCTTTTTGTTAGGAAAATCGCATATGCGGCGACAAAGCCGCCGCATGGCGGTTTTCACCGGCGTCAAATCATTTAGGATTGCCGGGCATCGCGACGAGGAGAACGCATGACGGTTGGCCGAACGCTTCTGAGGTCCTTTCTGGTTGTGGGCGCCCTCGCAGGCGGCCTGCAGGCATCCTTCCCCCAGGAATGGCACACCACCTCTTCGCTGATCGGCCCCTCCAAATATGGCGAGAACTTCCAGCGCTACGATTATGTGAATCCGGATGCACCGAAGGGCGGTACCTACAATTCGGTCGTTTCCGGCACGTTCGACAGCTTCAATCCCTATATCGTTCAGGGATCGCCGGCGGCCGGCCTGCAGCCATTTGGCGGCGGCCTGCTCTACGACACGCTGATGGACCAGGCGACTGACGAAGGTAGCGTCAGCCACCCGCTCGTCGCCGATGCCTACAAGTACCCGACCGACTATTCCTCGGCCACCTACCGGCTCGACCCGCGGGCGAAATGGCATGACGGACAGCCGATCACAGTCGACGACGTGATCTGGTCGTTCCAGGTGCTGAAGGCCAACAGCCCGATGTACAGCCGCTATTTCGAAAACGTCACCGACGCCGTCGCTGTCTCGGACCGTGAGGTCGAGTTCCACTTCGACCAGAAGGGCAATCGCGAACTGCCCAAGATCCTCGGCGACCTTGTCGTGCTGCCCAAGCATTGGTGGGAAGGCACCGACGCCAATGGCAAGAAGCGCGACATCACCAAGGGGACGCTGGAGCCGCCGCTGGGCTCGGCTGCATACAAGATCGCCAGCTTCAAGGCGGGGTCGGAAATCGTCTGGCAGCGCGTCCCCGACTATTGGGGCGCCAAGCTGGCTGTGAAGATCGGTCGGGAGAATTTCGACACGCAGCACTTCACCTACATTCTTGACGACAACGCCTCCTGGGAGGCGTTCAAGAAAGGTGGCCTCGACGATATCAAGCCGGAAAACAGCTCGAAGCGCTGGGCGACATTTTATGATTTCGCGGCGATCAAGGCCGGCGATGTGATCAAGCAGGAGTTCAAGACCACCTCGCCCGAGCCGATGCAGGCTTTCATGCTCAACCAGAGACACAAGCTCTTTGCCGATCGTCTGGTCAGGGCCGCGCTCACCTATCCCTTCGATTTTGAATCGATGAACCGCACGCTGTTCTTCGGTTTCAACACCCGCACCCACAGTTATTTCCAGGGCACGGAACTGGCCTCGAGCGGCCTGCCGCAAGGCAAGGAGCTGGAGATCCTGGAGAAGTACCGCGACAAGCTGCCGCCGGAAGTATTCACGCAGGAATTCAAGCTGCCGGTCTACGATTCGCCGCAGGCGGAGCGCAAATATCTGAAGCAGGCGGTCGACCTGTTCGCCCAGGCCGGCTGGGTGATCAAGGGCGGCAAGATGGTCAACGCCAAGACCGGCGAGCCATTCAAGTTTGAAATCCTAGGCTCGAATGAAACCGACCAGGTCATTTCCAGCCCCTGGATCGCCAATCTGCGCAAGATCGGCGTCGATGCGACACTGCGCATCGTCGACCCGAGCCAGTACACCAACCGCGTCAGAAATTTCGATTACGACGTCATCACAGGACAGCTCCAACAGTCGGAATCGCCCGGCAACGAGCAGCGCGATTTTTGGAGCTCCAAGTCCGCCGACACACCGGCATCGCGCAATTATTCCGGCATCAAGAACCCGGTCGTTGACGCCCTTGTCGACCGCATCATTTTTGCCACGGATCGCGATGACCTCGTCGCCACCACCCATGCGCTCGATCGCGTGCTGCTGTGGAATTACTATGTGGTGCCGCAATACTATCGCGCCGTTGTGTGGCTGGCTTACTGGAACAAGTTCGGCATCCCGGAAAAGCAGCCCGGCTACCGTGGCGCCGATATCGATTCCTGGTGGATCGATGCGGACAAGGAAAAGGCCCTGGCCGCCAAGTACAAGGGCAGCAATTGATGGCGGGGCTCCCTCGCCGCGATTTCCTGGCCCTCAGTGGCGCCGCGGCCGTTGCTGCGCTGCTGCCGGGCAAGGCTTTCGCCGCCAGCCCAACCGGCGTGAAACTGCATGGACTGTCGGCTTTCGGCGACCTCAAATACAAGCCGGACTTCACTCATTTCGACTATGTCAATGTCGATGCGCCGCAAGGTGGCGTCTTCAACTTCCTGCCGCGCAACTGGCTTGCCAACCAGACGCCGCTGACCTTCAACACGCTGAATTCGTTCGTCCCCAAAGGAGATTCGCCCCAGCGCACGGAGATGTGCTTCGATTCACTGATGGTGAGAGCGTACGACGAACCTGACGCCGTTTACGGGCTGATCGCTGACGGCGTGACGATTTCCGACGACCGCAACGACTTCACCTTCTCGCTGCGCCCGCAGGCCCGCTTCCATGACAACACGCCATTGACGGCCGAGGATGGCGCCTTCACCTTCAAGCTGCTCAAGGACAAGGGGCACCCGTACTATTCCCTGCCGCTAACGCATCTGGATGACGCGATTGCCGTGGATGCCCACACGCTGCAGCTTAGGTTTTCCGGCAAGCAGACAAGCCGCACCATCCTCAACGTCGTCGAGTTCCCGGTCCTGTCGAAGGCGTTCTACACGGCCAACCCGTTCGATTCCTCGCAGATGAACCCGCCGTTGGGGTCAGCCGCCTACAAGGTCGGTCGCTGGTCGGCAGGGGCCTGGATCGAATATGAGCGTGTGGCTGATTATTGGGGCAACGACCTGCCGGTCAATCGCGGCCAGAACAATTTTCAGCGGATTCGCGTTGAGTTCTATCAGGACCGTAGCGTTGCCTTCGAAGCGTTCAAGAAGGGAGAAATCCTCTACAGGGAGGAATTCACCTCGCGCGTCTGGGCGACCGGCTACGACTTCCCAGCCTTCACTGCCGGCAAGGTGGTGAAGCACGAATTCCCGGCCGAAACGGTGCCTTCGATGCAGGGCACCGCCGTCAACCAGCGGCGCGAGCAGTTTCGCGACTCGCGCGTGCGGCAGGCGATCGGGCTGTGCTTCGACTTCGAATGGACGCGGCGCAATTTCTTCTACGGTTCCTATGAGCGCTCGCAATCCTGCTTCGAGAAATCCGAATTTCGCGCCGAGGGCAGACCGTCGCCACAAGAATTGGCTCTTCTTGAGCCGCTGCGTGAGCAGATTCCCGCCGAGGCTTTTGGCGAAGCCGTGATCCAGGACGCGTCGAACGGCTCCGGCCGCGACCGGCAGTTGCTTGGCAAGGCGGCCAAGCTTCTGGCCGAGGCCGGCTGGAAACGGTCCGGCAATTTCGTCGTGAACGACAAGGGTGGTCGGTTGTCCGCAGAGTTTCTTGTCGACGACGAAGTCTTCGAACAGGTCTACTCGCCCTGGGTCGAAAACATGAAGGCGGTCGGCATCGATGCCTCGATCCGGCTGGTGGATGCCGCGCAATATCAGCTGCGGCAGAATTCGTTCGACTACGACCTCGTCTCGGTCGCGGCCTCGTTTCCGGCGACGCCAACCCGTGATGACCTCGAAACCATTTTCCATTCGCGAGCAGCTACCGTATCGGGCTCTCGCAATCTGCCGGGAACGTCGAGCCCGGCCATCGATGCCCTGGTTGACGCCGCAGGTGCCGCCGAGGGTCGCGAAAGCCTGACAATTGCCATGCGCGCGCTCGACCGGGTCTTGCGTGCACGGAGGGATTGGATTCCAAGTTGGTTCCTGGCGAATCATCGAAGCGCCTATTGGGACATGTTCGGTTTTCCCGAGCGGAAACCCGATTTCGACTTCCCGGTCGAAGCGCTGTGGTGGGTCGACAAGGGCAAGGCGGCAAAAATTGGCAAAGGGTAGGCTGTTGCGCGGCACTTTACCCTCCCCCTCGTGGGGAGGGTCGGTGAGCACTTCGTGCGCAGCACGAATGGCGAACCGGGGTGGCGGTGTGACGGCGTACGCCGGATCGAGACTACCCCCACCCCGCTCCGCTTCGCGGATCGACCCTCCCCACAAGGGGGAGGGTGAAAGCTGATGGGCGCCTACATACTGCGCCGTATCCTGCTGATGATACCGACCCTGTTCGGCATCATGGCGGTTGCTTTCGTCGTCACTCAATTCGCACCGGGTGGACCGGTCGAGCAGGTCATTGCCAGCCTGACCAACCAGGGCGGCAACGATCGGCTCGGCAGTGGCGGCGGCGATGCAGGAGGTGGCGGCAATTTCGATGTGGCCGGCGATGTCGGTTCGAAGTACCGCGGCGCGCAAGGGCTCGATCCTGAATTCATCAAGAAGCTGGAAAAGCAGTTCGGCTTCGACAAACCGCCTCTCGAACGCTTCGGCATGATGCTGTGGAACTACGCGCGCTTCGATTTCGGCGACAGCTATTTCCGTGACATTTCGGTACTCAACCTGATCCTGGAGAAGATGCCGGTTTCAATCTCGCTCGGGCTGTGGATCACGCTGCTCTCCTATCTGATTTCGATTCCCCTTGGCATCCGCAAAGCGGTCAAGGACGGCTCCGCCTTCGACATCTGGACCAGCGGCGTGATCATCGTCGGCTATGCCATACCGGCCTTCCTGTTCGGCATATTGCTGATGGTGCTTTTCGCCGGCGGCTCGTTCTGGGACTGGTTCCCACTGCGCGGCATCGTCTCCGACAATTGGGACCAATTGTCGTGGCCTGACAAGATCGTCGATTATTTCTGGCACATGACCTTGCCGCTGACGGCGCTGGTGCTGTCGGCCTTCGCGACGACGACGCTGCTGACCAAGAACTCCTTCCTGGAAGAGATACGCAAACAGTATGTGGTGACGGCCCGTGCCAAGGGCCTGTCGGAGCGGCGGGTGCTTTACGGACATGTGTTCCGCAACGCCATGCTGATCGTCATTGCCGGCTTTCCAGCGGCCTTCATTTCGGCCTTCTTCACCGGCTCGCTTTTGATCGAGAACATCTTTTCCCTCGACGGTCTCGGGCTGCTCGGTTTCAGGTCCGTGTTGGCGCGCGACTATCCGGTCGTGTTCGCCAACCTCTATATATTTTCGCTGCTTGGCCTGTTCGTGACGCTGTTGTCCGACCTGATCTACACATGGGTCGATCCGCGCATCGATTTCGAGCGGAGAGACGTCTGATGACGCAGGCTGCAGCCGAGATCACACCGACAAGGATCGCCCGCCCCTGGCTGTCGCCGCTCAACAAGCGGCGCTGGCAGAACTTCAAGGCCAACAGGCGCGGCTACTGGTCGTTGTGGATATTCCTCGCTCTGTTCGTGCTGTCGCTGTTTGCCGAACTGATCGCCAACGACAGACCGATCGTCGCCTACTACAAAGGCGAGATCCTGTTCCCGGTGGCGGTCGCCTACCCCGAGGAAAAATTCGGCGGCTTCTACGCCGTCACCGACTATCGCGACCCGGTCATCCGCGACGAGATCAACGCCAATGGCTGGATGATCTGGCCGCCAATCCGCTATTCCTACCGCACCGTCAACAATGCGATCCCCGACGCCGCTCCCGCAAAACCGTCATGGGAATACGACGCGCAGAGGCGATGCAGCCAATATCCGCAAGGCGCTGCCGATCCTGACTGCATTGTCGGCAACTGGAACTGGCTGGGTACCGACGACCAGGCGCGCGACGTGCTGGCGCGCATCATCTACGGGTTCAGGATTTCCGTGCTGTTCGGGTTGATCCTGACCGCGGGTTCGTCGGTTATCGGCGTCGCCGCCGGCGCGCTGCAAGGGTATTTCGGCGGCTGGACCGACCTTCTCTTTCAACGCTTCATAGAAATCTGGTCGGCGATACCGCTGCTGTATCTGCTGCTGATCGTCGCCGCCATCCTGCCGCCGGGCTTCTTCATCCTGCTCGGGCTGATGCTGCTCTTCTCCTGGACGTCGCTTGTCAGCGTGGTGCGCGCCGAATTCCTGCGCGCGCGCAACTTCGAATATGTCAACGCGGCCCGCGCGCTTGGTGTGTCCAACCGCACCATCATGCTGCGCCATCTTCTGCCCAATGCCATGGTGGCGACGCTGACCTTCATGCCTTTTCTGGTCAGCGCCTCGATCTCGACACTGACCTCGCTCGACTATCTCGGCTTCGGCCTGCCGCCCGGCACCGCGTCGCTCGGCGAACTGCTAAAACAGGCGCAGAGTAACCTCAATGCCCCCTGGCTCGGTATATCGGGCTTCATCGTCATCTCGCTGATGCTGTCGCTGTTGGTGTTCATCGGTGAAGCAACGCGCGATGCTTTCGACCCGCGCAAGGCGTTCCGATGAGCAGCGAACTCCTGCTCTCCGTCCGCGATCTCAGCGTTGCCTTCACCCAAGGCGGCAACGAGTCGACCGCCGTCGACCACATCTCCTTCGATCTCGCCAAGGGCGAGACGGTGGCGCTTGTGGGCGAATCCGGTTCCGGCAAATCGGTCTCGGCGCTGTCGGTGCTGAAGCTTCTGCCCTACCCGACGGCCAGCCATCCCTCGGGCAAGATCCTGTTCCAGGGCGCCGACCTTTTGGCGATGAACGAAAAGCAGTTGCGCAGCGTGCGCGGCAACAAGATCACCATGATCTTCCAGGAGCCGATGACCTCGCTCAATCCGCTGCACACGATCGAGCAGCAGATCGTCGAGATCCTGGCGCTGCATCAGGGCATGGGCGACCGCCAGGCCAAGGCGCGCACGCTGGCGCTGCTCAACGAGGTCGGCATTCGCGAACCGGAAAAGCGGCTCGACGCCTATCCGCACCAGCTGTCCGGCGGCCAACGCCAGCGCGTCATGATCGCCATGGCGCTGGCCAACGAGCCTGAACTGCTGATCGCCGACGAGCCGACGACGGCGCTCGACGTCACTGTCCAGGCGCAGATCCTCGAATTGCTGGCGGGGCTGAAGAGCCGCAAGGGCATGTCAATGCTGTTCATCACCCATGATCTCGGCATCGTCCGCAAGATCGCCGACCGCGTCTGCGTGATGACCAAGGGCAAGATCGTCGAGACCGGACCGACGAAGGACATCTTCGCCAACCCGCAACACGCCTATACCAAGCACCTGTTGGCCGCCGAGCCGAAAGGCAAGCCGCCGGCCGCCAACGACGCCGCCAAGCCTGTGATGACCGGCAAGGACATCAAGGTTTGGTTCCCGATCAAAAAGGGTTTCTTTCGCACCACCGTCGACAATGTGAAGGCGGTGGACGGCATCGACGTCACCGTGCGCGCCGGCCAGACCCTCGGCGTCGTCGGCGAATCCGGCTCCGGCAAGACGACGCTCGGCCTGGCGCTGGCGCGGATGATCTCATCGACCGGCACCATCCAGTTCAACGGCAGCGACATCGACCAACTTTCCTTCAACGCCATGCGGCCGCTGCGCCGCGAGTTGCAGATCGTTTTCCAGGACCCGTTCGGCTCGCTCAGCCCGCGCATGTCGGTCTCGGAGATCATCGAGGAAGGCTTGAAGATCCACGAGCCGAAGCTGTCGCCCGACCAACGCGACGACAAGGTCGTCGCCGTGCTGAAGGAGGTCGGGCTCGATCCGGCGACCAGGAACCGCTATCCGCATGAATTTTCCGGCGGCCAGCGCCAGCGCGTCGCCATTGCGCGCGCCATGGTGCTCAATCCACGCTTCGTCATGCTGGACGAACCGACCTCGGCGCTCGACATGAGCGTGCAGGCGCAAGTGGTCGACCTCTTACGCAATCTGCAGGCCAGGCACGACCTTGCCTATCTGTTCATCAGCCACGATCTGAAAGTCATTCGCGCCCTTGCCAATGACGTCATCGTCATGCGCAATGGCAAGATCGTCGAAGCCGGCCCTTCCGAACAGATTTTCGAGCGGCCGCAGACCGACTATACGAAGGCGCTGATCTCGGCCGCGTTCAAGATCGAGACGGCGCCGGTCGGTATCGTCAGCGAATAACAGGGAATACAATCCGCAAATGGAAAAAGGCAAAATCCTGCTTGCCGTCACCGGCTTTCATCCGCAGCGCTGGCGCGAGCTGCTGTCGGCCGAGCGCGAAGTGGTGCTGGAGCCGGACGGCGCTTCGGATCCGTCGATCACCTATGCGGTGGTGTGGAAGCAGAAGCCGAACCTACTGAAATCGCTGCCCAATCTGCGCGCAATCTTCTCGATCGGCGCCGGCGTCGACCACATCTTCGCCGATCCCGGCCTGCCCGATGTGCCGATCGTCAAAGTGGTCGCCGAGAACCTGACGCAGTACATGACCGAATATGTCGTCTGGCGCGTGCTCGACCATCACCGCCAGGGCATGCTCTATCGTGCGCAGCAGCCGAAGAAGACCTGGCACGAACCGCCGCAGCGGCCGGCCGGTGACATCTCGGTCGGCATTATGGGGCTCGGCAATCTCGGCCGCGCGGCGGCATCGGTGCTGTTGTCGCTCGGCTTTGCCGTCAATGGCTGGTCGCGGAGCGACAAGGCCATGAAAGGCGTTGCGACCTATGCCGGAGAGGCCGGGCTGATCCCCTTCCTCAACGCCACCGACATACTGGTGGTGCTGTTGCCGCTGACGCCGGACACGCACGGCATCATCAATTACGGCGTGCTGAAGGAATTGCGCAAGCGAAACGGCCTCGGCGGCTCGGTGCTGATCAATGCCGGGCGCGGCCGGCTGCAGAAGGACGCCGACATCTTGCGAGCGCTGGACGACGGCACGCTGAAGGAGGCGAGCCTCGACGTGTTCGAGGTCGAGCCGCTGCCGAAGACCAGTCCGCTTTGGAGTCACCCGAAAGTGTTCGTGACGCCGCACGCGGCGGCGACCTCCGACCCTGTCCACCTGGCGCCGAGCATGTTGCGGCAGATGGATGCCTTCGAGCGCGGCGAAAAGCTTGATAACGTGGTCGACCGCAAGGCGGGGTACTGAGGAAGTTCAGGTTCAGCTCGGCAGGGTGAACTTCTTCTGTTTGTTGGGCTTGCCGCAGTCGCGGCGGACGATCGAGCGGTTCATGGCGTAGATCTTGCCACTTGCCAGATCAGTATCGCGCTTGCTTTTGGAGCGCATATCCGGCGTGAACGGGCCGAAGCCCATCGCCGGATTGGAGAAGCTCGGCTTGGCGTCCGTCGACAGATGGTATTGCTGCGCCAGTTCGTTGCGCTGCGCCAGCAACTGGTCGCAAGGCACGTTGTCATATTGCAGCGACGATTGCACGTCCTGGTCCTGCCGCTCCGACATCGAGCTGCTGCAGCCGGTCATTGCCAGGCAAGACACCAAGACCATCATGTTCCAGCGCATGTGTTCCTCCTCAATGCCTGCCGAGGGCTTTTCTCGGCTTGTATCCTACCTGATGCCGCGCCAGCCGCAAAAATCCTATTCACGTTTTCGAACAAGACGAGACATCAACCCTTGGACGAGGGCACCGCCAGCGCGGCAAGCCCGTCGACCGGCTGGCGGCGATCCCAGCGGATGACGGTCGGCTGCATCGACAGCACCGACAGGCCGTTTGCGGCAAGCACCCGCTCGACATAGGCTTGAGAATGGGCGTAGCGACGAGACGGCTGCAGCGCGAAACCGGCGTCGCCGCCCGCCCCGCCCTTTTCTGGCTTTTCGACGGAAAAGGCAAACAGGCCATTGGTGGCCAGAATGCCCGCGACGGTCTTCATCACGCGATCGAGCGCGCCGACGTAGATGAACACGTCGGCCGCCACCACCAGATCGGCTTTCGGTCCGGCATAGGCGAAATCCTGCAGATCGGCCTTGGCGAGCAGATCGTAGACGCCTTTGGCGCGGGCCTTTTTCAGCATGGCGGCGGAGATGTCGTAGCCCTCCAGCCGTTCGGCGACCGGCCGCAGTTTCTCGCCCATCAGACCGGTGCCGCAACCAAGGTCGAGCGCCAGCGAAAAGCGGCCCGCCCTTGCCGCTCGAATGGCGCGATCGAGAAACTCCGGCAGCCGGTAGCCGAGCTTGCCGACCAGCGAATCTTCGAAAGTTTCGGCATAGTGGTCGAACAGCGTTTCGACGAAGGCGCTGGGTGGCGCCGCGGCAGCCGGCGCCTTGCCGATGAGTTGCAGCTTCAGCGCAGCGCCAAGGCGATCCGCCGGGTCGAGTTTCAGCGCCGTCGCCCAGGCTTGAGCCGCCACGTCGAGCCGCTCGGCCGTCTCCTGCATCTCGCCAAGACGGAACCAGCCCGCCGCCCATTGCGGCGCCAGTTCCAGCGCGCCGAGCAGCAGCTCCGCCGCTGCCGCGTGCTCGCCCGAGCCGAAAAGCATCTCGGCATAGTCGGCGCGACGGTCGGCGGTCAGGTCGCCGGACGAGATTTTCAGCGGTTGCATGGCGATGGCCCCGCCGGCTGATGCGGCCGGTGGCTGGCTGTAGGCCGAGTCAGCAGTCTCTTGCAACAGGCTTCCCGCGCTGGAATTAGCCACTATTTTGAGTGGATGCGCGCCAGCGAACTGCTCCATCCCCGGCCTGAAGGCCTTTATTGCCCATCCGGCGATTTCTTCATCGACCCGGTGCGGCCAGTCGACCGGGCGTTGATCACGCATGGCCATTCCGACCATGCCCGCTCCGGCCATCGTTCGGTGCTGGCGACGCAGCAAACGCTCGACATTATGGGGTTGCGTTATGGCGAGGATTTTGCCGGGACAACGCAAGCGGCCGTGCTTGGCGAAGCGATGGCGCTGAACGATGTCAGCGTCACCTTCCATCCGGCCGGCCATGTGCTGGGCTCGGCGCAGATCGCGGTCGAGCACAAGGGCAGGCGCATCGTCGCCTCCGGCGACTACAAGCGCCAGAAGGACGCGACCTGCGCACCGTTCGAACCGGTCCAATGCGATGTGTTCATCACCGAGGCGACCTTCGGCCTGCCGGTGTTTCACCATCCGCCCGACACGGAGGAGATCGCCCGGCTGCTCAAATCGGCGGCGCAGTTTCCCGAGCGATCGCATCTGGTCGGCGCCTATGCGCTGGGCAAGGCACAGCGGGTGATGCGGCTGCTGCGCGATGCCGGTTATGACAAGCCGATCTATATCCACGGCGCGCTGGCCAAGCTCAGCGAATATTACCAGAACCAGGGCATCGACCTCGGCACGCTGGAGCCGGCAACCGTCGACAGCGGCGGCAAGCAGGATTTCACCGGGGCCATCGTTGTCGGCCCGCCATCGGCCTTCGCCGACCGCTGGGCGCGGCGCTTTCCCGACCCGATCTCGTGCTTCGCCTCGGGCTGGATGCGCATCCGCCAGCGCGCCAAGCAAGGCGGCGTCGAACTGCCGCTGATCATTTCCGACCACGCCGACTGGGACGAACTGACCGCCACCGTCAAGGAGACGGGCGCCGGCGAAATCTGGGTGACGCATGGCCGCGAGGAAGCGCTGGTGCGCTGGTGCGAGCTGGAAGGCATCGCCGCCAGGCCACTGCACCTGGTGGGATATGAGGACGAGGGCGATTGATGGTGATCACCAGCGCCGCGACCCGTTGCGCCCCCCTCTGGCCTGCCGGACATCTCCCCGTCAAGGGGGCATATTGGCAGCTCCAATGCCGGCTCATCTCCGCCAATATCGGAGATTGGCCAAGGCCGGCGCGACATCCGATCTTCCTCCTTGAGGGGGAGATGGCCGGCAGGCCAGAGGGGGGTGCCTCGCGCCGGTTTTCACCATTGGCGTGGGGCGACGCATGAACCGTTTCGCCGAACTCCTCGACCGCTTGGTGCTGACGCCGTCGCGCAATGGCAAGCTGACGCTGCTCGTCGACTATTTCCGCAGCGTCGAGGACCCCGACCGCGGGCTGGCGCTGGCGGCGATCACCGGCGACCTCAACATTGCGGCGGTCAAGCCGGCGATGCTGCGCACGCTGGTCACCGAGCGCATGGATCCGGTGCTGTTCGGCTATTCCTACGACTATGTCGGCGACCTCGCTGAAACCGTGTCGCTGGTCTGGCCGCAAACGCCGGGACATATCCCCAACCGGGAGCCGACGCTTGGCGACGTCGTGGCGACGCTGCAGGCGGCGAGCCGCTCCGACGGACCCAAGGTGCTGGCCGGGCTGCTCGACAGCGCCGGCATTTCGGCGCGCTTTGCCATCATCAAGCTGGTCACCGGCGGCTTGCGCATCGGCGTTTCGGCGCGGCTGGCCAAACAGGCGCTGGCCGATTTCGGCAAGGTCGATGTCGCCGAGATCGAGGAGCTGTGGCACGGGCTGACGCCGCCCTATATCTCGCTGTTCGCGTGGCTGGAAGGCAAGGCCGAGAAGCCGAAGCGGACCGCACTTGCCCTGTTCAGTCCGGTGATGCTGTCGAACCCGGTCGGCGACGGCGACCTCGAAAAGCTCGATCCGGCCGCCTATGCCGCGGAATGGAAATGGGACGGCATCCGCGTTCAGGCGGTGTGCGAGGGCGGCGTGCGCCGGCTCTATTCGCGCACCGGCGACGATGTGTCCGGCGCATTCCCCGATCTCGCTCAGGCGATGAATTTTTCCGCCGCGCTCGATGGTGAATTGCTGGTCGGCGAGCCGGTGGCGACCGGCACCTTTTCGGACCTGCAACAGCGGCTCAATCGCAAGAGCGTGGCCCCGAAGATACAGCAGCAATACCCGGCCTTCATGCGCTGCTACGATGCGCTGCAGATCAACGGCGAAGATTTGCGCGCGCTACCTTTCCGCGAGCGGCGGGCCCGTCTTGAAGCCTTCATCACAACGCTGGACCCGCACCGTTTCGATCTGTCGCCATTCGTCGAATTCCGGGATTGGCAAACGCTGGAGGAACTGCGCCGCGCGCCGCCGCACCCGATTATCGAAGGCGTGATGCTGAAGCGCTGGGATTCGCCCTATCTCGCGGGACGGCCGAAAGGGCCGTGGTTCAAGTGGAAGCGCGATCCGCACACGGTCGATGCTGTGCTGATGTATGCGCAGCGCGGCCATGGCAAGCGGTCGAGCTTTTATTCCGACTATACGTTCGGCGTCTGGTCGGGGCCGGAAGGCGCGGAGGAATTGGTGCCGGTCGGCAAGGCCTATTTCGGCTTCACCGACGAGGAGTTGAAGCAGATCGACAAATTTGTCCGCGACAATACGGTCGAGCGTTTCGGCCCGGTGCGCTCGGTGCGCGCCGACCGCAGCCAAGGCCTGGTGCTGGAGGTGGCGTTCGAAGGTCTCAACCGTTCGACCCGCCACAAATCCGGCGTTGCGATGCGATTTCCCCGCATCTCACGGCTGCGCTGGGACAAGCCGACCGCCGAAGCCGACCGCATCGAGACGCTGCAGGCGCTGCTTGATCGCTAGGCAGCGCTCACGGTTCGATCGAAACGCGGATCTCGTAGATGTCGACCGCCTTGCCCTGCTTGTCGAAGTCGGAGTTGATGGCGATGCTGCCGGCCGCGCCCGGGGGCTTGTCGGGAAATTTCACGTCGAACAGATATTCGTTACGCTGCTGGCCGACCGCATAGCGCTTGCGGCCGCAGTCGCCGAGATCGCCGAAATTGCAGTCGACGGAGATCTGCGTGTCCTTGCCGTCCTCGGCGCGGGCGACGATGTCGAACACGGCATGTTTGCCGGCAAGCTTCTCCAGCACGCCCTGCCCGACATCGAAGCTGATGGCCGAGCCGGAAGCGCCGGAGCGGATGCGCAGGAAGGAGCCGGTGTCGTCCTGCACGACGTCGGCCTTGGCGTCGGACGGGGTCGCCACATGCGTTGGATCGGTGGGTGTAAACACGTTGATCCAGTCGCGCGTCTGTTCGGCGACACCAGGCTGCTGCGGCGCGCCAGGCTGCTGCGGCTCAGTTGTATCGGCAGGCGGCGTGAAGTCGTCATCGTCGACGGTCGGCGGCGCTTCGGGAGGCGCCGTGTCGAGCTGCGCCGGCGTCTTGAAGACTCCGGTCTGCACGGCGAAATAGAGGCCGATGCCGGCGGCGGCGAGCAACGTCACGCCAAAGAAGATCGCCGTCAGCGGCAGGCGGCGGCCCCTTATCCGCCTTTCATCGCGGTCAGGCGCCACTTCCGCCGCGGCCTCGGCCGGCGCGGAATCGGCCATATCGATCGCCGGGGCGCCGGGCAGCGTGGCGTCAGGCATGATGTCGGGGACGACCGGCAGCACGCGCGAACGCGGCGCGTCGGATGCCTCGGGCTGAACCGGTTCATCAACGACGATCGCCGGCGACGGTCCGGCCGCGACACCTGTCGGGGCATCGACCGCGGGCGCTTCGGCGGCGCCCTGTACGGCGTCTTGCGGCTGCGCAACGCGTTGCGTCAGCGCGGTATCTTGTGTCTGCGCAGCGCTCTGCGTCTGCGCGGCGACATCGGGGACCGCGGGCAGGAATTCGGATTCGATCTCGGCGATCTTTTCCTGCACCGCCTTACGGCGCTTGATGGCGGCTTCCACCGTCACGCCGGGATTGGCCTGGAGCACGCGGTCGAGCGCCGCGAAAGCCGACCGATAGACCCGCTCGCGAAATGCCCGGTCCTCGGCGTTGCCTTTCTCGAAGGCGTTGCGGATCGCTTTTTCGATCGCGTCCAAGCGAATTCCCCTGTCCGTTCGCTTACATTGCCATGATCGTTAGCCGCAGGCGACCAATCAATCAACGGGCGAGCGCCCGCATTCTGCCTTACAGGCCTGTTCAACGCCCATTTCGATGCCTTTTAGCAATAAAATCAGTCCGTTTGCCGCCCTGCCGGGCGATTTGCGCGCAGTCCGGCGCGACGTCTCCGCGTAATCGAAAAAGCAAACGAGGCGATGGCTTATTCCGCGCCAATGGAAAATGACGGGACGAATTGCCGGATCCAGCCTTGAAATCACGGTTGCCCATCTTGAATTAGCGGCCGGTTGAGTCTATCACCCAGCCGATCCTGGAGGCTTCGCGCTTCCTGGGCCGCTTTAGCTCAGTTGGTAGAGCACATCATTCGTAATGATGGGGTCAGGTGTTCGAGTCACCTAAGCGGCACCAGTTCTCCATCCGACGCAAGCGTGACGGCAGGTGCAAGGCTAATGCACGTCACTCCCTACGCCAACACCGGCACTTCCTGTCTGCCTCGTCGACATGCGCCATATGGCCGCCGCCACAGGATTGCGTCGTCAGACGCTTGACCATCGACTATGCTGCATCGCGCAAGATCGACAGCCTAGAGAACCCGACAATACAAGCATAATTTATAAGATACAAAACCACTATCTTAGAATAATCTTCGTCAATTTTGACCTATATCAGACACTCCGGATTATAGTTGTGTAATTAAACCGTGTCTTTTCTGACATGGTACCACTTCTCGTACAGCATTGCGGACGTGAAAAAACCCTCAGCGACGCAACGCACTCGCAAATCATACCCATTTTTAGCACTAACTCACACAAATATTACAGCTCGATAGATATTTTGTGTTGCACTGCACCATTGCCCGGTTGCACCATTTCTTGGGGGATTTGGTACTGGGAAGTGCGCCGTGGAGGATTCCGCCAAGTTGATCAGCTTGAATTTTTCGCTGGCCAGCACCGATTTCGAGGCTGCCCCGCGCAAAGGGCGCGGGTTTGATGTTGTCGGCGCACTCTCGACGCTGGCAGGCCTCGACCTGAGGCCCGGAATGCAGGGCCGCTGGCTTCATCGGAGATTTCAGACCGGCGGAAATGGCTGATGGCGGTCGCGCGTGACAATCAGTTGGACGCTCTGCGCGCCATCGCTGTCACGATGGTTCTCTATTCCCATTTCCTTGCACCCAACGGGTCCTCCTTTTGGGGCCACATCGGGGTGCGGCTTTTTTTTGTGCTGAGCGGCTTCCTGATCACACGACTGCTGCTCGAAGCGCGCGCCGCGGCCGAATTCAAAGCCGGCCCTGCATTGAGTTCCTTCTACATCAGGCGCGCGCTACGCATATTCCCGCCCTATTTCGCCGTGCTTGGGTTCGTCTGGCTGACCGATCTGGAGCAGTCCAGTGGATCGCTCGTCTGGCATGCGCTTTACCTGTCGAATTTTTGGTACGCGCTGCGCAACGAATGGACGCCCTGGCTACTCTGCCATTTCTGGAGCCTGAGCATCGAGGAGCAGTTCTATATCGCCTGGCCGCTGGTCGTGCTTCTCGCACCCCGCCGGCGGGTGGAAGCGATCACTATCGGCGTCATCCTGTTGTCGCTGGCCTATCGCTTCTACTGGCCGATCACCGCCACCCCGGCGCTAGCGCGCGACCTGCTGCCGCCAGCATCGATGGACGCGCTGGCGTTTGGTGCTTTGCTTGCCTGCCGGCGGACCAGAGGCGCCGGCCTGCCGCAATGGATGCGGCTAGGCTGGCCAGCCCTTGCGGCTGTCTTCCTGGCGATTGAGTGGCTTATCCCTGCGCCGGCCGATCCTATGCTGGAATGGGCTCGCTGGGCGTTGCTGCAGATCCTGCCCCTAGTGCCGCTGGTGGCCGTTGTCGCCGCCTGTTCAGCCGGCCTTGGCGGCGTCCTCGGCAGGGTTTTCGAACTGCCACCGCTGCTGTCACTGGGCCGCATCAGCTACGGCGTCTATCTTTACCATCCGATCCTTCTGTCGCTCGCCGTCAAGTCACAGCCCTGGATCCCGCTCAATGTCTCGGAGCAGGGGCCAGGGCGTTTCCTGGTCGCGAGCGCCGCCACGATCGCCGTCGCTTCGATCTCGTGGACGGCTTTCGAAAAGCCGCTCAACGGCCTCAAGCGCCGCTTCCCCTATGTAGCGCGCCGCCGCTCCCAGGCACGCTCTGGCGATGCCGGCTGGCTCGGCAGGGCGGCGGACGCCTATCCCGGCGGATCCCCCGATGGCCGCGCCGCACTCGAACTCCGGCGCACGGATGCGCAGAGATGACCACCGCGCCGCTCGTCTCCGTCCTGCTGCCGGTCTACAATGCCGGGCCTTATCTCACCGCTGCGCTGGAGAGCATTCTGCGGCAAGACTACGATCGCCTGGAGGTCATCGCTATCGATGACGGATCGACTGACAACTCGCTCGAGATTCTCGAACGATACCGCCGGGCAGACAATCGCGTTTCTGTCATCTCGCGTGAGAACCGCGGCCTCGTCGCCACCCTCAATGAAGGGCTACGACTGGCCCAGGGCGAGCTTGTTGCGCGAATGGATGCGGACGATGTCGCCTATCCCCGGCGCCTCTCGCGCCAGGTCGCACTGTTCGAGCGGCGGCCCGATCTCGGCTTCTGCGGCGCCTGCGTCGATACCTTGCTTCACGGCCGTATCGCCAAAGGCAGGCTAGACCCGGTGTTCCGGCTCGGCCGGCTCGACATATTGTCGATGTTCTTTACGATATTCTTACATCCGACGGTGATCTACAACAGGAATGTCATTGGGAACAACGATCTCTATTACGATCCAAAATATAGACATGCCGAGGATTTTGATCTCTTCAGACGGCTTGCCGGCCGTTTCCCGGCGACCATATTGCCCGATAGCCTGCTCGTCTATCGCATCCATGCGGGAAGCGTGACCATGCGGCATGCCAAGGAAATGCGCAGGACGCATTTGCGGATCGTGGCCGAAAATCTCGAGCGTGAGGGGCTTGCGGAAACCACAGCGGATCTGCGCGACATCGGCGAGGCCGTCTCTTTCGACACGGTTTCGCGCGCAGCCGATTTCATCCGTGCGCTCGAAGAGCGGATTTCCGAGCTGCCGACCGACACACGGCCAAGCTTCGAGGCAGGCGCGCTGAACCTGTTCTATTTCCTCTACCAACTCGTCGGCGACGAAGGAGAACCGCCGCTGACCCACGAATTGCTCACGCGGACGGCGAGATGGAATTTCATCCGGCGCCGCGAACAATATGCGCTGCGTCCCGGCGTCTGGGCGCCTTGGCTCAGCCTGCTCTCGATAAGGGCCGGAAAGCGGGCGGACGCGGTGGCGTACTTCTTCAAAACCACGCCGGCCGAAGCGGTGCTTGCGCGTTATCAGCGGGGACTGGTATGACCGACAGGCCCCACCCGCTCCTGCGCGATCACCAGTTTGCGAGTGCACCTGTCCCGACATCTCCCCGATCGGAGCGGCCGTCGCTCGAGGTCAGTTTCATCGTCTGCACGCGCGACCGCGCCGCTGTGCTGGAGGCTTGCATAGCCTCGATCCAGGCCGCATGCCGGGTGCACGCCACCTTCGCGGCAGAGTTGGTGGTGGTCGATAATGGTTCACGGGACGGCACGTCAAAGCGGCTGGCCGCTATCGCCGAAACTTCCGACATCCCAGTCACAGCCGTCTCGGAGACTCGCCCCGGACTAGCCGCTGCCCGCAATGCCGGATTGGCGCGAGCGCGAGGCCGCGTGCTGGTCTTCGTCGACGACGACTGCAAGCTCGACCGCGACTATCTCCGCGACCTGGAGCGGCACTACCGGAGTGGCGAGAAGTGGCTGATCCGCGGCGGCCGGGTCGAGCTCGGTGATGCCCGGGACCTGCCCTTCACCATAAAGCTCCGCGAGGCAAGCGAGCGGCTGACCCCGGCGGTCCACCCCGGCGGCTTCGTGCTCGGCTGCAACATGACCATGCACCGCGACGTCGCGGCCCGCATCGGCTCGTTCGACGAACGCTTCGGCGCTGGCGGCCCGCTACGCTCGGCTGAAGATACTGATTATCTCGTGCGGGCGATGCTGCTCGGCATGCCGGTCGAGTACGTGCCCGACATGACGGTCTTGCATCATCACGGCCGGCGAGACCGCAAGTCGATCGACAGGCTGCACCGCGACTATAGCCTCGGTAATGGTGCGCTGTGCCTGAAACATGTCCGCCACGCCCCTTGGCTGCTTCGCCATGTCTATTGGTCTGCGCGGGCCGCGTTCAGGGAACTGGCGGGCCGTCCTCGCTTTGACCGCGACCTCGATCTGTCGCACTGGCCTATTGTCGTTATGAATCTGGCAGGTGCCGCCAGATTTGCGCTGCTCGTCATGATGGGATGGCCAAAACGGCTGCCGCTGCGCCACGACCGACAAGCCAGCGAAGCCAATGCGGAGGCCAGAGCGCGATAATGTCACTGATTCCGTCAGCCCTGCCAATGCTGCGCCGCGCGCTTGGTGGCAGGCTGTTGCGGCTCGTTCCCGTCGTGGTGGGGCTCGGGCTTGCGGGCGCCGCGCTGGAAGGCCTCGGCATCGGTCTCATCATTCCGCTGCTTGGCATCATTATGGGACGTGGCGAAACATCAGGCATGGCCGGTTTCTCCGCCCTCCTCCAGCAGGTTGGAGCGGACCTCGGCGAGCGCCAGCGGCTGATCGCCATTTCGGCCGCGATCCTCGGTTCGATCGTACTGAAAAATGTCTTTGCCTTCGCCAACACTCTGCTGACCAGCTACATCTACGGCAAGGCAGGTTATTCGATCCGTAGCGCACTGTCGGAGCAGTTGCTCAGGGTCGGCTACCCCTTTTTCCTGCAGCAAAGCCCCGGGCGGCTGCTCAACATCATCTCCAACGAATCCTGGCGAGCATCCGACGCTATCCAGGCCCTGCTCGGCGCGATCGTCAGTGCCTCGGCCGCCGTCATCCTGCTCGCCTTCCTCCTGCTCCTCTCTTGGCAGATGACGCTGCTGGTGACTCTAGGGCTGGCGCTTGTCCAGCTGGCGCACGGGGTTTTGTCGTCCAATCTGAAGGCGCCGAGCCGCAGCGTCGTCTCGCGCAACAGCGCACTGGCGTCGCAGATGCTGCATCTGGTGCATGCCGGGCGCCTGATTCGCATCTTCGGGCAGGAGAACCGTGAAAAGGCGGTCTTCGCCAAAGCGTCCGACGGGGTGCGGCGGGCGGCTTTCGTGCTTTCAATCCGCCAGGGCGTCTTGCCGCCACTGACCGAGGTATTGCACGCGATGCTGTTCCTGGCGGTGGTGATCGGAGCCTGGCTGGCGAATGTAAGCTTCCCGCTGACCGTCGCCTTCCTCATCCTGCTCTACCGACTGCAGCCGCATATGCGGGCCTTGCAGATGTCCTGGAGTCAGTTGCAAGGCATGAGCGGCTCGCTGGAGGAGGTACAATGGCTGCTCGATCCTTCCGACAAGCCCGAGGCGCCGCAGGGCAGCCTGCCGTTCGACGGCTTGCGCCAAGGGATCAGCTTCGATGATGTGAGCTTCGCCTATTCCGGTCCCCTGTCAGGCCCCGACGCGCGCGAGGCGGTGCTGCATAAGGCGGTGTTCGACATCCGCAGCGGCCGCTCGACGGCGCTGATCGGCCGCTCGGGCGCCGGCAAGACGACGATCGTCAATCTCCTGTGCCGCTTCGTCAAACCCGACAGCGGCAGGATCCTCGTCGATGGGGCACCGCTCGATGAAGTGGACCCAAGCCAGTGGCGGCGGAACATTGCCCTGGCCAGTCAGGAGCTGGAACTGGTCGATGGCACCATTTTTGAAAACATTATCTACGGCTACGACACGGCGTCGGCCAGCGACGCCATGCGCGCCGCAAGGCTGGCCGAGGCACATCAATTCATCGAGCACCTGCCGCAGGGCTACGCGACACTGGTCGGATACCGGGGCATCAACCTGTCAGCCGGACAAAGGCAAAGGATCGCCCTGGCGCGGGCGCTGGTGCGCGATCCCGATATTCTCATCCTCGACGAAGCCACCAGTGCGGTGGATGGGTTGTCAGAAGCCGCTATTGTCGAGACGCTGAAATCGCGGGCCGGCCGCCGCACCACCATTGTCATCAGTCATCATTACAGCACCATATCGTTCTGCGACGACGTGGTGATCTTGAGCCGCGGTCGGGTGAAAAAACAGGCCCCCTTCGCAACCCTGGCAATGCTCAGCATGGACGAGCTTTACCAGCACGGAGCGGGTGAGTGATGGGGCGCACCCCAACCTGCGACGCGGCTTGCGCCCGGCAGCTCGCAGATCGCGATCAATCCTGCCGGCAAACCACCGCCGCGACGCATTTCCGATTGTTCAAAAACAATTCTCGGTGAGAGGTCAGGCGGCCTTCTTCTTCGCCAGCCGCGCCTTGATCGAGGCGACGTCGGCGCGCGGCGTCGCGGCGAACAGCGTCCTGGTGTAGTTGTGCTTGGGGTCGGCGAAGACCTCCTCGCGCGAGCCGTATTCGACGGCTTCGCCGAAATACATCACCATCACATCGTCGGCGATGTAGCGCACGACCGACAGATCGTGGCTGATGAAGACATAGGTCAGCTGGAATTCGTCCTGCAGGTCGGCGAGCAGGTTGAGCACCTGCGCCTGCACCGAAAGATCGAGCGCGGAGACCGGTTCGTCAAGCACCAGCAGGCTCGGGTTCAGCATCAGCGCGCGGGCAATGGCGATGCGCTGGCGCTGGCCGCCCGAGAACATGTGAGGATAGCGATTGTAGTGCTCGGTTCCGAGGCCGACTTTCTTCAGCATCCTCATGGCGAGGTCGCGCCGCTCTTCGGCCGGCTTGTCGGTGTTGATGAGCAGCGGCTCGCCCAGCACATCGCCGATCTTTTGGCGCGGATTGAGCGATCCGTAAGGGTTCTGGAAGACGATCTGCACCTTGCGGCGCATCTCCCTGGTCAGGCCGTTCCTTGCGATGTCGACCTTGTTGCCGTCGATGAACAGTTCGCCCGACGTTGCCGGATCGATCAGCGTGATGATGCGCGCCAGCGTTGACTTGCCGCAGCCCGATTCACCGACGATGGCCAGCGTCTTGCCCTTGTCGACGCTGAACGAGACGCCCTTGACCGCATGCAAGGTGCGCGCGCCGCGAAACAGGCCGCCGCCGACGTGATAGTCGCGCACGATGTCCTTGCCTTCGACGACCTTGATGCTCATCAGACGCCCCCGGCAGCTGGTTCGAACAGCATGTCCGAGACGGTCGGCAGCCGGTCGCCGACGGCATTATCCGGCAGCGCCGACAACAGCGCGCGGGTGTAATTGCTCTTCGGCGATTCAAACAGCGACAGCACGTCGGCCTCTTCCATCTTGCGGCCCTTGTACTGGACGATGACGCGGTCGGCCGTCTCGGCGACCACGCCCATATTGTGGGTGATCATGATCAGGCCCATGCCGTATTTAACCTGCAGCGACACGAGCAGGTCGAGGATCTGCTTCTGGATGGTGACGTCGAGCGCGGTGGTCGGCTCGTCGGCGATCAGAAGCTTCGGATTGCAGGCGATGGCGATGGCGATCATCACGCGCTGGCACTGGCCGCCCGACATCTGGTGCGGAAACGAGTTCAGCCGTTCGGCCGGCTCGGCAATGCCGACCTGCGTCAGCAATTCGATGGCGCGCTCGCGACGCTGGGCCTTGTCCATGCCCATATGGAAGCGCAGCACCTCCTCGATCTGAAAGCCGACGGTGAAGCACGGATTGAGACTGGCCATCGGCTCCTGGAAGATCATCGACATGTCCTTGCCGACGATCTTGCGCCGGTCGGCCGGGCTCATCTTCAGGAGATCGCGGCCGTTGAAGCTCATCTCGTCGGCAGTGACCGTCGCCGTCCACGGCAACAGCCCCATCACAGCCAGCATCGACACCGACTTGCCGGAGCCGGATTCGCCGACGATGGCCAGCACTTCACGTTCGTTCACATGGAGCGAGACGCCATCGACCGCGCGGAACGGGCCGGATGCGGTCTGGAACTCGACGACGAGATTGCGGATGTCGAGCAGCGCCATTACGACCTCCTCAGCTTCGGATCGAGCGCATCGCGCAGACCGTCGCCGATCAGGTTGATGGCAAGCACGGTGATGAGGATGGCCAGACCGGGGAAGGTCACCACCCACCAGGCGCGCAGGATGAATTCACGCGCCGAGGCGAGCATGGTTCCCCATTCCGGTGTCGGCGGCTGGGCGCCAAGGCCGAGAAAGCCGAGAGCGGCCGCCTCCAGGATGGCGTTGGAGAAGGACAGCGTGCCCTGGACGATCAGCGGCGCCAGGCAGTTGGGCAGGATGGTGCGCAGCATAAGCCTTATATGGCCGGCGCCGGCGACCTTGGCGGCGACCACATATTCGCGGCTCTTTTCGGCCATGACGGCAGCGCGCACCAGACGGGCAAAGTGGGGTTGCAGGACAAGCGCGATGGCCAGCATGGCGTTGAACAGGCCGGGGCCGAGGATGGTGACCAGAACCAGCGCCAAGAGCAGCGACGGGAAGGACAGGATCAGATCCATGACCCGCATGATCGCCACGTCGACCCAGCCCCGGAAATAGCCGGCCAAAAGGCCCAGCGTGATGCCGCCGACAAGCGCCAGCGTGACCACGACGGCGCCGATGAGCAGCGAGAAACGCGCGCCATAGAGCAGGCGCGAGAGCATGTCGCGGCCGACGGCGTCGGTGCCAAGCAGATATTCCATGCTGCCGCCTGCCTGCCAGGCCGGCGGACGCAGGAAAGCTGTCTTGTCCTGGATGTCGGGCGCATAGGGTGCCAGCAGCGGTGCAAAGAGCGCGGCCAGCACCAAAAGGATGAAGACGAACAGGCCGATGACGGCGCCGCGGTTTACCGAGAAATAGTGCCAGAAGGTCCTGAAGCCGGTCAGACGGTCAGGGTTGCCGGCGGCCATCGGGGCGATTTCGGTCGACTGGCTCATCACGCCGCCCTGATGCGCGGGTTGATGACGGCATAAAGCACGTCGACAATCAGGTTCACCGCCATGACGATAAGGGCGATCAACAGCAAGCCTGACTGCACGACGACATAGTCGCGCTTGGATATGGATTCGACCATCCACTTGCCGATGCCCGGCCAGGCGAAGATGGTTTCTGTGAGAATGGCGCCGGCGAGCAGGGTACTGACCTGCAGGCCGATGGTGGTGACCACAGGGATCAGCGCATTGCGCAGCGCATGCACGCCGATGACGCGGGACGACGACAGGCCCTTGGCGCGGGCGGTCCGCACATAGTCTTCGCCCAGCACTTCGAGCATGGCCGAGCGCGTCTGGCGCGCGATCACCGCCAGCGGGATGGTGCCGAGCACAATTGTCGGCAGCACCAGGTGACTCAATGCCGAGCGGAAAGCATCCCACTTGCCGTAGAGCAGGCTGTCGAGGGTCAGGAAGCCGGTGATCGGCTTGATAAAGAACTGAAGGCCGATGCGGCCTGAAACCGGGGTCCAGCCGAGATAGCCGGAGAAAAAGATGATCAGCAGCAGGCCCCACCAGAAGATCGGCATGGAATAGCCGACGAGGGCGGTGCCCATAAGCCCCTGGTCGAACCAGGAGCCGCGTTTGACCGCAGCAATGATGCCGGCCGGGATGGCCAGCACCATGGCGAAGATCATGGCGAAGACTGAGAGCTCGATGGTTGCCGGGAAGAGCGTCATGAAATCTTCGATGACCGGCCGCTTGGACGAAATCGACACGCCGAAATTACCGGTCGCGGCATCGCGAACATAATGCGCGTATTGCTGCC
The DNA here is from genome assembly GCF_040322455.1 of Mesorhizobium sp. M0139. NCBI lineage: Bacteria > Pseudomonadati > Pseudomonadota > Alphaproteobacteria > Hyphomicrobiales > Phyllobacteriaceae > Mesorhizobium > Mesorhizobium sp. M0139. The sequence continues at coordinate 205,207 of NZ_JAMYTN010000009.1, forward strand.
AGATCGGCAAATTGTAGCCGAACTGTTCCTTCAGTTCCGCGTAACGCTCGGGCGACACGCCATGCTCGCCGGCCATGGCAAGAATGGGATCGCCGGGCAGCAGCCTGACGAAAGCGAAGGCGCAGATGGTGATGCCGATCAGCGTCGGCAGCACCAAGACGATTTTGTTTAGGAGATATCGGAGCATCTTGAAAAGCGGGCGGCGCCTGATTGCGCGCCGCCCGCCTAACAGTTCTATTCGGCCTTGTCGACGCCGTCGAAGCGATGAATGCCGAGCGGGTCCATCATGAAGCCGCTGACATTCTTGCGCACGACTGCGTAAACCTGGCTGTGTGCCATGAGGAAGGCCGGAGCCTGCTTCTGGAAGACAACCTGCGCCTCTTCATAGAGCTTGGTGCGTTCGGCCTGGTCGCTGGTCTTCTTGGCCTTCTGGATCAGATCCTCGAAGTCCTTGTCGCACCAGCTGGAGTAGTTCGACACGCCGATGGCCGAGCAGGCGAACAGCGTGGCGAAGAAATTGTCCGGATCGCCATTGTCACCGGTCCAGCCGATCTGGAAGGCGCCCGGGCGTTCCTTCTTCTTGCCTTCTTCGCGGTACTTCGTCCACTCGTAGCTGACGATTTCCGCCTTGACGCCGACCTTGGCCCAGTCAGCCTGGATCAGTTCGGCGGCGCGCTGGAAGTTCGGGTTGTAGGGACGGACGCGGTCGGAGGCCCAAAGCTGGATCTCCTTCAATCCGGCATCGGCCAGCACCTTCTTGGCGGCTTCCGGATCATAGGCGTCGGACTTCACGTCCTTGTTCCACGACCACATGGTCGGCGGGATCAGGTTTACGGCCGGCGTGGCGCCAGCGTCCTGGAACAGCGACTTGATGAGCGATTCCCGATCGATCGCCTGGTTGAGCGCATGGCGCACTTCAGGCTTGTCGAGCGGCGGGATGGTGGTGTTGTAGCTCATATAGCCGATGTTGAGGCCAGCCTGATCCATCAGGGTCACGTCGGCGTTGGCCTTGATCGTGCCGATGTCGGCAGGATTCGGATAGGGCGCGATATCGCATTCGCCGGCGAGCACCTTCTGGATGCGGGCGGTGGCGTCAGGCGTGATCGCGAAGACGAGGTCGTCGATCTTTTCCTTGCCCTTGAAGTAGTCCGGGTTGGCCGCATAGCGGATGACCGAATCCAGCTGGTAGTCGACGAACTGGAACGGACCTGTACCGACCGGCTTGGTCGAGAAGTCGGCCATCTTGCCGTCTTTTTCCAGCTGGTCGGCATATTCCTTCGACACGATCGAGGCGAAGTCCATGCCGAGATTGGCCAGCATCGGCGCGTTCGGCTCGGTCAGCGTCAGCTTCACGGTCAGGTCATCGACCTTTTCCCACTTGGCAACGTATTTCGGCATGTCCATGCCGGTGTAGTAGTCCCAGGTCAGGTTCGGCAGGTACTTCTCGCCGTTCCAGGGGTTTTCCTTGTTGAACTGGCGATCGAACGAAAAGACGACGTCGTCGGCATTGAAATCACGCGTCGGCTTGAAGAAATCCGTCGTCTGGAACTTCACGCCCGGATGCAGGTGGAAAGTATAGACCAGGCCGTCGTCCGAAATCTCCCATTTGTCGGCGAGACCGGGCACAACTTCGGTGCCGCCATGCTTGAACTCGACCAGGCGCGAATAGACGGTGCGCGACGAGGCGTCGAAGTCGTTGCCGCCCGTCGTGGTACCCGGGTCGAAGTTGGCCGGCGAGGCCTCCGAGCAATAGACCAGCGTCTTGGCATTGGCCACACCGCCGAGGACGCTTGCAGCCAGCAACGCGGCTGCAAAAGTCAGTTTCTTTTTCATTGAGCACTCCCTGATGTTCTTCCAAGCCCCTCTATAGGCTCGCGAAGCGCGCATATAAGCACCGTTTTTCCGGCTTTGGAACACCCTGTTTGCCTACCCCACCGTAAGCAGAAAATATTTCTCGGTCTTTGACGAACTACAGAAAGAAGTAGCAAAATCTGCTAATCACGGGATTGTTAACGACCGCATTTTTTCGTTTATCGCCCCTATCTTGAGCACAAAAATCCACAAGGGCGGGCTTCGCCACCGACACGACAGGATGGCATTGCCGAGCCGGCGTCGCGGGGAGGATTTCGACGACAAATCTTTGCCGTCCTGCCGCTGGGGCAAGACTTGCACGGCCGCCGATAGTCGCAATAGATAGGTGACACGCTGGATTTTCCGGGAATCCGCGACATCGCTGCAGCGGAGGACGCCTCACCACATCGAGGCGGCGCAGCAGGAGCAGGCAACAGAACGACCGAGGGAGGCTAGAGGTGGCGAAAGCAACAAAGACAACGGCCCCGGCGATAGCAAAAGCGGCGAAAGCTTCAAAACCGGCCGCCGCTGCCGCCAAGTCGAAAGCGCCACCGGCCAAAGCCACTCCCGCCGTCAAGCCGACGGCAATCTCGACGCCGGCGAAGGCAAGCGCCAAGCCGGCGGCGAAACCTGTGGTCAAGCGCGCCGCGAAGACAGCACCCGCTGCCATGCCCGCCCAGCCGCCAGCCGCCAAGACAGCCGCGGCGAAGCCCGCCTCGAAGCCGTCGCCGGGCGCGGCCAAAAAACTGCCGAATACGCTGACGGCGCTTGCCGCGGGCTTGCCGGAAAAGCCATGGCTAAAAAGCTATTCGAAAGTGGTGCCGGCGGAGATCGGCGCCCTGCCCTACAGTTCGATCGGCGACTTCCTCGTCGGCGCCTGCAAGCAGTTTTCCGGCCAGCCGGCATACGTCTGCATGGGCAAGTCGATCTCCTATGCCGAACTCGAGCGGCAATCGGCCGCCTTCGGCGCTTATCTGCAATCGAAGGGCCTGCAGAAAGGCGCACGCGTGGCGCTGATGATGCCCAATGTGCTGCAATATCCGGTGGCGATGATGGCCGTGCTTCGCGCCGGCTATGTCGTGGTGAACATCAATCCGCTCTACACGCCGCGCGAGCTCGAACATCAGCTCAAGGATTCCGGCGCGCAGGCGATCGTCATTCTGGAGAATTTCGCCAGCACCCTGGACGCGGTGATTGCCAGGACGGCGGTGAAGCATGTGGTGGTCGCGGCGATGGGCGACATGCTCGGCGGCCTCAAGGGCACGATCGTCAACCTGGTCGTGCGCCGGGTGAAAAAGATGGTGCCGGCCTGGTCGCTGCCCGGCCATGTCAAGTTCAATGCGGCGGTGAAGGCCGGCGCCGGCATCGCCTTCAAGCCGGCCAAGATGGAAGCCAGCGACGTCGCCTTCCTGCAATATACAGGCGGCACCACGGGGATTTCCAAAGGTGCTGTGCTGCTGCACTCCAATGTGCTGTCCAATGTCGCGCAGAACACGCTGTGGCTGCAGGACGCCTATGCGATCAAGCCGAAACCGGCGCATCTCAACTTCATTTGCGCACTGCCGCTCTACCATATCTTCGCGCTGACGGTGAACGCGCTGATGGGCATGCAGCAGGGCGCCCAGAACGTGCTCGTTCCCAACCCGCGCGACATTCCCGGCTTCGTCAAGGAGCTGCAGAAATACCCGATGCACATTTTCCCCGGCCTCAACACGCTGTTCAACGCGCTGCTCAACAACGAGGATTTCCGCAAGCTCGACTTCAAGCCGCTGATCATGACGCTGGGTGGCGGCATGGCGGTGCAGAAGGGGGTGGCCGAGCGCTGGAAGGCGCTGACCGGCAATTCGATCACCGAGGGCTACGGGCTGTCGGAGACCTCGCCGGTGGCCACCGCCAACAAGTTCAGCGATAGCAATTTCACCGGCACGATCGGCCTACCGCTGCCGTCGACCGAGATCGTCATCCGCGACGATGACGGCAACAACCTGCCGCTGGGCGAAGTCGGCGAGATCTGCATCCGCGGGCCACAAGTCATGGCCGGTTACTGGAACCGGCCGGACGAGACCGCCAAGGTGATGACCAAGGACGGCTTCTTCAAATCCGGCGACATGGGCTTCATGGACGAGCGCGGCTACACCAAGATCGTCGACCGCAAGAAGGACATGATCCTGGTCTCCGGCTTCAACGTCTATCCCAACGAACTCGAGGAAGTCGTCGCCCAGCATCCGGGCGTGCTCGAAGTGGCGGCGGTCGGCGTGCCGGACGAGCATTCGGGCGAAGTGCCGAAGCTGTTCATCGTCAAGAAGGATCCGGCGCTGACCGTTGAGGCAATCACTGCGTATTGTCGCGAAAACCTGACCGGCTACAAGCGGCCGAAATACATCGAGTTCAGGACCGAACTGCCGAAGACGCCGGTGGGCAAGATTTTGCGCCGGGCGCTGCGGGAATAGTTTGAACGGCGAGCCAAGCGACGGCGGGATGGCGGACGATAGTCGGCGTCCCGATGCAGTAGTGTTCATCAAGGCGAACCTGCGGCTTGCGCCCGTTCCCGCCCTTCGTGAAATCCAGCTCTATACGGCTCATCCCGGCAGCGGCCTGAGGCGGCTTGTCGAGTGGCGAGCTTATGGACCGGAAGACGGCAGCCAAACCGAGCAGCACGAAGCTGAGCCGCAGCCGCCCTACTGGGCCTATGCCTGGGCCGGCGGCGCCGTGCTTGCGCGCTATATACTCGACCATCCGCAAAGCGTGGCCGGTAGCCGCGTGCTCGACCTCGGCGCCGGCTCGGGCCTCGTCGGCATCGCCGCCGCCAAGGCCGGCGCCAGCGCGGTGATCGCGGCGGAGATCGATCGCAACGGCGTCGCCGCGATCGGCCTCAACGCGTTGGCCAACGGCGTCGAGATCACCATTGTCGACCAGGATATCACGACGGGCCCGCCGCCAGCGGTCGACCTCGTGCTTGCCGGCGACGTGTTCTACGGCCGCGAGGTTGCTCTGCGGATGATCCCGTTCCTCGACCGCTGCCTGGCAGCCGGCATCGAGGTGCTGGTCGGCGATCCCCGCCGCGCCGATCTGCCGCTGTCGCGGCTACGATTGGTTGCGGAATATCAAGTGCCGGACTTCGGTGACGCGAAGGGCGCTGCGGGCAGGCTGAGCGGTGTGTTTTGGTTCGAGCCGGAAGATTTGCTAGCGCGACGCGGCAAAGCCCAGTCGCTCTGAATGGCCGGATTCTACTCATTGTGGACAAACCTCAAGGGGCAGAAAATAGATTCGATTAGCCGTTGATAGGAGAAGTCGAATGGCGTGGATTAAAGTTGTTCAACGTATCGGTTTCACAGTTTGCCCAAAGTGCGAAAATCGCGGCTTCGACCTTCAGCCGGGCGAAGACATCGATAACGCAAGCGCCAAGATCAGGTGCGGCAAATGCGGGTACGTTTGCTCTGCTGATGAGTGGCCCACTGTGTCCGAAAACAAACCAGAAGCTCCATAGTTTTCATGGGCTGCTTCGCCCAACTCGGCCATTGGCGGGAAATCTCGAGTCGAATTGAGTTTGCCCCAGGCCCCCTTCAGACCGTCTCCTTGACCCGCGCCGAGAGAAAGTCTGGCAAGTCGGCAACCGAATCCAGCACGACGTCGGCGATCGCCGACAGCGATTCACGCGTGCCGGTGCCGGAGAGCACGCCGACCGCCAGGCCGCAGCCGCCAGCACGCGCCATCTCCAGGTCGTGGCGGTTGTCGCCGACCATGGCGATCTCGGACGCCTTCAACCCGGTCAGGTCGCAAAAGGCGACGATCGTGTCCGGCGCCGGTTTCGGATTGGCGACCGCGTCATAGCCATAGGCGGCGGTGAACAGCTGGGCGACGCCGAGCGTGACCATGGTCTTTTCGGCACCGGCAGTCGAATCGTTGGTGGCGACGCCGAGCCGGTAGGATCGCTTGTGCAGAGCCGTCAGCGCCGCGACGATGCCGGGCAGGGCCACCGCCATCGATGAGCCTTGCACCGAGGTGATCTCGTTGAAGCGGGCGACGGCCAGCATCTGGTCCTCGTCGGACAGGCGCGGGAACCATAGTTCGACGACATCCATGTTGGTGCCCGAGGCGAAGATGGAATCCGGCTTGAAACGCTTGGCGACAAAATCGAAGCCCGCCGCCGAAAGCAGCCTGTCGGCTTTCCAGCGATCGCCCTCGGCGGCGTCCATGGCCATGAAATCGGCGATGCCGAGCCAGGTCGCGTTGAAATCGACAAGCGTGCCGTCCTTGTCGAACAAGATGCCCTTGATGTCGGCCGGATTTTTCATTGAGCCCCCCGCAGTTGCTGGATGCGCGCCACCAGCCCGACCGTCGATGCGTCGCGCTTGGCGGCGCTCTCCTTGCCTTCCACGACTGGCAACAGGCCGGTCGCCAGCTCCTTGCCGAGCTCGACGCCCCATTGGTCGAAGGAATTGATGTTGAACAGAGTGCCTTCGACGAAGACGCGGTGCTCGTAAAGCGCGATCAGCCGGCCGAAGGTGCGCGGGTCGAGCTTGCGGTAGAGGATCGTCACCGAGGGGCGGTTGCCGGAGAAGACGCGGTGCGGGGCTATTCTGTCGACATCGGCCGGCTTCATGCCCTTGGCCAGCATCTGCGCGCGCGCCTCGTCCAGCGTGCGGCCCTTCATCAACGCTTCCGATTGGGCCAGGCAATTGGCAAGCAGTAGATCGTGTTGGTGCTTGAGATCAGGCTCATGGCCGACGGCAGCGGCAAGGAACTCGACCGGGATGAAATCGGTGCCCTGGTGCAGCAGCTGGAAGAAGGCGTGCTGGCCATTGGTGCCGGGCTCGCCCCAGACCAGCGGTCCGGTCGGCGTCGTCACCGGCGTGCCGTCGAGGGTGACGCCCTTGCCGTTCGATTCCATGTCGAGCTGCTGCAGATAGGCCGGCAGCCTGGAAAGGCGCTGGTCATAAGGGATGACCGCACGCGCCGGATAACCGCAGATCACGCGATGCCACCAGCCGACCAGCCCCAGCAGCGCCGGCAGGTTCTTCTGCAGGGGTGCGGTGCGGAAGTGCTCGTCCATCTCATGCGCGCCATCGAGGAAGGCGCGGAAGTTGCGCGGGCCGATGGCGATCATCACCGGCAGGCCGATGGCGCCCCACAGCGAATAGCGGCCGCCGACCCAGTCCCAGAAGCCGAACACGCGATCCGCTTCGATGCCGAACTTGGAAACCAGGTCGAGCGCGGTCGAGACGGCGGCGAAATGCTTGCCGACTGCTTCCTTGCCGAGCGCCTTCTGCACCCATTCGCGTGCCGTCTCGGCATTGGTCATCGTCTCAACCGTGGTGAAGGTCTTCGAGGCGATGATGAACAGGGTGGTTTCGGCCGACAGGCCCTTCAGCGTGTCGTGGATATGGGCGCCGTCGATGTTGGAGACGTAGTGCGCGCGCGGGCCGTCGTGATAGGGCGCCAGCGCCAGCGTCGCCATGGCCGGGCCGAGATCGGAGCCGCCAATGCCGATGTTGACGATGTCGGTGATTTTCTTGCCGGTGGCGCCGGCGGCCTTGCCGGAGCGAATGGCATCGGCGAAAGCGCCCATGGCGTCGAGCACGGACAGCACATCCGCCTTGACGTCCTGGCCATCGACCGTGACGCCCTTGCCCGAGAGGTTCCGTAGCGCCGTGTGCAGCACGGCGCGATCCTCGGTGATGTTGATCTTCTTGCCGGAAAACATTGCGGCCCGGCGACCTTCGAGATCGGCGGCGGCGGCGAGCTTCTCGAGCAGTTCCATCGTGCGCTGGTCGACCGCGCATTTCGACCAGTCGAGCAAAAGGTCGCCGTCGCTGGCCGAAAATGTCTCGAAGCGCTTGGGGTCCGCGGCAAACGCCTCGCGCATCGTGCCCGATGCCGCCGCGCGCGCAGCACGCAAGGCGACAAGCTGTTTGTCGAAGGAGGAATGATCCACTGCCGGCTCCTGATCGTTTTTCACGACATCTTATCAGACCGGATGTTTCCGGCGCGTGTCGTCGCGCTGATCTTATTGAGCCGAATTCCCCATGTTTCAATGCGTGGGGATGACGCAGTGCAGCATAGTGCGATGTGATGGAGCTACGACGCTGCGCGTCGCGCTGGATGATGTGATGGGAGTAGCGACGACGCTTCGCATCGCGCTGGGAATAATGAGGCGCGACGACGCTGCGCGTCGCGCGGGCGTCGCGCTGCGGGATGACGCAAGCGTCACCCGGGGATGCGACGACGCTGCGCGTCGCGCATAGATCACTGGCATAAATCCCAGCGATCAGAAAAATTGATTGGCGCAACCCCTTGTGCCACGGTTACCTTCCGCTGGTCCAGCCAAGCAAAAAAGACTGGCCATCGAGGAACACCTTCCATGCCACAGCGTAACGACACGGCCATATGGTCCGGCCTGTTCCGGATTTCGGCGGAATCGGGCCAGACCCTGCAGGCGCAGATCCGTCAGGCGATCGTCGCCGCCATTCTCGACCGGCAGATCGCCGCTTCGATGCCGCTTCCGTCCTGCCGCATCCTGGCTGAAAAACTCGGCGTCGCACGCGGCACTGTGGTGCTGGCGTTCCAGCAATTGGTCGACCAAGGTTTCCTGGTGGCGCGCGAACGGCGCGGCCATTTCGTCAATCCGGATGTGCTGGCCACCCCCGCCAAGCCGCACCAGAAGGCGCCGGACCAGCAAAACGAGATCGACTGGAAGGCACGAAGGCAGATCGCCGCCAGCGACATGCCGCCACCGGCCAAGCACGACAACTGGATCAAGTCCTCCTACCCCTTCGTCTACGGCCAGTTCGACCCGGCGCTGTTCCCGACAGCCGAGTGGCGTGAGTGCAACCGCATGGCGCTGGCCGTGCTCGAAATCCGCAACTGGGCCTCCGACATGGTCGATCGCGACGATCCGCTCTTGATCGAGCAGATCCAGGCGCGGCTGTTGCCGCGGCGCGGCATCTTCGCCAATCCGGACGAGATCATCGTTACGCTGGGCGCCCAGAACGCGCTCTATATGCTGGCGACACTGCTGATGACAAAGGGCTCCAAGGTCGCGATGGAAGACCCGGGATACCCCGACGCGCGCTCGATCTTCCGCCTGGCAGGCGCCGAAATCCAGCCGGTTCCGGTCGATCAGTCCGGCATCGTCACCTCGTCCATCCCCAACGATTCCGGCTTTGTCTTCGTCACCCCCAGCCACCATTGCCCGACCATGGTGCCGCTGTCGGCAGAGCGGCGGCAGGACCTTCTGGCGCGCGCCAACCGCCACAACCAGATCATCATCGAGGACGGCTATGACAGCCAGCTTCTCGACGAGGCGCCGCAGCAGGCGCTGAAGAGCCTCGATCGCTCGGGTCGCGTCGTCTATGTCGGCTCGATGTCGAAGACGCTGGCTCCGGGCCTGCGGCTTGGCTACATCGTCGCTTCGGCTGGACTAATCTCCGAGCTTAGGGCGCTGCGCCGCTTCATGCTCAGGCACCCGCCGGCCAACAACCAGCGCGCGGTAGCGCTGTTCCTGTCGCTCGGCCATCACGAGGCGCTGGTGCGGCGGCTGTCGTCGGCCTTCGACGAGCGGCGCAAGCGTCTGGTCCATGCGATTTCCGCATTCCTGCCGGAATGGCGCTCGACCGATTCGGCCGGCGGCACATCGCTCTGGCTGGAAGGCCCGCGCGGCACCGATTCACGTGGACTGGCCGAGGCCGCGGCCTCGCGCAGCGTCATCATCGAGCCGGGCGACCGCTTCTTCGATCGCACCGAAAAGCCGTCGCGTTTCATGCGCTTGGGCATTTCCTCGATCGCACTGCAGCACATCGAGCCGGGTATTCGCGAGCTCGCGACCGCAGCCGGACGCAGGCCCGCTGCAGCCTGATTTGCCTGTGCCGGGGCTTTGAACAGCCCGGCCCTTGGCATGATCACCAACATTCTGCATTAGCTCTCTGGCATACTCGGCTGCGTTGACTGGCCCATAGGCTGGGCCAATGGCAACGGCATAGTCGGCTGACAGAGGGACGAAGCAGGCCGACGGTGGACCAATCACCGCGTCGTGTTTCGCAAGCTAAAGGTGGAGTGCCCCCCATGTCAGCGGCTGTTGAGCAGCAGGATGCGGCTCTTAAGGATGCGGCTCCTAAAGATACATCAGCCGACCAGCGTTCGCGACGATCCGGCGGGCGCGAAGCGCGCCGCGCCATGCGGGCAGCACCTTTGGCCGACGACATCAGGCCGGTACGTGCCGGGCTTGAAGGCGGCAGTTACGGCCCGCTCAACCGGAACGACCAGGAGCGCATCCATGAAGCGGTGCTGACGCTGCTGGAGACCGTCGGCTTCGCCAATGCCATTCCCTCCTGCGTCGAGGCGCTGACCGGGGTCGGCGCCGTTTACGGCGATGACGGCCGCGTCCGTTTCCCACGCGGGCTTGTGATGGACACGATCAGACGAGCCGCGCGAAATTTTACGCTGCACGGCCAGGACCCCAGGCATGACATGCTGATCCAGGGCAAGCGCGTGCATTACGGCACGGCGGGTGCGGCGGTGCATCTGGTCGATGTCGAAAAGCGCGAATACCGCGAGTCGCTGGTGCAGGACATTTATGATGCCGCTCGCCTCGTCGAAGGGCTCGACAACATCCATTTCTTCCAGCGGCCGATGGTGCCGCGCGACATTCCCGATCCGCTCGAAATGGACTTCAACACGCTCTACGCCTGCGTGATGGGCACGTCGAAGCATGTCGGCACCTCGTTCACGGTGCGCGAGAACGTGCAGCCGGCGCTGGAAATGCTTTATGCGATCGCCGGCGGCGAGGAGAACTTTCGCGCCCGGCCGTTCGTGTCAAACTCCAATTGCTTCGTCGTGCCGCCGATGAAGTTTGCCGAGGACGCCTGCGGCGTGCTCGAAGCCTGTGTCGACGGCGGCATCCCGATCCTGCTTCTATCGGCCGGCCAGGCCGGCGCCACCGCTCCCGCGGCGATTGCCGGCGCTGTGGTGCAAGCGGTGGCCGAAGTGCTGGTCGGCCTCATCTACGTCAACGCCATCAAGCCCGGGCATCCGGCGATCTTCGGCACCTGGCCGTTCGTCTCCGACCTGAGGACCGGCGCCATGTCGGGCGGCTCGGCCGAGCAGGCAGTACTGACTTCGGCCTGCGCGCAGATGGCGCAGTTCTACGACCTGCCGGGCGGCTCGGCCGCCGGCATGACGGATTCGAAACTGCCCGACATCCAGTCCGGCTATGAAAAGGGGATCACCGACGTGATGGCCGGTCTTGCCGGCCTCAATCTGGTCTATGAATCGGCGGGCATGCACGCCTCGCTGCTCGGCTTTTGCCTGGAGAGCCTGATCATAGACAATGACATGCTGGGCCACTGCCTGCGCTGCGTGCGGGGCATCGAAGTGACCGACGAAGCGCTGTCGATCGACACCATCACCGAAGTCTGCATGAATGGCCCAGGCCACTATCTCGGCAACGAGCAGACGCTGCGCCTGATGCAGACCGAGTATTTTTATCCGGCCGTCGGCGACCGCTTTTCGCCCAAGGAATGGAACGAGAAGGGCCGGCCCGACATCTTGCAGCGGGCGATCATCGAAAAGAAGCGCGTGCTTGCCGAGCGCTTCCCGCGCCATGTGCCGAAGCTGCTAGACGACAAATTGCGCGCCCGCTTCGGCGAGATGATCAAGCTGCCACGCAGCGGCATGGGCGGGTAAGCTTCACCTTACGAAGGTCAGTCCGCACTTAGCCCAAAGCGCTCGACGACTTCGGCGCTGATCAGCTTGCCATGCAGCGCCATCAGCACGATCTGGGCATCCAGGCTGTCACCGGTTTCAAGCGCTGCCTCGATGCGGCGCTCAGCGTCCAGCCCCCGCTCCGGCCCATTGGCCTGCTCAAAGGTTTGTGGGCCTGCGATGCAATAACCAAACAGCTGCGCCACGGACCGATAAGCCTCTGGCGGGGGCTCGTCCGGCCAGTGATCCTTCATCAGATTGACGATGGTGAGCTTTACTCCCTCTGGCACCAGTGCCGGGTGAAGGTCGGCGCCGCGCAGCGCGTTGTCCAGTTCCCGCAAGTCACCCGAGCGGCCGAACATGCCGAGGAAACCGAGGGAAGAGCGCCGTTTAGTCACGTTGATACTTTCCGTCCGATAGCCGACCACTCATATGGGAATGTAGGATCGTTTTTCATCGCCTTTCCGGAGTCTCAGGCAAACCAGGCGTCGAGCCCGAATTCCCGCTGCAACAGGTCTTCCGCACTTTCCAGCGCGCCCTCGATCCAGCCGTGATTGTTGGACCACGCTTCGCCACAGACATGAATGCCCGGAGCGAGCGTATGGCTCGCCAGTTTTATACCGGAGATATCTATGCCACGGTCCCAGACATGCGACGCGCCGCCATAGGCCGGCGCACCCCAATCCTGCGCAAACCCGCCGATGGGTTTCGAGATGGCGCCGTGTTTGCCATGGACTTCGACCATCTGGCCGTGAAAGGCCTCGAGCGCGGAATGTCCCTCGGCCAAAACCGCAAAGCCGTGGCGCCGAGCGAGCTCAGGCAGCAGTGAGCGCCAGAATACCATGTGCTTGCCATCGCAATAGGCCATGGCGACGCTCCGACGAATCGTCGCGTCGCGAGCGTCCGCTTTTGTGAACTGCCATATCTGGCGAGCCGGCAGATCGGTCACGCTGTGGCCGGCCGCGATGCCGTTTCGAGCCCACCACGGGCTGGCATAGCAGGCGGCCAGCGTGAGCATCGGCCAGGGTTCCGGTGCCGGCAGATCGCTGGGCTGCTCGATGCCGGACTTTTCCAGCAGGGTCCGCAGGGGGCGGACCGGTAACGCCAGCACGACCTTGCGCGCCTCGACCGTCCCGCCCTGCCCCTCGACAGACAAGACCATCCCTTGCGCCGAGCGGGCGATGGCGGTCACGGTGTGATCGAGATGGACGGCGCCGCCGCTGACAGCGATCCGCCCGGCCATTCGCTCCGCAACCGGCTGGAACCCGCCATCGGGGGAACAATAGGAGCGGCCGCCGCTCAGCTCGCCGAGCGCAAGCCTGAACGTCTCGGCGGCGTTGGGTCCACGCAGGAGCAACGAATAGCCCACCGCGTCCTCGGCAAAAGCCATTTCCTCCGGGGTCAAGACCGTCGCCAGCACATCCCAAGTCGCCCAATCCGCCAGCTTGCGGCCGCGATAAACGAAGCCTGCGGCGCCGTTCCATTCGGCGCTGCCGAAGGCCTCCGAACCCGGCAGGATCAGTGCTGCCGCCTTTCGCAGCAGGCGGGACGGGCCTTTTTCCTGCAGCCGACGCGTCACGTCATAGGCAAACAGGCGGCGCGGCGCAAAGCGCGATATAGCGGCGTAGGGCAGGCTCCTACCGCGCAGATGGAGCCGGTTGGCGCCGGTGACGACGTCCATACCCGACAGCTTTACATCCAGCGTCGCCATGAGTTTTTTGAGCAGCCGATGTTGCGGCATCAGCATCATCGCGCCGAGATCGATGCCGAAGTTCGGCTCTCCGGGAAATGAGACCGTGGAGGCCCGACCGCCGACGCGACCGGCGGATTCGAAAACAGCGATCCTTGCGGGCTTTTCACTTTGGGACAAGCGCCACGCCAGGAAGAGACCGGCCATGCCCGCGCCGACAATAGCAATGTCGACCGGGGCAATGTCGATCGGGCTAGGCGGCAAGGATACGCCCGTGGCGGAAAACCATCATCATGGACGACTCTCTGGACCCCTCTTGATTTCGTGTCAAAAAACCCGAAACTGACGAGGACTGCAATGTCATACTGACAGGTGGGATCAGTTGGCGTGCGAGCAGTGATCTAAACGGGCAACGGGTCCCATGAAGAAACAGTATCACACACCAGTCATCCGCAAGGCAGGACGACTCTCCGGCATTACAGCCATCGCCGCTTCGTCCGGCCCGCCTCCACCCTGAGGCCGCCATCCAAACAAGCTTACGCCAAGGCTTTCATGCCGGCCCGATCAGGCCGGCATTTTCATATCAAGCGGGTGCTCAGTGGTTGTCCCTCGGCACGCCGCTGGTATGGGCGACGTCCTGGTATTTCACCGCCGGCTTCAGCACCATGCCCTCCGAGAACTGGTCGACCATGGAGCGCTGGATCTCCTGCCATGGCGTCTGATGCTTGGGATAATGATAGCCGCCATCGACCTGCAGTTCGGCACGGCGGCGCGTGATTTCCTCGTCGGTGACGAGGATGTTGGCAGTGCCTTTCCGTAAATCGATGCGCACACGGTCGCCGGTCTTGAGCAGCGCCAGGCCGCCGCCAATGGCGGCTTCCGGCGAAGCGTTGAGGATAGAGGGCGAGCCCGATGTGCCCGACTGGCGGCCATCGCCGATGCAGGCCAGCGCGTGAATGCCCTTCTTGATGAGATAGGCGGGCGGCTGCATGTTGACCACCTCGGCGCCGCCGGGATAGCCGATCGGGCCGGCCCCGCGCATGAACAGGATGGTGTGCTCGTCGATGCCTTGCGCCGGATCGTCGATGCGGGCGTGGTAGTCCTCCGGACCGTCAAAGACCATGGCGTTGCCTTCGAAGGCTTCCGGGTCGTTCGGGTTGGAGAGATAGCGCTCGCGGAATTCCGGCGAGATGCCGCTCATCTTCATGATTGCGGAATCGAACAGATTGCCGCTGAGATTGATGAAGCCGGCATTGGCCTTCAGCGGCTCGGCGACGGTGCGGATGACGTCGGTGTTCTCGTTGGCGACACCCTTGCAATTGTCACCGATAGTCTTGCCATTGACGGTCATCGCTTCGGGATAAGGCAGCAGCTTGGCCTTCATCAACTCGGCCACCACAGCCGGCACGCCGCCGGCATGGTGATAGTCTTCGCCGAGATATTCGCCCGATGGCTGCAGATTGACGATGAGCGGCACATGGAGGCCGACCGTCTGCCAGTCGTCATTGGTGAGCGGCACGCCGAGATGACGGGCAATCGCGTTGAGGTGGATCGGGGCATTGGTCGAGCCGCCAATCGCCGAATTGACGACAATGGCGTTCTCGAAGGCCTTGCGCGTCATGATGTCGGACGGCTTCAGATCCTCATGCACCATCTCGACGATGCGCTTGCCGGTCTCATAGGAGATCTGGCCGCGCTCGCGGTAGGGTGCGGGAATGGCGGCCGAACCCGGCAATTGCATGCCGAGCGCCTCTGCCAGCGAGTTCATCGTGGTGGCGGTGCCCATGGTGTTGCAATAGCCGGTCGACGGCGCCGATGAGGCGACGATGTCCATGAACTCGTCATAGTCAATCTCGCCGGCGGAGAGCCGCTGGCGCGATTCCCAGACGATGGTGCCGGATCCCGTGCGCTTGCCTTTGTGCCAGCCATTGAGCATCGGTCCGACCGAAAGTGCTATGGCCGGAATATTGACGGTGGCCGCCGCCATCAGCAGCGCCGGCGTGGTTTTGTCGCAGCCGATGGTCAGTACGACGCCGTCGAGCGGATAGCCGTAAAGCACTTCGACCAGGCCGAGATAGGCAAGGTTGCGGTCCAGTGCCGCGGTCGGGCGCTTGCCGGTCTCCTGGATCGGATGGCACGGGAATTCGAAGGGGATGCCGCCCATCGAGACGATGCCTTCGCGCACGCGCTTGGCGAGTTCGATATGATGGCGGTTGCATGGCGACAGATCCGAGCCGGTCTGGGCGATGCCGATCAGCGGCTTGCCCGACATCAGCTCGGCCCGCGTCAGGCCGTAGTTCAGGTAGCGCTCGAGGTAGAGCGCGGTCATGCCTGGATTGTCGGGATTGTCGAACCACTCCTGCGAGCGAAACTTCTTCTTTCCGGTGGGGGCGCCTGCCATCATGGTCTCCGTATTTGTAAGACAAATCGATATGGCAACGCGCGGAAGCAGGCAAGAGGGCGCACCGTCGCAACCGGACTTTGGTGCGATAGACACAGACCAGACCGTGCGTTAGGCCTTCGAAGTCTGTCCGGGAGGTGTCGATGGCTTTGGTGATCGAAGGCGAGGAACGCATTGCCGCCCCCCTGCAGAAAGTGTGGGACGCGCTGAACGATCCGAAGGTTTTGCAGGCGACCATTCCCGGCTGCCAGCACCTGGAGATGAAATCGCCGACCGAAATGGCGGCGACGGTGGTGTTGAAGATCGGACCGATCAAGGCGACATTCAACGGCGAGGTGACGTTGAAGAACCTGAAGCCGCCGCACTCCTACACCATCCAGGGCGAGGGCAAGGGCGGTATTGCCGGCTTCGCCAAGGGTGGCGCCGACGTGACGCTGACGGCGGACGGGCCGGATGCGACGGTCCTCAAATACGCGGCCAAGGCCGAAGTCGGCGGCAAGATCGCCCAACTCGGCAGCCGGCTGATCGAATCGACTTCGAAGAAGCTGGCCGGGCAGTTTTTTTCAAGCTTTGGCGAGAAGGTGGGCTCCCCTCCCCCTTGAGGGGAGGGTGCCTCGCGAAGCGAGGCGGGTGGGGTCGCCTCAACTGCCTCAACCTGAGTTGAGCTGCCTCTACTTGTAAAGAAATAGCGTCGAGCGTGTCACCGCGGACCCCACCCGGCCCTTCGGGCCACCCTCCCTCAAGGGGGAGGGATATCCGAGCTACTCGAACACGATGTTCGGCACCGCCGCTTCGGCCGCGCCGCGTTCTTCGTTGACCCGGTCCCAGACCTTCGAAGCAATATCGCGGTAAATCTTCGCCTCGGGGCCGTCGGGCTTCGACGCCACCACGGGCGAGCCTTCATCAGAACTTTCGCGAATGCCCATTTCCAGCGGCACTTCGCCGAGGAAGGTTACGCCGAGCCGCTCGGCCTCGCGCCGCGCCCCGCCATGGCCAAAGATGTCGTAGCGCTTGCCGGTATCGGGTGCTATGAAATAGCTCATGTTCTCGACGATGCCGAGCAGCGGCACGTCGACCTTCTTGAACATATTCAATCCCTTGCGGGCGTCGATCAGCGCCAGGTCCTGCGGCGTCGAGACGATGACGGCGCCGGCCAGGGGCACCTGCTGGGCCATAGTCAGCTGCGCGTCGCCGGTGCCGGGCGGCATGTCGACGACGAGCACGTCGAGGCGGCCCCATTCGACCTCGCGCAGCATCTGCGTCAGCGCCGACATCACCATCGGACCGCGCCAGATCATCGGCGTCTCCTCGTCGACGAGGAAGCCCATCGACATCACCTTAAGGCCGTAATTCTCCATCGGTTTCAGGATCTTGCCGTCGACGGTCTGCGGCCGGCCATGGATGTTGAGCAGCCTGGGCATGGACGGCCCATAAATATCGGCATCGAGCACGCCGACACGCAAACCGTTGGCGGCGAGGCCAAGCGCGATGTTGACAGCGGTGGTCGACTTGCCGACGCCGCCCTTGCCGGACGCCACCGCGATGATCGCCTCGATGCCGGGCACGCCGCGCTTGCCCGAGCTTTGCGAGGCCGGGGCGTGCGGGGCTGGAGAGTGTGGAGCCGGGCGCGGCGCGGCTGGCGCAGCCGGCGGTGCGGGCCTGGGCGCGGGACGCGACGCAACCGGAGCCTCCATGCCGCCGCCCTTCTTCTCCGCCGTCAGCGCGACGACGGCGCCGGCGACACCAGGGATCGCCTTGACGACACGCTCGGCTGCGGCGCGCAGCGGCTCCATCTCCTGTGCGCGGGCGGCGGGAACGGTGATCGAGAAAAACACTTTCGAATCGGCGATGAAAATCTCCGAAACCATGCCGAGGTCGACGATGTTGCCGGTGAAGTCCGGCCCGTTGACCGTCTTCAGACGCTCGGTGACGATTTCCTTGGTGACGGACATGCATTATTCCCTAAGGCGTTTGGCTGCGGCTCAGATAGTGCAGATTGGCAGCGACTCCAAGCACCACGGTGTCCGCCTCACCTTGCCAGGCCAACCGCAAGGTAGGTGAGCGCCGAAATTGCAGCCGTGGCCGGCAAGGTGACGATCCAGGCGATGACGATGTTGCCGGCAATGCCCCAGCGCACGGCAGAGACGCGACGGGCAGCGCCGACACCGATGATGGCCCCGGTGATCGTATGGGTGGTCGACACGGGGACGCCAAGCCAGGTGGCGGCAAACAGGGTGATGGCGCCGCCGGTCTCGGCGCAGAAGCCCTGCATCGGGTTCAACCGGGTGATCTTCGAGCCCATCGTGTGGACGATGCGCCAGCCGCCGAACAAAGTGCCGAGCGCCAGTGCTGTCTGACAGGTGAGGACGACCCACAGCGGCACGTAGAACGTCCCGCCGAGCATACCTTGCGAATAGAGCAGCACGGCGATGATGCCCATGGTTTTCTGGGCGTCGTTGCCGCCGTGCCCTAGCGAATAAAGCGAGGCCGAAAAGAACTGCATGACGCGGAAGGTGCTGTCGACGGCGAACGGTGTCTGGCGCACGAACAGCCAGGAAACGGCCAGGATCAGGACCAGCGCCAGAACAAACCCTGTCGCCGGCGACACGACGATTGCGGCGACCGTCTTGCCAAGCCCGGTCCAGACTATGGCGCCGGGCCCAGCCTTTGCAACGCCGGCACCGACGAGCCCGCCGATCAGCGCATGCGAACTGCTGGACGGGATGCCGGCAATCCAGGTGACGATGTTCCAGACGATGGCGCCGACGAGCGCCGAGAAGATCACCGCCGGCGTGACGATGCTGACGTCGACGATACCTTTTCCCACGGTTTCAGCCACGTGAAGGCCGAAGAACATGAAGGCGATGAAATTGAAGAAAGCCGCCCACAGGACCGCATATTGCGGTCTCAGCACGCGGGTGGAGACGATGGTGGCGATGGAGTTCGCCGCATCGTGCAGGCCGTTTAGAAAATCGAAAAACAGCGCGACGGCGACAAGGCCGATCAGCACGGGAAAGGCGATGGTGGCTTCCATTGCCTAAACGTTCTCGATGACGATGCCGCTGATCTCGTTGGCGACGTCCTCAAAGCGGTCGACCACCTTCTCCAGCTGGCCGTAGATCTCCGAGCCGATCAGGTAGGCCATCGGATCGCTGCGGCCATGCCGCTTGAACAGGTCCTTCAATCCCTGCTCATGCAGATCGTCGGCGCGACTTTCGACGCGCATCACCTCTTCGGCGATGGCGTTGAGGCGCACCGTGTGCGTGCCGACCTTGCTGAGCAGCGGGATCGCCTCGGCAACCAGCCTGGAGGCGGCAACGATGACGCCGCCCATCTCCTGCATCAGCGGGTCGAATTCCTTCTTTTCGAACAGCTTCACCGTCTTGACGGTCTTGTGCATCATGTCGATGGCGTCATCCATCGACTGGATCAGGTCTTTGATGTCGCCGCGATCGAAAGGCGTGATGAAGGAGCGCCGCACCGCCAGCAGGACTTCGGCCGTGATATGATCGGCCTCGTCCTCGAGATCGATGATATTCTGGCACCAGCGATCGATGTCCTTGCCCTGCAGAAGCTGCTCCAGCGCCTCGGCGCCGCCGACCACGGTGCGGGAATGCCGTTCAAAGAGGTCGAAGAAGCGATCTTCGCGCGGCAAAAGCTTGCGGAACCAGCCCAGCATGTCCGATCTCCTCGTATTCCATCCAACCACATAGCGCCGTGTTCGGCCGGGGGAAACAGCCAGCCGGCCCAAAGATGTGGATGCATGGCCAATTGCGGGTAGAGCTTGCGGCGAAAGGCAATTTCTCCGACCTTGCGCGCAACGAACGGACGGATGGTATGATCGACAAGCTCGAATTCTTCATCGCGCTGGCCAAGGAGGAGCATTTCGGCCGGGCGGCGGAAGCGTGCGGCGTCACGCAGCCGACCTTGTCGGCCGGGATCAAGCAGCTGGAGGGCCAGCTCGGCGTCATGCTGGTCAATCGCGGTTCGCGCTTTCAGGGGCTGACGCCGGAAGGCAAGCAGGTGCTGGTGTGGGCGCGTCGCATCGTCGGCGACTCCAGGACCATGCGCGAAGAGATGCGGGCAGCGCGACATGGCCTGTCCGGGCGTATCCGTATTGCCGCCATCCCAACCGCCCTCGCCATGGTGGCGCGGCTTACGACGCCATTTCGCGAGAAGCATCCGGGCGTCACCTTCTCTATCCTGTCGCGCACCTCGATCGAGGTGTTGTCGCTGCTCGGCAATTTCGACGTCGATGCCGGCATCACCTATCTCGACAACGAGCCTCTCGGACGGGTGACCAGCGTGCCGCTCTATGACGAGCGCTACCAGCTGATCACGGCGGTCGGAAATCCCTATTCGGATCGCGACAAAGTGACATGGGCCGAAATCAGCCAGCTGCCGCTCTGCTTGTTGACGCCGGACATGCAGAACCGCCGCATCATCGACCAGCATCTGGCCGAGGCCGGCGTGCAGGTGCGGCCGACACTGGAATCCAACTCGATGATCGTGCTGTTCTCCCACATACGGACAGGCAAATGGTCGTCGATCATGCCGCTCAACCTGGCGGAAACATTCGGTTTTTCCGAACCGATCCGGGCCATTCCGATCGTCGAACCGGATGCCAGCCACACTGTCGGGCTGGTCGCCGCTCCGCGCGAACCGCACACCCCGTTGGTGCAGGCGCTGCTGGACGAGGCGATGGCGCTGGCAGACGATTTCCGCGCCAATCGCTGAGCTAGTCATAACTGGTCAATCGGCGCGATAGAAATTTTCTATCGTGCAACGAAACCGCTTTATTGATTTCAGAGGTTTTCTCTGATTTCTTAAGCACTTAGCGATAAGCGGCGTAGGCATGTCGTTGTTCCAAAACCGCTTCATGCCTTTGGACGATATATGCATCGATCGCTATGATAGGGAGGGCGCTGCGTGACGATGCAGCCAGCAAGTACCGAGATACAGTCGCGCACGGCGGCGATCATCCAGGAGTTGAAGGGCCTCGAAGGCCCGCTGCTGCCGATCCTGCACGAGATCCAGGAAGAATTTGGCCACGTGCCGCAGGACGCCGTGCCCGTCATCGCGGATGGGCTGAACCTGTCGAGGGCCGAGGTGCACGGCGTTGTGACCTTCTATCATGATTTCCGTGCCCGGCCGGCCGGCCGGCACGTGCTCAAGCTCTGCCAGGCGGAAGCCTGCCAGTCGATGGGTTCGGATGAGATCGCCGCAAAGGTCAAGCAGTTGCTCGGCATCGATTTCCATGAGACCACCCGCGACGGATCGGTTACACTTGAGCCCGTCTATTGCCTCGGGCTGTGCGCCTGTTCACCGTCGGCGATGCTGGATGGCGAGGTGATCGGGCGGCTCGATGACGAGAAGATCGAAGAGATCGTCGCGGAGGTACGCTCATGATCCCGCGCATCTACATTCCAGGTGACTCCGGCGCGCTGGCGCTCGGCGCCGAAAAGGTCGCCAAGGCTGTTCGTGCGGAACTGGCTGAACGGGGCGTCGAGGCCAAGATCGTCCGCAACGGCTCGCGCGGCGCCTATTTCCTCGAACCGATGGTCGAGGTCGCGACCGAAAAGGGCCGCGTCGCTTACGGGCCGGTCAAGCCCTCAGACGTCAAGAGCCTGTTCGACAGCGGCTTTCTGACCGGCGGGCATCACAAGCGCTGGCTGGGCGCGCCCGACAAAATCCCGTTCCTCGCCAAGCAGACGCGCCTGACCTTCGCGCGTTGCGGCATCAACGACCCGCTATCGCTCGACGCCTACAAGTCACTGGGCGGGCTCAAGGGCCTGCAGAACGCGGTGGCCATGGCGCCGCTCGACATCGTCAAACAGGTCACGGAATCGGGCTTGCGCGGCCGCGGCGGCGCCGGCTTCCCGACCGGCATCAAGTGGAAGACGGTGCTCGATACGACATCTGACCGCAAATACATCGTCTGCAATGCCGACGAGGGCGACAGCGCTACCTTTGCCGACCGCATGATCATGGAGGGCGACCCCTTCGTGCTCATCGAAGGCATGACGATTGCCGGCATCGCCGCCGGCGCGACCAAGGGGTTCGTCTATATCCGCTCGGAATATCCGCATGCGGTGGCTGTCATGAACAAGGCTGTCGAGGTCGCCCGCAAGGCAGGCGTGCTCGGCGTCAGCGTGCTGGGTTCGCCCAACGCCTTCGACATGGAAATCCGCGTCGGCGCCGGCGCCTATGTCTGCGGCGAGGAAACTTCGCTGCTGAACAGCCTTGAAGGCAAGCGCGGCGTGGTGCGCGCCAAGCCACCGCTGCCGGCAATCCAGGGTCTGTTCGGCAAGCCGACGGTGATCAACAACGTCATCAGCCTAGCCTCCGTGCCCATCATCATGGACAAGGGTGCTGCCTTCTACAAGGATTTCGGCATGGGCCGCTCGCGCGGCACGATCCCGATACAGATCGCCGGCAACGTCAAGTTCGGCGGCCTGTTCGAGGCGGCGTTCGGCATGACGCTGGGCGAGATCGTCGACGAGATCGGCGGCGGTACGGCCACTGGTCGCCCGGTGAAGGCGGTGCAGGTCGGCGGCCCGCTCGGCGCCTATTTCCCGCGCGGCCTGTTCGACACGCCGTTCGACTACGAAGAGTTCGCGAAGCGCGACGGACTGATCGGTCATGCCGGCATCACCGTGTTCGACGACACGGCCGACATGCTGAAGCAGGCGCGCTTTGCCATGGAGTTCTGCGCCATCGAAAGCTGCGGCAAGTGCACGCCCTGCCGCATCGGCTCGATACGCGGGGTGGAGACCATCGACCGGCTTGCCGCCGGCATCGAGCCGGAGAAGAACCTGGCACTGGTCACCGATCTCTGCAACACGATGAAGTTCGGATCGCTCTGCGCGCTGGGCGGCTTCACGCCCTATCCGGTGATGAGCTCGATCACCCATTTCCCCGAAGATTTCAAGCCCGCGCCGGCGCGCGTGGCTGCTGAATAGGTGCTGGCAGATGAATATCAAGGCCGACTTCCCGACACTCATCGAAGAACTCGATTACGGAACCCCGGAATCGAAGGCGCAAAAGCAGGTTACGCTGATCGTCGACGGCCGCAGCATCAGCGTGCCGGAGGGTACGTCGATCATGCGCGCGGCGATGGAAGGCGGGGTCGAGATCCCAAAACTCTGTGCCACGGACATGCTGGACTCGTTCGGCTCCTGCCGCGTCTGCCTGGTCGAGATCGACGGGCGCGGCGGCACGCCGGCATCCTGCACGACGCCCGTCGGCGAAGGCATGGTGGTGCGCACGCAATCCGAGCGGCTCGACGCCATCCGCCGCGGTGTCATGGAGCTTTACGTCTCCGACCACCCGACCGGCTGGAACGAGAAGGCCGGTACCGGGGCCAGCGAGTTCGACGTTGTGGCGAAGTCTGTCGGCCTGACCGAGAACCGCTTCGGCATCGAGGGCCGCAACCACGTCAAGCAGGAAAACGGCGTCGCGCCCGGCCATGGCTCGCTGGCGGTCGACTACATCGCCCGCGATGAGTCCAACCCCTATTTCACCTATGATCCGGCGCAATGTATCGTGTGCTCGCGCTGCGTGCGGGCCTGCGAAGAGGTGCAAGGCACCTTCGCGCTGACGATCGAGGGCCGCGGTTTCGAATCGCGCATGGTCGCCGGCATGCACGAGGATTTTATCGCCTCCGAATGCGTATCCTGCGGCGCCTGCGTGCAGGCCTGTCCGACCGATGCGCTGCGTGAAAAGACCGTGCTTGAGAAAGGCATGCCCGAGCGTTCCGCTGTCACCACCTGCGCCTATTGCGGCGTCGGCTGCTCGTTCAAGGCAGAAGTGAAGGACGACGAAGTCATTCGCATGATGCCCTACAAGGACGGCAAGGCGAACCACGGCCACTCCTGCGTGAAGGGCCGTTTCGCCTATGGCTATGCCACCCACAAGGACCGCATCCTGTCGCCTATGATCCGGGAAAAGGTCAGCGATCCCTGGCGCGAAGTGAGTTGGGAAGAGGCCATCGCCCATACGGCCAAGGAATTCCGCCGTATCCAGTATCAATACGGCCGCACCTCGATCGGCGGTATCACGTCCTCGCGCTGCACGAATGAAGAGACCTATCTGGTGCAGAAGCTGGTGCGCCAAGGCTTCCGCAACAACAATGTCGACACCTGCGCCCGCGTCTGCCACTCGCCGACCGGCTACGGCCTCGGCCAGACCTATGGCACCTCGGCCGGCACGCAGGATTTCGATTCCGTCGACTTCACCGATGTCGCCGTCATCATCGGCGCCAATCCGGCTTCCGCCCACCCGGTGTTCGCCTCGCGGCTGAAGAAGCGGCTGCGCCAGGGCGCCAAGCTGATCGTGCTCGATCCGCGCCGCACCGAAATGGTCAAGTCGGCGCATATCGAGGCCGACTATCACCTGCCGCTGAAGCCGGGCACCAACGTGGCGGTGCTGACGGCGCTGGCGCATGTCATCGTTACCGAAGGGCTTTTCGACGAAGCCTTCATCCGCGATCGCTGCGACTGGGCGGAGTTCCAGGATTGGGCTTCTTTCGTCGCCTTGCCGGAAAACAGCCCCGAAATCGTGGGCAAGCTGTCCGGCGTCGATCCCGAACTGATCCGAGGTGCTGCACGGCTCTATGCCAAGGGCGGCAATGGCGCGATTTATTACGGCCTCGGCGTGACCGAACACAGCCAGGGTTCGACCACGGTTATGGCTATCGCCAACCTTGCCATGGCGACCGGCAATATCGGCCGCCCGGGCGTCGGGGTGAATCCGCTGCGCGGCCAGAACAACGTGCAGGGTTCCTGCGACATGGGCTCGTTCCCGCATGAACTGCCGGGCTACCGCCACATCTCCGGCGAGGCGGTGCGCGACATCTATGAGACGTTGTGGGGGGTGAAGCTCGACGACGAACCGGGCCTGCGCATCCCAAACATGCTGGATGCCGCCGTCGACGGATCCTTCAAGGGCATCTACATCCAGGGCGAGGACATCCTGCAATCCGACCCTGATACCAAGCATGTCGCGGCCGGCCTGGCGGCGATGGAATGCGTCGTCGTGCACGACCTGTTCCTCAACGAGACAGCTAACTACGCGCATGTCTTCCTGCCGGGCTCGACCTTCCTGGAAAAGGACGGCACCTTCACCAATGCCGAGCGCCGCATCAACATGGTGCGCAAGGTGCTGGAGCCGAAGGCGCGCTATGCCGACTGGGAAGCGACACAGGAGCTTGCCCGTGCGATCGGGCTGGACTGGAACTATCAGCATCCCTCCGAGATCATGGACGAGGTTGCAAAAACGACGCCGAGCTTCGCCGGCGTGTCCTTCGAGCTGCTCGACCGTGTCGGATCCGTGCAATGGCCCTGCAACGAGAAGGCGCCGCTCGGCACACCGATCATGCATATGGATGGCTTCGTGCGTGGCAAGGGCAAGTTCATCCGCACTGAATATGTCGCGACCGACGAGCGGACCGGGCCGCGTTTCCCGTTGCTGCTGACCACCGGCCGCATTCTCAGCCAGTACAATGTCGGTGCACAGACAAGGCGCACCGAAAACGTCATGTGGCACTCGGAAGATCGGTTGGAGATCCATCCGCACGACGCCGAGAACCGCGGCCTGCGCGATGGCGACTGGGTGCGGCTGACCAGCCGTTCGGGCGAGACGACGCTGCGTGCGCTGATCACCGACCGGGTGGCGCCGGGCGTGGTCTACACCACCTTCCACCATCCGGACACGCAGGCCAACGTCATCACCACCGACTTCTCCGACTGGGCGACCAATTGTCCGGAGTACAAGGTGACCGCAGTGCAGGTCGGCGCGTCGAACGGACCTTCGGACTGGCAGCGCGACTATAACGAGCAGGCCGAGCAGAGCCGCCGCATCGCAAAGCTGGAAGCGGCGGAGTAGTCTTGCCACGTCGTTCGACAATAAGAGCTTCAATCTTGACGGTTGGTCGACCCCTACTCCGTCAGGAAGGACGCGAGCTTATGCCGCCGGGCGCCTTTCTTCTCCCTCCGGAGGGGGGAGAGGTGGCGCCGCGAAGCGGCGACGGAGTGGGGGAAGCCGGCCCCGCAACACGCAGCCGTCGAAAGTCGCGCACAACCCAAAGAGCAGGCAAACCGGCCTATCTGGCGAGCAGTCGACCCCCACTCCGTCAAGCTTCGCTTGACACCTCTCCCCCGGTCGACGGGGGAGAGGAAAGGCGCGAGCCTCCACAGCTACTGCTAAGGACGGACGCAGAGGGGCGCGCCTCGTGACCCGAAAACGCCAAGCCACCACCCAAATCTCTCGCCTTGCCCACCGCGCCAGCGGCACGACATCGGCCAACCGCATGGTGCCGGAGGAGACGCCGGTGGCGTTCTCCTTTGCCGGCACCACCCATGCGGTGATGATGGCGAGCCCGGCCGATTTCGAGGATTTCGCGCTCGGCTTCTCTCTGACCGAAGGCATCATAGCCTTGCCTGACGAAATCGATGCGATCGAGGTCGGGGACCATGGCGCCGGCATCGATATCCAGATCCGGCTGAAGGACCAGGCCAATACGCGCTTCGAGACGCGGCGCCGGCGCTTGGCCGGGCCGGTTGGCTGCGGGCTGTGCGGCATCGAATCGATCGAGGAAGCGATGCGCTCGGTCGACAAGGTTGGTGCGTCCAAGCTTACGCTTGAAGCCGACGATATCACCCGTTCGGTAAAGCTTTTGTCCAAGGTGCAGCCTCTGCATTCAGAAACCGGCGCCGTGCACGCAGCGGGCTTCTACATTCCCGGCAAAGGCATCGTCATGGCGCGCGAGGATGTCGGCCGGCACAATGCGCTGGACAAACTGGCCGGCGCGCTGGCCAAGGCCGGCATTGACGGTGCATCGGGCGCGGTGGTGGTGACATCACGCGTCTCAGTGGAGATGGTGCAGAAAACGGCGGCGATCGGCTCCGCCTTCATCATCGCCGTGTCGGCGCCGACAGCCCTTGCCATCCGCACCGCCGAAGAGGCCGGCATGACGCTGGTGGCGCTGGTGCGCGGCGACGATTTCGATGTTTTCACCCACCCGGAACGGGTGGTCTTGGGAGTTGCCCAGCATGTCACATGACGAAGAACACATCACGAGCACCGGGGAAAAGCTGGTGCGCATGGCCAACCAGATCGCCGCCTTCTTCCATTCAAGGCCCCGCGAGGAAGGTGTGGCGGGCGTGGCCGAGCACATCAACAAGTTCTGGGAGCCCAGGATGCGCCGGCAGTTCTTCGAGATGCTGGACAGCGGCGGCGAAGGTTTTGACGAACTCGTCGTCGTGGCCTCGGCCAGAATCAAGCGGCCGAAGACCGAGGAGCAGGCCGATGTGAGCATCGGCTACGTCCAACCCACGGGTGCAGAGAGCGCCGCTCCCCAGAAATAGCCTCCCCCAGAAATGGCGGGCGAACACGGCTCGCCGCGGGCTATATTCCTGTCTTCTAAAGTTTGGCTGCCGCATCCGCCGGGCGTCTGCTATGGTCGGCGATCAGAAATCGTCTGGCCGGGCGGGATAGCAACGTGAGGCCGATCGAGACGCGATATGCCCTCAGCGGCGACGTGCGGATCGCCTATCAGGTGGTCGGCCAGGGATCGTTCGACCTGGTTTTCGTGCCCGGCTTCATCTCCAATCTCGACCTGCATTGGGAAGACGAGGGCTACGCCAGGCTCTTGAAACGGCTCTCGGCGTTCTCGCGGCTGATCCTGTTCGACAAGCGCGGCACCGGCCTCTCCGACCGCGTCGACCCACGCCACCTGCCCAGCCTCGAAACCCGCATGGACGATGTGCGCGCGGTGATGGATGCCACCGGCAGCGGCCGCGCGGCCTTGCTCGGCGCTTCGGAAGGCGCGCCGATGGCAATGTTGTTTGCCGCCACCTATCCGGAACGGACACGAGCGCTGGCGCTCTATGGCGGTTATGCGCATTTCCACAAATGGGTGATGTCGCCGGAGCGCCTCGAGGCCTTCATCGCGACGGCCGGCACGGAATGGGGCACGGGCGCCACACTGCCCAACTTCGCTCCCGGCCGGGTAGATGATGCGCATTTCACCCAGTGGTGGGCACGCTTCGAACGGCTGTCGGCCAGTCCGACGGCAGCGGCCGCACTTGCCCGGATGAATGCCGGCATCGACGTGCGCGGCGTGCTTTCGGCGATCAGCGCACCGACGCTGCTCATCCATCGCCGCGACGACGCGCGCGTCGACCCCGACGCCAGCCGCTTCCTGGCGAAAAACATCTCGAATGCGCGATTGGTCGAGGTCCCCGGGCGCGACCACCCGATCTGGACCGGCGATGTCGACCGGGTGGCCGACCTGATCGAGGAATTCCTGACTGGCGAGCGTGCCGTGGCCGAAGCGGAGCGCGTGCTTGCCGCTCTTCTGGCGACACGCATCTACGACACGGCGCGGGTTGGCGACCGCATGTGGAGCGAACGTAGCGAGCGCTTCCAGGAGAGCTGGCGGCAGCTGGTCGGCCGTCATGGCGGACGCGTCGCCGGCATCCATGGCGAATTGATGATCTCGCGCTTCGACGGGCCGGCGCGGGCCATACGCTGCGCGGCGGCACTGCGCGATGCGGCGCAACATATGGGCATTGCAAGCGCCCAGGGCGCCCATGTCGGTGAGGTCGAAATGCGCGGGCCGCCGGTGGGGCTGATGGCACGGGTGACGATGCAGATCGCCGCCCATGCCGGGCGCGGCGATATTCTGGCGTCGCGGCTGGCC
This sequence comes from Mesorhizobium sp. M0139, assembly GCF_040322455.1. Lineage (NCBI taxonomy): Bacteria > Pseudomonadati > Pseudomonadota > Alphaproteobacteria > Hyphomicrobiales > Phyllobacteriaceae > Mesorhizobium > Mesorhizobium sp. M0139. The sequence goes on from NZ_JAMYTN010000009.1 coordinate 233,551, forward strand.
GCCGATCTGGCGGCGGGGTCCGGCTTGCGTTTCATCGATGCCGGGCGTGTCACGGTGGATGAGCTGGACGAGCCGCTGGCGCTGGTCCAGGCGACGTCGGAACAGCACCTGGAGCCGGCCTGCCGCCCCAAGGCGAAACCCGCCGAGCCGGCTCAACTGACGGCGCGCGAAAGCGAGGTGGTGATCCTGATCGCCGACGGCAAGAGCAATGCCGCGATCGCCGCCGAGCTGAGGCTCAGCGAGCATACGGTCAAGCGTCATGTCGCCAACATATTGCTGAAGCTCGATTTGCCGTCACGGGCGGCGGCAGCGGCATTTTCCGCCAGGCAGGCTGGCCCGGACGGGCCATAGGGACCATGGCGCTTTCGGGCGAAGCGGCCAGGTGGGGTCGAGGTGTACCAATTCTCTCCATGCAGGCCAGGCGGATGTCGCCGGGAAAGGCACTGCGGATGGAGGATGCAATGCTGAAGTCAAACAGGTCGATCAAATCGCTGGTGATAGCGGCAGGCGTTGGCGCGCTGTTCACGATCGCTCCCGCCAAGGCCGAGGATGCCTCGGCGGCCGCCGCCTACAAGGACATCGAGGCGACGCTCGGCTCGGTGCCGGACATGTTCAAGACGCTGCCGGATGTCGCGGTTGCCGGCGCCTGGGCCGAGATCAAGGGCGTGCAGCTCAACCCCAAGACCGCGCTCGACGGCAAGACCAAGGAACTGCTGGGGCTGGCCGTCGCCTCGCAGATCCCCTGCCAGTACTGCATCTATTTCCATACCGAGGCCGCCAAGCTCAATGACGCGACCGACGAGGAGATCAAGGAGGCGATCGCGATGGCGGCCATCGTGCGCCACTGGTCGACGATGCTCAACGGCAGCCAGGTCGATTTCGCGACCTTCAAACAGCAGACCGACGGCGTGTTCGCAGCCGTCAAAGCCAAGTCGCAGTGAAAGAAAATGCCCGGCGGTGCGCCGGGCAGTGCTTGTGATCATCAACCGCCCGATCGACGGGCCATGGAGGAAAAAATGCTGACCAAGGCGCAAAACGTGGACGGCGCGGCGATCAAGAAAGCGATCGAAGGACGGGACGGCAGGATGCTGGCGAGTTTTTACGCCGACGACGCGCTGGTGCGGGTGATCGACCGCAACAATCCGCCGAGCAAGCCGCGCGAGATCCGCGGCCGGGCGGCGATCAGCACGTTCTGGGACGACATCTGCAGCCGGGCAATGACCCACAAGGTCGACACCACCATCGCCGATGGCGACAATCTCGCCTTCACCCAGGCCTGCGCCTATCCGGACGGAACGAAAGTGTTCTGCGCGGCGATGCTGGAGCTGAAGAATGGGCGGATTGCACGACAGACCGTCGTGCAGGCCTGGGACGAGTAGTTCCACCGCGGAAAGATCAACCGCGGTTTGGGCCGCAAAACTGGAGGAGACAAAAATGTTCAGCGCCAGATGGCAGATCGACGCCAAGTTCGGGCACAAGCAGACCGTGCTCGACTTGTTGAAGAAATGGGAACGCGAGATCGGCTCTCAGGTCGGCATTGCCGATCTCGAGTTCCAGATCATGACCGGTTCGGTCGGAGCTCGGGAAGCGACGGTCGAATCGCATCATCAGGTCGAAAGCCTTGCCCAGCTGGAGGGATTCTTCGCCAGGATCGGCAAGATCGACGCGCACGCCAAATGGGGCAAGGAGATGGAGCCCTACGTCGTTTCAGGCACCAGCCTTTGGAACATCTACCGCATCGTGGAGTAGCGGTGGCAGGTGCAGCAGTTTTCGGCCATCAGTTGCGGCGGCCGAAACTCGTCCGCTGCCCGGAAAACCGCCCTTCCCTGGCCAATCCGGCAGCCGCGACACGTGCCGGCTGATTGGGCAATGTGGCCTGCTTGGCCAGGGCCGCCGCTATCAAGGCGTCGGCCTGGCGCGCGCGCTGGTCCGCGCCGGCATCTCCGGCAGGGTTGCCCGCCACGGCGGAGGTCGACATCCGCCGGCGGGGTTTGAAAGCAAGATAGAGAAGCAACGCGCCGAGCAGTCCAGCCCCAATGACGATCGTCAAACGCGTGCCGGTCATGCCGGTGCGTTCGATCTGGGTGGGGTTGGCGGGGTTCTGGACGACGGTGAGCTTGTCGCCGACCTGCGGTTCGCGGGCACCGTTCTTGTTCAGCTCCATCGTGGCCTCGACGGCGTCGGCGCCGGTGCCGACGCGCAAGGTGCCGGTGAATTTCTGGGTCACCTTCCACTCTTTGTCAGCATGAACCGTCTTGAACGCATCCACCAGTTCGCACGGGATCGTGGCGGTGCTGACGGTCTTGTAGACAATCTTGTGGGCGGTCGATTCCATGTCGCATTCGACATTGACCGCGAGGATTTCAGCAGGCGCCTCGGGCCAGCCGCTCTTCTTGATCATGTCCTTGCCGCCGAACACAGCGATCAGCAGACAGAAGCCGCCAATGAGTACCAGCTTGATCTTGGTCGTGTTCATGCGCAAACCCCTCGCCGCGCGGTTTCCCGGCAAGAGGCTGCTCGTTCAGGTTGAATATTCAGTAAATCGTGAACTCCCGCCGTACCGCAAAACTAACTCTCGCTTAATGTACAGAAAACGGGTTGGCGAATATTTTAGAGATATTGGCGGCCTCTACCCATGCGCCACCATCACATGACGAACGGCGGTATAATCCTCCAGCGCATAGAGAGACATGTCCTTGCCGTAGCCAGACTGCTTCAGCCCGCCATGCGGCATCTCGTTGGTCAGCATGAAATGGGTGTTGATCCAGGTGCAGCCATATTGCAGACGGGCGGCCGTCGCCATGGCGCGCGAGACGTTCTTGGTCCACACCGAGGATGCCAGGCCGTAGTCGCTGTCATTGGCCCAGTTCACGGCTTCATCGACTTCGGAGAAGCGGGTGATGGAGACGACCGGACCGAACACTTCGCGGCGCACGATCTCGTCTTCCTGCAGCGCGCCGGCAACCACCGTCGGCTGGTAATAGAAGCCGGAGCCTTCGCCCGGCTTGCCGCCGGTGGTGATCTCGATGTGCTTCAGTTCCGAAGCGCGCTCGACGAAGCTCGAGACGCGATCGCGCTGGCGGCGCGAGATCAGCGGCCCGATCTCATTTTCGGTGTCGTCGGGCTGGTTGTATTTGATGGTCGAGACGGCAGATGAGAGATCGGCGACGAGCTTGTCGTAGATCTTCTTGCCGGCATAGATGCGGCAAGCGGCTGTACAATCCTGCCCGGCATTGTAGTAGCCGAAACCGCGCAGGCCGTTGACCACGGCGCCGAGGTCGGCGTCGTCGAAAACGATGACCGGCGCCTTGCCGCCGAGTTCCAGATGCGTGCGCTTGACCGACTTGGCGGCGGCCTGCAGCACCTTCTTGCCCGTCGCGACGTCGCCGGTGATCGAAATCATGTTGACCTTGGCGTGATTAATCAGCGTGTTGCCGACGCTGTCGCCGCGGCCGAGCACGACATTGACGACGCCCTCGGGCAGCACCTCGGCCAGGATCCTGGCCAGCTTCAACGCCGTCAGCGGCGTCTGCTCCGACGGCTTGAAGACGACAGTGTTGCCGCCGGCAATGGCCGGCGCCAGCTTCCAGGCCATCATCATCAGTGGATAGTTCCACGGCGCGATGGAAGCGACAATGCCGATCGGATCGCGCCGCACCATCGAGGTGTGGCCGGGAATGTATTCGCCGGCGACCACGCCCGGCATCGAACGCACAGCGCCGGCAAAGAAACGATAGCAGTCGACGATCGCCGGGATCTCGTCATTGAGCACGGCGTTGATCGGCTTGCCGCAATTCAGCGCCTCGAGCGCCGCGAACTCCCGCGCGTTGGCCTCGATGCGGTCGGCGATCTTGAGAAGATAGCCGGAGCGCTGCGCCGGCGTTGTGCGTGACCACAAGACGAATGCTCGCCCGGCGGCAGTAACAGCCGCCTCGATCTGCGCCTGGTTTGCTTCAGGCAGGTTGAGAATGGTCGCCCCGGTCTTTGGATTCAGAATCGGCTCCTCGGTCTCGGTGCCGTTCTCGAATTTCGAGCCGATCAGCATCTGGGTGTCCATGCAGGTTCTCCTCGGTCAGGAGCGAGTAGCGAATAGCGGGTAGCGAATAGGGCTGGTCGTGCAATCTCCCCTATTCGCTATTCGCTACTCCCTATTCGCTGTTCTTCATTTGCCCGAACCGGCGATCTGGTCGCCGTCGCGGGTCAGGTAATAGGCGGCAAGGATGGGCAGCAGCGTCACCAGCACCACGACCATGGCGACGACATTGGTGACCGGACGCTGGCGTGGGCGGATCAGCTCTTCCAGCATCCAGATCGGCACGGTCTGCTGCTGGCCGGCGGTGAAGGTGGTGACGATGACCTCGTCGAAGGAGAGCGCGAAGGCGAGCATCCCCCCGGCAAGCAGAGCGGTGGCGATGTTGGGCAGCACGACGTGCCGGAAGGTCTGGAAGCCGTCGGCGCCGAGATCCATCGAGGCCTCGATCATTGAGCCGGAAGTGCGGCGGAAACGGGCGACCGCATTGTTGTAGACGACGACAACGCAGAAGGTGGCGTGGCCGAGCACGATCGTCCAGAACGAGAACGGGATGTCGGCTAGCGAGAAGGCCGAGCGCAACGCGATGCCGGTGATGATGCCGGGCAGCGCGATCGGCAGGATGACGAGCAGCGAGATCGTCTCGCGGCCGAAGAATTTCGTCCGTGACACGGCGGCGGCGCACAGCGTGCCCAGCATCAAGGCAATCGCGGTCGAGATGGCGGCGACACGGACCGAAAGCGACAGCGCCTGCCAGACATCCGGCCGGTTCCAGGTGACGGCGAACCATTGTGTGGTCAGCCCCGGCGGCGGCCAGACGAAGCTCTTCTCTTCCGTGGTGAAGGCGTAGACGAAGATCAACAAGATCGGCAGATGCAGGAACAGCAGGCCGCAGGCGGCAGCGATCTTGAGGCCGAGCGGAGCGGATTGCGAACCGTCAGAGCGCATCGAAGGCCCCCATGCGCTTGGCGCCCCAGAGATAGAAACCCATGATGACGATGGGCACGACGGTGAAGGCTGCGGCGAGCGGGATGTTGCCGGCTGTGCCTTGCTGCGAATAGACGGCCTGCCCGATGAACAGCCGCGATGTGCCGATGATCTGTGGGATGATGTAGTCGCCCAGCGTCAGCGAGAAGGTGAAGATCGAGCCGGCGACGATGCCGGGCAGCGCCAGCGGGAACAGCACGTTGCGGAAGGTCTGGCCCGGCGATGCGCCGAGATCGGAGGACGCCTCGACCAGATTGCCGGGCACGCGCTCCAATGCCGCCTGCACCGGCAGGATCATGAACGGCAGCCAGACATAGACGAAAGCGATGAAGGTGCCGGTGGCGGAGACCGACAAAGAGTTGCCGCCGACGACCGGCAGCGACAGCCAGCCATCGAGCACCCAGAGCAGATGCAATTTGGCTAGCAGCCAGGTCAAAATGCCTTCCTTGGCGAGGATCAGCTTCCAGGCGTAGATCTTGACGAGGTAACTCGACCATAGCGGCAGCATGATTCCGAGATAAAACAGCGCCTTCCACCGGCCGCGGGCATAGCGCGCCGCGTAATAGGCAATGGGGAAGGCGATGACGGCGGAGGCCAGCGTGACCAGAACCGCCATCGTCACCGTGCGCAGTATGATGTCGAGATTGGCGGGCTGGAACAGGTCGCCATAGGTCTTCAGCGTGAATTCGTGGTTGATGAGGCCGGAGAACTCGTCGATCGAAAAAAAGCTCTGCGCCAGAAGTGCGAACAACGAGCCGATATAGACAACGCCGAGCCATAGAACCGGCGGCAGCAGCATGAGGAACAGCAGCAGTTGCGGCTTGCGCCAGAAAAGGTCCGACAGTGCGCCGCGCATGCCACCGCTGCCGGGCAGGATGGCGGGGGCGGAGGTTGAGTTGAGCGCGGCGATGGTCATGGGGCGACCGCGTGCTGAAGGAACCCTGAGAAGCCGCGTTCCTTCACACCCCCCTCTGTCCTGCCGGACATCTCCCCCTCAAGGGGGGAGATCAGCAGTTTCGCTGCCTCGCCAAATCCCCAACGTTGAAGATTGGCGAAACCGGGAAGAACAGCCAATCTCCCCGCTTGAGGGGGAGATGTCCGGCAGGACAGAGGGGGGTGCTTGGCGCAAACCTCAATCATGCCGGCTCGTCCATCAAATGCAAATGCTCGCGGTTGAACATCAGCACCACCGCTTCGCCTTCCGCCGGCAGCTTTGTCCCGGCCGGCACGATGGCGTGCAGCCTCAACCCGTCGGCGTCGAGCGCCAGCTTGGTCGTAGCGCCGAGATAGTTGGTTCCGACCAGGCGCGCGGCGACGCCCTCGCCTTTGGCGGCGCGGCCGATGCGGATGGATTCGGGACGCAGGCTGCCCCAGCGGTGCTGGCCGGAATAGCGCTGGACGAAGTCCGGCGGCAGTACGTTGGAGGAGCCGACGAAATCGGCGACGAAGCGGGTCTTCGGCCGCTGGTAGATGTCTTCCGGCGTGCCGATCTGCATGATCTTGCCGTCATTGAAGACGGCAACGCGGTCGGCCATCGACAGCGCTTCGCCCTGATCATGGGTGACGAAGACGAAGGTGATGCCGAGCGCCTTCTGCAGCGACTTCAGCTCTTCCTGCATGTTCTCGCGCAGCTTGAGGTCGAGCGCGCCGAGCGGCTCGTCGAGCAAAAGCACCTTGGGCTGGTTGACCAGCGCACGGGCCAGCGCGACGCGCTGGCGTTGGCCGCCGGAGAGCTGGCCGGGACGGCGGGCGCCATAGCCCGGCAGGCGCACCAGCGACAGCGCTTCTTCCGCCGCCTTCTGTCGTTGCGGCTTGGCGATGCCCTTGACCATCAGCCCGTAGCCGACATTGTCGAGCACGTTCAAATGCGGAAACAGCGCGTAGTCCTGGAACACGGTGTTGACGTTGCGGCGATAGGGCGGCACGCCCTCGGCGCGTTCGCCGAAGATCGAGATCGAGCCCGATGTCGGCTGCTCGAAGCCGGCGATGAGGCGCAGGCAGGTCGTCTTGCCTGACCCCGACGGACCGAGCATGGCGAAGAACTCGCCGGGCACGATGTCGAGATCGACCGCATCGACGGCGCGCACGCTGCCGAAATGGCGAGAGACTTTCTGGAAGGAAACGGCCGATGTCATGGGCTGTCCGTCTGTTGCCGGTTTGTGGTTCGTCGAAATAGCTCTTGCCGCCACCAATCAGGCCAGCGGGCACGGCACTTCACCTCCCCCTCGATGGGGGAGGTCGCGGCGAAGCCGCGGGTGGGGGTGACTAGCACCGGACGTCAGCGCTGCCCCCACCCCGACGCTGCGCTCGACCCTCCCCACAAGGGGGGAGGGTTAAGGGAGCTCACCGCCCGCCGATGACGCCGATATAGTCGGACACCCAGCGGTAGTAAGGCACGCACTGGTCGTTCTGGGTGGCGCACTTCGAGACCGGCGTCTTCCAGAACTTGATCTTGTCGAAGTTCTCGTAGCCGTTGGTCTTGCAGCCTTCCTCGCCGAGCAGCTCGTTGCCCTTGCAGGCAGCGGGCACGACCGGGAGCGAGCCGAACCAGGCCGAGACGTCGCCCTGGACCTTGGGCGACAGCGAATGCTCAAGCCACATATAGGCGCAGTTGGGATGCGCGGCGTCGGCCTCCATCATGGTGGTGTCGGCCCAGCCGGTGACGCCTTCTTCCGGCACGGTCGAGGCGACCGGCTTCTTGGCGGCAACCAGCGTGTTGACCTGGTAAGGCCACGAACCGGAAGCGACGACGCCTTCGTTCTGGAAGTCGTCGACCTGGATGGCGGCGTCATGCCAGTAGCGGCCGACCAGCGTCCGCTGAACACGCAGCAGCTCGAGCGCTGCCTTGTACTGGTCTTCGTTCAGTTCGTACGGGTCCTTGATGCCGAGTTCCGGCTTGTGGAACATCAAATAGTTGGCGGCGTCGGCGATGTGGATCGGCCCGTCATAGGCCTGGACGCGGCCCTTGTTGGACTTGCCGTCCGGCAGGTTCATTTCCTCGAAGACGACGTTCCAGCTCTTGGGCGCTTCCTTGAAGACATCGGTGTTGTACATCAGGATGTTCGGGCCCCACTGATAGGGAACGCCGTAATGCACCTTGTCGACGGTGAACCAGGGCGCATCCTTCAGACGGTCGTCTACCGCCTTCCAGCTCGGGATGAGATCGGTGTTGATCGGCTGCACGCGCTTGCCGGCAACGAGGCGCAGCGATGCGTCACCCGAAGCGGTGACTAGATCGAACCCACCCTCATTCATCAGCGAGACCATCTCGTCGGAGGTGTTCGCGGTCTTGACGTTGACCTTGCAGCCGCTCTCCTTCTCGAAGGAGGTCACCCAGTCATAGCCCTTGTCGGTTTCGCCGCGCTCGATGTACCCCGGCCAGGCAACGATGCTGACCTCCCCTTCGCCCTTGCCAAGTTCCTTGACCTGGGCGACGGCCTGACCGGAAAAGGTCAGCGCGACCGTCAAGGCGGTGCACGTCTTCAGGAATGAATTCATCGTCAATCTCCCATTTTGGCGCCTGACTGCGAAGCGAGTCGCCGCCGCGGTCAGCCGCAGGCTGAAAAGCGTCAGTTCATCCGATGGCACGTTGCCGCTCTGATGGCGGCTTTCGTCCCTGACATGAAAAGTGCTCGGAAAATTCCGGTTTCGCAAATTCATTTATCAGAAACGCGATATCGGTTTTTCCGATAGATAACCACGCACCCTATCAACGCTGCTGGCGTACCATACGCTGCGACTGGGCAAGGCCGATGAAGTCGCGCGACGCCTGCGGCAGACCGGAGCCGCGGCGCCAGACCATGCCGACCTGGACGACCGGCAGGGAACCCGAAATGTCGCGCGATTCGATGCGGTCGCCTTCCAGCGACCACGGCCGGTAGACTAGGTCGGGCAGCAACGCCACGCCCGCACCTGTGGCGACGAGGCTGCGAACGGCTTCGACCGAGCGGGTGCGAAAGGCGACATGCGGCCTGGCGCCGATCGCCGCCAGAAGCTTGCCGGTGTTCTCCTCGATCTCGTCGACGGTCAGCATGATCAGCGGCTCGCCGGCAATGTCGCCTATGCCGATAATGTCGGCGCTGGCCAGCTTGTGGCCGAGCGGGACCCACAGCCGGTAGGCCGAGACCTCGAGGATTTCCGACTGCAGCGCGGTGCGGTCGCGCAAATTGGAGGTGACCATGACGGCAATGTCGAGCTTGCCGCCGATCAGCAGATGTTCGAGATAGTCGCCATTGTCCTCGATGGCCGAGACATCGACGCCGGGATAGGCGCGGCGGTAGCGCGCCAGCAGATCGGACAGCACATAGCCCGCGACCAGCGAGGTGACGCCGAGCTGCAGGCGCCCGCCGGCCACCACCTGGTCGTCGGAGAAAGCGCGGCGCGCATCGGAGACGTCGGCCAGGATCTTGGTCGCATGGCGCAGGAACTGGTGGCCTTTGTGAGTAATGTTGAGGCCACGTGGGTGGCGCTCGAACAATTCGACGCCGAGATCGCTCTCCAGCTCCTTGATCGCCTCGGTGACCGAGGATTGCGAGATGGAGAGGTTTTGTGCGGCGCCCGACACCGTGCCTTGCTCGGCGACGGCAATGAAGAACTGCAGCTGACGGATGGTGAAAGCCATGGCCGGACTAAACACCGGCGCGACGGAGAAGGAAAGCCGAAGGCGGGCCTTTTACCCGTAGGGCTTGAGGCGCCTCCTGTCAGCCGAAGCCGAGGCGCCGCCGGCAGGCAGGACCGTAGCGAAGCGCGAGCATAAAAGCCGTCTCCAGCGCCAAAACGATGACGATGATGCGAAAGCCGATGGCATAGGAATCCCGGCCGCTGCCGCGCATAAGGTAGCCGGTGACGAGGAAGCCGGTGTTCCATAGCGTGGCGCCGAGCAGCGTCGCCGCCGCGAAGGGCAAGAGTGGCAGACGGAGCGCGCCGGCCGCGATCGGCAGATAGTTGCGAACCGTCGGGATGAACTGCGCCAGCAAGGAGACCCGGACATGATGGCGGCGATAGGCCTGACCAAGCTTGCTGTAGGTCGCATAGCGCAAGCAGACATATTTGCCGAAACGCTCGACCAGCCTGTCGGCACGATCCAATCCAATCCTACGGCCCACACTATACCAGGCAAGGCAGCCTGTGATGGCGGACAGCGTCGTCACCAGGAGCAGAATCGCCAGCGCCAGGAGATCGGAGGCTGCCGTCATGCCGAGGAACAGCAGCAGCACATGCGAGGGCGGCAGCGGCAGGATCTTTTCTGTGAAGGCGAGGCAGGCGACGCCGAGCAGGCCGAAGCCCAGGATCGCCGACAGTGGATCAGTCATGCGAAGCGCCAGTCATAGGTTTTGAGGTTCTTGATCCTGGACACCTTATACACCGTCATACACCGTCGCCGGCGGAAAGTTGCGGAATGTCCGGCCAAGCCGGGTCCGCTTCCAGGTCGGAGCGCGCAAGCGTCCAGGCCATGAGGAAAGACAAGGCATCGTTTGCAGCATGGTGACCTCATTGCTGATGCGGGCAATTCGCCCGGCCCGCATTTCGACGAGGCGCTGTTTGCGGCTGCCAAGTTGCATGGACATTGCGAAGAGCCGGATGATTAAAAAACAATTTTTCACCAGAACGACATCTTATGCGGCCGGCGACGCGGACGCATGATGCACAACATCGCCTTCGTGGTATCGGGTAGCGGCATGGGCCGGGATCGCGGCGCGCCAGTCGCTGGTGTTTGGCTAGGCCGCAGCGATGCTGAGGCGCGCTCCAGCCTCGGCAAGTGCCGAGGCAATGTCGCGCGGCGGCGGCTGGTCGGTGGCGAGTTCGGAAAAACCGTCGAAGCCGCAGACCTGGACCAGACCCTGGCGACCGAACTTGGTGTGGTCGGTGATGACCAGCGAGCGCTGGCCGCGCGACAGCACCATGCGGGCGAACTCCGCCTCTTCCAGATCGTAGTCGGCAAGGCCTGCGGCGGCATCGACGGCGCCGATCGAAATCACCGCATGGCTGACCGAGAAGCGGCTGACGAAATCGATCGCCGAGGCGCCGAAGGCGGCTCCGGAATCGCTGCGCAATTCGCCGCCGGCCATATAGACCTTGTTGCCGTTGACGGTGGCCAGCGTGCGGGCGATGTCGGATGAATTGGTGACCACGGTCAGCCGCCGGTGGCCGAGCAGTTCGCGGGCCAGGAACGAGGTCGTGGTGCCGGTGTCCAGCATGACCGATTCACCGTCGCGAATGGTGGCAGCGACCATGCGGGCGATCAGCCGCTTGGCCTCCGCATTGTCGCGCATGCGCCGCTCGAAGGGCGCTTCGCCGGCCATCGACGGCAGGCCGATGGCGCCATGCATCTTGAGCACCGAGCCATTGCCGGTCAGTGGCTTGACATCCCGGCGCACCGTTTCAAGCGAAACCCCCAGCCGGTCGGCGAGGCTGGCAATGGTGACGGTGCCCTCTTCCTTGAGGAGGCGGAGGATTTCGCCATGCCGTTTCGAATGGATCATCTGGCTTCCTCAATTTGCGGCCTGCCCGGTTTTAGGGCAATGCCGCCGTTTTTAAAGGAATTGCTCGTGGTTTCGGGCAAAACACCCAAAAAAAGTCACAACATTTCATTGACAGCTAGGCAGCACTGGCGTGACATTGACGGCGTGACAGCTTCGGAACTGCCACGGGAGGGTGATGGCAGAGCCGCAATTCACGGACCGGACCGTTTGGCCAGACCGTCTGGGTTTGAACTGGCACAAAAGTTTCTCAAATCCGCGGGGGCGGAGACCGGGTATCAAAACCTGGCCAGAGGGGCTCGTCGGTGCGGCGCGGGATAGGAGTTCCTGCGTCCCGCACCGACGAGATTTTTTGCGTTTCCCAACGCTCGTTGCGCGGCGCATGGCGCCCAAGAAAGCTCCGCAAAAGTCAGGGATGGCCCCGTGACTGCTGAAGACCGCATCCGGGCCTTGCCTTGCTGGAATGGCAGCATCGACATTGCGCCGCTGCCGGGCGGCCTCAGCAACGCCAACTATCTGGTCAAGGACGCGGCCGGGCGGCATGTCGTGCGCTTCGGCCAGGACTATCCGTTCCACCATGTCTTTCGCGACCGTGAAGTGATGACGGCCCGCGCGGCGCACGCCGCTGGCTTCGCGCCGGCGGTCCACCATTCCGAACCCGGCATCATGGTCACGGAATTTCTCGGCGCGAAAACCTATGTTGCCGAGGACGTGCGCGCCAATATTGGTCGCGTCGCAGCCCTTATGCGCGGATTCCATCGCGAGATGCCCAATCACATCTCCGGCGCCGGCTTCATGTTCTGGGTCTTCCACGTCATCCGCGACTATGCGCGAACGCTGAGCGAAGGCGGCAGCCGCAAGCGCGACGACCTGCCCAGGCTGCTGGCGCTGGCCGACGAACTGGAGCGGGCGCAGAAGCTGCTGCCGATCGTATTCGGCCACAACGATCTTCTGCCGGCAAATATCCTCGACGATGGCGACAGGTTGTGGCTCATCGATTTCGAATATGCAGGTTTCAACACCGCGATGTTCGATCTTGCCGGCGTTGCCTCCAACGCCGAGATGAGCGACGCGGAGTCCTTCACTTTCCTCACGGCGTATTTCATGCGCGAGCCGGATGAGGCGATCCGCCGCTCGCACGCCGCCATGCAATGCGCCTCGCTGCTGCGCGAGGCGATGTGGAGCATGGTTTCCGAACTTTACCTCGACGCGCCCGGCATCGACTACGTCGCCTACACCGCGGAGAACCTGACGCGGCTTGACGCGGCGCTGGACAATTACCGCACGAAATACGGGACACAGTCATGAGCTTGCCCACGCATGCCGATATCGTCGTCATCGGCGGCGGCATTATCGGCTGTTCGACGGCCTACCACCTGGCGCGCGACCACAAGGCCGATGTCGTGCTGCTGGAACAGGGCAAGCTGACCTCGGGCTCGACCTGGCATGCGGCCGGGCTGGTCGGCCAGTTGCGCTCGTCGGCCTCGATCACCCGCGTGCTCAAATATTCGGTCGAGCTCTACAAGGGACTGGAGACTGAGACCGGGCTCGCTACCGGCTGGAAGATGACCGGGTGCCTCAGGCTTGCGACCAATGCCGACCGCTGGACCGAATATAAACGGCTGGCGACGACGGCCAGGAGCTTCGGCATGGACATGCAGTTGCTGTCGCCGGGGGAGGTCAAAAAGATGTGGCCGCTGCTGGAGACCAGCGACCTCGTCGGCGCCTCCTGGCTGCCGACCGATGGGCAGGCCAGCCCCTCCGACATCACGCAGTCGCTGGCCAAGGGCGCGCGCATGCATGGCGCCAAGCTGTTCGAGGACGTCCGCGTTACCGGCTTTGACATGACGGACGGGCACATCACCGCGGTGAAGACCAACAAGGGCGACATTGCTTGCGACAAGGTGGTGAACTGCGCCGGGCAATGGGCACGCCAGGTCGGCGCGATGGCCGGCATTTGCGTGCCGCTGCAACCGGTCAAGCACCAGTACATCATCACCGAGAAGATCGACGGGCTGGCGACCGACGCGCCGACAATCCGCGATCCCGACCGCCGCACCTATTTCAAGGAAGAGGTCGGCGGGCTGGTGATGGGCGGCTATGAGCCGAACCCGCAGGCCTGGGCGACCGGCCTGCCCGGCGGCGATGTCCCCGATGACTGGGAGTTCCGCCTGTTCGACGACGACTACGATCATTTCGAACAGCATATGAGCCAGGCGATCGCGCGCGTGCCGGCGCTGGAGACGGTCGGCGTCAAGCAGATGATCAACGGGCCGGAGAGTTTTACGCCGGACGGCAATTTCATCCTCGGTGTCGCGCCCGAATGCGCCAACATGTTCGTCGGCGCCGGCTTCAACGCCTTCGGCATCGCCTCCGGCGGCGGCGCCGGCTGGGTGCTGGCGCAATGGGTTGTCGACGGCGAGGCGCCGCTCGACCTTTGGGTGGTCGACATCAGGCGCTTTTCCGGCCTGCACCGCGACCGGCAATGGGTCAGCGACCGCACGCAGGAGGCCTATGGCAAGCATTACACGATCGGCTTTCCGCATGAGGAGTATTTGTCGGGCCGGCCGCGCATCGTCTCGCCGCTCTACGAGCGGCTGAAAGCGCACCGCGCGGTGTTCGGCTCCAAGCTCGGCTGGGAACGGCCGAACTGGTTCGCGCCGCAGGGCGCCACATCCGAAGACATTTATTCCATGGGCCGGCAGAACTGGTTTGGCCCGGTCGGCGAGGAGCATCGCCATGTGCGCGAGAAAGTCGGCATCTTCGACCAGTCGTCCTTCGCCAAATACGAAATGACGGGTTCGGATGCGGCCAAGGCGCTGGACTGGATCTGCGCCAACGATGTCGCCAAGCCGGTGGGACGGCTGACGTACACGCAGCTGCTCAACACGCGCGGCGGCATCGAGGCCGACCTGACTGTGGGCAGGCTCGCCGAGGAGAAATTCTACATCGTCACCGGCACCGGCTTCCGCTCGCATGATCTCTCCTGGATCGGCGACCATGTCGGCAAGGGCCTCGACGTGACGTTGAAAGATGTCACCGAGGATTTCGGCACGCTGTCGCTGATGGGGCCGCGCGCCCGCGATGTGCTTTCGGCCGTCACCGACGCGGATGTCTCGAATGCCGCCTTCCCGTTCGGCCATGTCAGCGAGATCGCCATTGCCGGTCATACGGTTCGGGCGCTGCGCGTCACCTATGTCGGCGAGCTCGGCTGGGAATTGCATGTGCCGATCGCCGCCACCGGCGAAATCTTCGACGCATTGATGGCCGCCGGCAAGCCGCACGGCATCCGGCCGATAGGCTATCGGGCGCTGGAATCACTTCGGCTGGAGAAAGGCTACCGCGCCTGGGGCTCCGACATCACCCCCAACGACACGCCTCAGGAGGCCGGCCTCGGCTGGGCGGTGAAGCTGAGGAAGAACACCGATTTCGTCGGCCGGCGGGCGCTCGAAAAGATCAGCGGCGCCGATCTGAAGAAACGCTTTGCCGGCTTCACGGTCGACGATTCCGATATCGTGCTGGTCGGGCGCGAGACGATTTTGCGCAATGGCGAACCGGTCGGCTATCTCACCAGCGGCGGCTATGGCTACACGCTGGCCAAGAACATCGGTTACGGTTATGTCCGCAATGCCGATGGCGTCGGCGACGATTTCCTCGGCTTTGGCGACTATGAGCTGGTGGTCGCCATGGAGCGGACGCCGGCCAAAATCCATCTCGAACCGATGTATGATCCTACAATGAGCAGGATCAAGGCGTAGACGAAACCTGGATTAGCTCACACGGAGCACAAGGCCGCGGCTGGGCACGGTGTCAGCCTCGCCCGGCATCGAAACATAAGGCGCAGTCTCCTCGGCGCGGACAACCCTGCCCTCAGCTTCGAGTACAGCGATGCGTTCGGCGAAGCCGGCGTTCCACAGCGTGTTCTTGATGGTCAGCACGATGACGCCACCGGGACGGCAGACGCGGATCAGTTCGTCCAGCCCCTCGGCGCCGACATGGCCGGAGGTGAAAACGCCGGCCGAGACGATGCCGGCATAGGCATTGTCGGCAAAGGGCAGTGGCCCGCCGAGCGCCAGGCAATGCAGCGCCGAATAGACGCCCTTTGCCGCCGCTTTAGACAGCATGCCTTGCGAAATATCGAGCGCTTCGACCTGGGGATAGCCGGTGATGGCCAGCCACTCGCCGATCAGCCCGGTGCCGGCGCCGGCGTCGAGAAGCGGTGCGGCGCCGCGCGGCAGATGGCGGGCCAGCAGGGCCAGGCAGATCGTCGGATGGCGGTAGCCGGCGGCCGACATGTCGGCATCGTAGGTTTCCGACCAACTGTCATAGATCGCGGCGACGTCCTCGGGCCGTTGCGCCGCATAGGCGGCGCCAAGCCCGCCATGATCCTTGTTGCCCGCCATGGCTGTTTCTCCGCCAGCTCGCTGCTCACCCTCGATCGGATGATAGCCAAACGGCGAAAACTGTGGAACCGTTGTCGCAAGAAATACACGGCCAAGGGCAACAGGCATGGGGACGGACGAGGCACGCGCAACACTTGCGGCAATTCCGGCATTTGCGGGCTATGACGGACCGCTTGAGCGGCTGGGCGGGATGACCAATCTCGTCTTTCGGGCCGGCGATATCTGCCTGCGTATCCCCGGCAAAGGCACCGAGGAGTATATCAACCGCGCCAATGAAGCGGTGGCGGCGCGTGAGGCGGCCAAAGCGGGCGTCAGCCCCGAAGTGCTGCATGTCGACCCCGCGACAGGCGTGCTGGCGAGCCGCTTCGTTGCCGGCGCCGTGACGATGTCGCCGGAAAAGTTCAAGCTGCGCGCCGGCAGCCCGGCCCGCGCCGGCGAAGCCTTCCGCAAGCTGCACACGTCCGGTGCGGTATTTCCGTTCCGCTTCGAGCTGTTTGCGATGATCGACGACTATCTCAAGGTCTTATCGACCAAGGAAGTCGCCTTGCCGCCGGGCTACCATGACGTGGTGCGCGAATCCGACACCGTGCGTGCGTCCCTTGCCGCGCATAGGCTGCCGATTGCCGCCTGCCATTGCGATCCACTGTGCGAGAATTTTCTCGATACGGGCGAGCGGATGTGGATCGTCGACTGGGAATATTCGGGGATGAACGACCCGCTCTGGGACCTCGGCGACCTCTCGGTCGAAGGCCGGTTCGACACCGCGCAGGAGGAAGAGATGATGCGCGCCTATTTCGGCGGCGAGGCAAAACCGGCCGAGCGCGGCCGCGTCGTCACCTACAAGGCGATGTGCGACCTGTTGTGGACGCTCTGGGGCCTTATCCAGCTTGCCAACAACAACCCGGTCGAGGATTTCCGCGCCTATGCCGACGGCCGCTTCGCCCGTTGCAAGGCGCTGATGGAAACGCCTGAGTTTTCACGGCATCTGGCGGCGGTGCGCCAAGGTTAGGTCAATTCACGCCTTTCGGCACGTTCTCCGGCGGCACGACTATTTCGACCACCTTCTGGCGGTGGAAGATGAACAGGCCGGCGAGCACGACGATGGCCGCGCCGATCAGGATGCGCGGTCCCGGCACGTCGCCGAAGAAGGCCAGGCCGAAGATCACCGCCCATAGAAGCAGGCTGTAGTGCAGCGGCGCCAGCGTCGAGGCAGGGGCCAGTTTCAGCGCCCTGGTAATCATCAGATGCGCGCTGCAGGAGACGATGCCGAGCAGGAGCATGGCGCCGAAATCGAGTGCCGAGGGCGTCTGCCAGGCGCCGATGGTCATCACGCCGCCGACCAGCAGCGTGCCGATAGTCTGCCAGGTGACCAGCGTTGTGTCGCTGGTGCCGCGCAGGCGGCGGCTGAGGATGATGGCGAAGGCGAAGGCAATGCTGCCGACCAGTGCGAACAGCGAGGACTGCGAGAACGCCGCCGAAGACGGCTTCAAGATGATCAGCACGCCGCAGAAGCCGACCATGATGGCGGCCCAGCGGCGCCAGCCGACCTTTTCACCGAGCAGGAAATGCGACAGCGCCGCCACATAGATCGGCCCGGCCATGTAGAAGCTCATCACATCGGCCAGCGGCAGATAGACGACGGCCGCGTAAAACAAGGCTGTATCCACCGTGGTCGCCAGCACGCGCAGAATCTGGAGGACCGGCCGCTCCATCTGGAACAGTCTGCCGGCGCCCTGGTTGGCGATCATCGGGCCGAGCACGATGAAGGCCCCGATCGATCGGATCAGCACCACCTGCCCCACCGAGAAGCTGGCGACCAGCCATTTGCCCATCGCGTCGTTCAGCGCGAACATGAAGTCGCCGGCCAGCATCAAAAGGATGCCGGCCAAAAGCACGTTCCTGATGGTAAAGGTGCGGACGAGCGACTGGGCCATGCGGCTCCCTAGCTGCAAGCGGCCGCTTTGACGAGGCAAATCGGTAAGACCAGCGGCGGAAATCGGCTGTTTCTACGCAGTTTTGTGCCGCCGGTTCACCTGTCCGGGACGGCCGGCGATCGACAGCCGTGTCTCCTGCTTCGTGCGCTCGGCCACCACCTTGCCCCTGGCGACGACGCACAGCCGTTCGGCACGTAACCTCAAGGCCTCGATCGGGTTGCCGGCATCGAGGATAACGAAGCTGGCGCGCTTGCCCACGGCAAGGCCGAGATGATCGAGGCCCATGATGGCGGCGTTGACATTGGTGACCATGTCGAAGCAGCGCGCCATGTCGGCAGGGCTCGACATCTGAGCGACGTGGAGGCCCATGAAGGCGACGTCGAGCATGTCGGCGGTGCCGAGCGAATACCAGGGGTCGAGAACGCAATCCTGGCCCCAGCCGACGCGGATGCCGAGCGCCTGCATCTCCTTCACCCGGGTCATGCCGCGGCGTTTGGGAAACGTGTCATGGCGGCCCTGCAGCATGATGTTGATCAACGGATTGGGGATCGCCGACACACCGGCCTCGGCAATCAGCGGCAGGAGCTTGGAGACGTAATAATTGTCCATCGAGTGCATGGAAGTCAGGTGCGAGCCGGCCACCTTGCCCTGAAGGCCAAGGCGGTGGGTCTCATAGGCAAGCTGCTCGATGTGGCGCGACAGCGGATCGTCGGTCTCGTCGCAATGCAGGTCGACCATCAGCCCGCGCTTCGACGCGATTTCGCACAATTCGGTCACCGAGCGCGTGCCGTCGGCCATGGTGCGTTCGAAATGCGGGATGCCGCCGACGATGTCGACGCCCATGTCGAGCGCGCGGATGGTGTTGTGGCGCGCCGTCGGCGAGCGATAAAACCCGTCCTGCGGGAAGGCGACCAATTGCAGGTCGATATAGGGCGCGACAATCTTCTTGACGTCGAGCAGCGCCTCGACCGCGAGCAACCTGTCATCGCAGACATCGACATGGGTACGGATGGCGAGCAGGCCCATCGAGACCGCCCAGTCGCAATAGGCGAGCGCCCGCTCGCGAACCGCGTCATGCGTCAGGAGCGGCTTCAGCTCGCCCCATAGCGAAATGCCCTCCAGCAGCGTACCCGAAGCGTTGATGCGTGGAATGCCGTAGGACAGCGTGGCATCCATATGGAAATGCGGATCGACGAAGGGCGGCGAGATCAGATTGCCACGGGCGTCGATCGACGTGCCGGCGCTGACATGCAGTTCGGGCTCGATGGCGACGATCGTCTCGCCGATGATGCCGAGGTCGGCGACGGTGCCGTCGGGCAGCGTTCCGCCGCGCACAACAAGGTCGAAATCCATCTGTCGTCATCTCCCCGCAGATCAATCGCCGCAATCGTGGCGCAAAAGACACCGTGCCGCAGCCGATTGTCTCCGCGACAGCGAAAGGTTCCATCCGGCCACAACTCGCTCTATAAGCCGCCTTTCGCCCTGGTGGCGAATCCGAAATTCGTCAGTCAGGCATGGGATCGGCCATTTGTTTCGCTTCTTCCGTTCGACGGAAAACCAGCGCCTTATCGCAAGGCTTTTGCGGGAATCCTTTCACGCGCATAGATTTGGCTACGCTGCGGCCATTCTGTCGATGCTGGTGGTGGCGGCAACGACAGCAGCCAGCGCCTATATGCTGCGCGAAATCACCAATGAATTCGTGGTTTACAAGCGGATTGGGCAGGTCAATCTGATCGCGGCGGCGACCGGAGCGATTTTCATTCTCAAGGGCTTCGCAAACTTCATCCAGGCCTACTTCATGAGCAGGGTCGGCAATGCCATCATCGCCGACCGGCAGCGCAAGATCTATGACAGCATTCTTGCGCAAGGCATCGAATTCTATCATTCGACCTCTTCGTCCGAACTGATTTCGCGCATGACGAACAATGCCCAGGCCGCGCGCAGCGTGCTCGACCAAATCGTCACGTCCTATGTTCGCGACCTGGTGACGCTGGCTGCGCTGGTGGGTGTGATGGTCTGGCAGCAGCCGGCGCTGTCCCTGATCTGTCTGGTGATCGGGCCGATCGCCATTTACGGCGTCAATCGTATCCTGAAGCGCGTCCGAAAAATTGCCTCGCAAGAATTCCGTTCGCTCGGCCAGATCGTGCAGGTGATGCAGGAAACGGCGATCGGCGTGCGCGTCGTCAAATCCTTCGGCCTCGAAGGCGCCATGCGCAAGCGCATGTACAAGGCCGTGTCGGACGTGGAGAGCCGCGCCAACAACATCGCCACGCTGGAGGCCGCCACCAGCCCGGTGATGGAAACACTTGCGGGGCTGGCCATCGCTGGCGCCGTTTTTGTCAGCGGCTTCCTGGTTCTGGGCGGCGGCGGTCAGATGCCGGGCAACATCATGGCGTTCATCGCGGCGCTGCTGTTGGCCTATGAGCCGGCCAAGCGCCTGGCCCGCGTACGCATCTCGCTTGAAACCGGCATTGTCGGCGTGCGCATGATGTTCCAGCTCGCCGACCGGCCGCTGACGCTGGCCGAAAAGCCGGATGCAAAGCCGCTGCGGGCCGGGCCGGGCGAGATCCATTTCGACAATGTCAGCTTCGCCTACCCCGAAAGCGCGCCGGTGTTCGAGGGACTGGACCTGACGCTTGCCGCAGGCAAGATGACGGCGCTGGTCGGACCCTCGGGCAGCGGCAAGTCGACCATCCTCAACCTGATCATGCGCATGTACGACCCGCAGGTCGGCAGGGTGATGTTCGACGGGCAGGACATTTCTTGTGCCACGCTCACCTCGGTCAGGGAAAAGATCGCCTATGTCAGCCAGGACACGTTCCTGTTTGCCGGCACGATCATGCACAACATCAGGCTCGGGCGCGAGGGCGCCACGGACGAGGAAGTAATGGCCGCCGCAAGGGCCGCCAATGCACATGACTTCATCAGCGCCCAGGCGAAAGGGTACGACACGGATGTCGGCGAGAATGGCGCGCTGCTGTCAGGCGGCCAGCGCCAGCGCATCTCGATCGCGCGCGCCATGCTGCGCAATGCCGAAATCCTGCTGCTCGACGAGGCGACCAGCGCGCTCGACGC
Organism: Mesorhizobium sp. M0139; assembly: GCF_040322455.1. Taxonomy (NCBI): domain Bacteria; kingdom Pseudomonadati; phylum Pseudomonadota; class Alphaproteobacteria; order Hyphomicrobiales; family Phyllobacteriaceae; genus Mesorhizobium; species Mesorhizobium sp. M0139. The sequence goes on from NZ_JAMYTN010000009.1 coordinate 254,459, forward strand.
CGAATCCGAGGCGCTTTTCCGCGACGCGCTGCAGCAGCTGACGGTCGGGCGCACCACCATCGTCATTGCCCACCGCCTGTCGACCGTGCACCAGGCCGACACGATCGTGGTGCTGGAGGCCGGCAAGGTGGTGGAAAGCGGCGCGCATCGCACGCTGCTCAACCAGGGCGGGCTGTATCAGAAGCTTTACGAATATCAGCTGATGCCGTGAGCTTTACCCTCCCCCTTGTGGGGAGGGTCGCTGCGCAGCAGCGGGGTGGGGGTCGGCGCCGCACCCCTCACTCCGGTACGTGCCGCACCGCGCCCTTGTCGGCGCTGGTGGCGAAGGCGGCGTAAGCGCGCAGCGCGGTCGTCACCTTGCGCTTGCGCTTTTCCTCGGGCTTCCAGGCCATGGCGCCCTTCGCCTCCATGGCCGCGCGGCGCGCGTCGAGTTCAGCGTCGCTGACAGCAAGCCGGATCGTGCGGTTGGGGATGTCGATCTCGATCGTATCGCCTTCCTGCACCAGTCCGATCGTGCCGCCTTCCGCTGCTTCGGGCGAGGCATGGCCGATCGACAGGCCTGATGTGCCGCCGGAGAAGCGGCCGTCGGTGACCAGCGCGCAGGCCTTGCCGAGGCCTTTCGACTTTAGATAGCTCGTGGGGTAGAGCATTTCCTGCATGCCGGGACCGCCGCGCGGTCCTTCATAGCGGATGACGACGACATCGCCGGCCTTGATTTCGTTGGACAGGATCGCCTTCACGGAAGCGTCCTGGCTTTCGAACACGCGGGCCGGGCCGGTGAACTTCAGGATCGACTCGTCAACGCCGGCCGTCTTCACGATGCAGCCGTCGAGCGCCAGATTGCCTTTCAGCACGGCAAGGCCGCCGTCTTTCGAGAACGGCGTCTCGGCTGAGCGGATGACGCCCTTCTCGCGGTCGAGGTCGAGCTCGTCCCAGCGGCGGTCCTGGCTGAAGGCGACCTGTGTCGGCACGCCACCCGGAGCGGCGAGAAAGAAGTCGCGGACGCTCTGGCTCGAGGTGCGGGAGATGTCCCAATGGTCAAGCGCTTCGCCCAGGCTTGCCGTATGCACCGTGGGCAGGTTGCGGTTGAGCAGCCCGGCATTGTCGAGCTGGCCGAGGATCGCCATGATGCCGCCGGCGCGGTGGACGTCTTCCATATGCACGTCGGACTTGGCCGGTGCGACCTTGCACAGCACCGGAACGCGGCGTGACAGCCGGTCGATGTCTTCCATGGTGAAATCGACCTCGCCCTCATGGGCGGCGGCCAGGATATGCAGCACGGTGTTGGTCGAGCCGCCCATGGCGATATCGAGCGTCATGGCGTTCTCGAAGGCGCCTTTGGAGGCGATGCTGCGCGGCAGTGCCGACTCATCATCCTGCTCGTAGTAGCGCTGGGCGAGATCGACGATGAGATGGCCGGCCTCGACGAACAGCCGCTTGCGGTCGGCGTGGGTTGCGAGGGTCGAGCCATTGCCGGGTAGCGACAGGCCGAGCGCCTCGGTCAGGCAATTCATCGAATTGGCGGTGAACATGCCGGAGCACGAGCCGCAGGTCGGGCAGGCCGAGCGTTCGATGACCTTGACGTCCTCGTCGGAGATCTTGTCGTCGGCGGCGGCAACCATGGCGTCGACCAGGTCGAGCGCTTGTGTCTTGCCGGCGAGCACCACCTTGCCGGCTTCCATCGGCCCCCCGGAGACGAAGACGCTTGGGATATTGAGGCGCAAGGAGGCCATCAGCATGCCGGGCGTGATCTTGTCGCAATTGGAGATGCAGACCATGGCATCGGCGCAATGCGCGTTGACCATATATTCGACCGAGTCCGCGATCAGCTCGCGCGACGGCAGCGAATAGAGCATGCCGTCATGGCCCATGGCGATGCCGTCATCGACGGCGATGGTGTTGAATTCCTTGGCGACGCCGCCGGCCTTCTCGATCTCGCGCGCCACCAGCTGGCCAAGGTCTTTCAGATGGACATGACCCGGCACGAACTGGGTGAAGGAATTGACCACCGCGATGATCGGCTTGCCGAAATCCGAATCCTTCATGCCGGTGGCGCGCCACAGGCCACGGGCGCCGGCCATGTTGCGGCCGTGGGTGGTGGTGCGGGAGCGATAGGCAGGCATGAATTTTCCTTGGCTGGCTGGCTGCGCCCGGTGCGGAGCGTGGCGGCGCGGAACTTGGATCGCAGGGTTTATAGACCGGCAAGTATGGTCTGGCCACTTTTTTGCAATGCGCCAGAGTCTCGCTGAAAATCAGGGTTTCGAAAAAGATTGCCGGCCAGTGTCGGATCGCTAGCCCGGCATCCGTCCTTGGACGACGGCAAGGGAATGGCACCATTTCTATAAGTCAGCAGCTTCACCTGTAACCGCAACCAAACACCCGAGGAGCATGACATGCAAAAGATCACCACCTGCCTGTGGTTCGATGGCCAGGCCGAAGAGGCGATGAATTTCTACGTCTCCATCTTCAAGAATTCGAAGGTGCTGAGCGTGCTGCGTTGGCCCGAAGGCCATGCCGATGCCGGCAAGGCGCTGGTGACCACGTTCGAACTCGACGGCGTGCAGTTCCAGGCACTCAACGGCGGACCGCAATTCAAGTTCAACGAGGCGATGTCACAGTCGATCGACTGCAAGACCCAGGAAGAGGTCGATTATTTCTGGGACAAGCTCATCGAAGGCGGCGGCGAACCGTCGCAATGCAGCTGGCTGAAGGACAAGTTCGGCGTCTCCTGGCAAGTCGTGCCGGAGCAGCTGCCGCGCCTGCTTCTGGATCCGGACCGGGCCAAGGCCGGGCGGGTGATGTCGGCGATGATGCAGATGAGCAAGATCGATATTGCCAAGATCGAGGAAGCTGCGGAGGGGTGAGAAGCGGCCGCGTAGCGGACGAAAAGCCAATTGCTTTGCTTTTCGAGCTTCGAACGCCCTGAGCCATGCGAACGGCCGGCGCGCGTTGGAGCCAATTGACCCTTCAACGTCGGCGCTGCCCCTCATCCGCCCTTCGGGCACCTTCTCCGCGTAAACGGGCAGAAGGAAAAGGGGCGCCTTACGCCGCCTTGTCGCGGACCTGGTAGTCTTTGACGGTTGCGAAGCGGATCGCCTTCCAGCGTTCGGCTTCGTAGTTCAGCGAGAAGGCGTGCTGGGCCAGAAACACAGGGTCGTTGTCGAGATCGCGGGCGATGTCGCCGCGATGCGCCTCAATGAAGCGAAGCGTTTCGGCCTTGTCGTCGGCCGAAATCCAGCGGCAGACCGAGAAGCGCGACATTTCGAATTCGACCGGCAGCGTGTATTCGAAATTCAGCCTTTCCTTCAAGACGTCGAGCTGCAGCGCGCCGACAACGCCGACGATGGCCGGCGAGCCGTCTTCCGGCGAAAACAGCTGCACGACGCCTTCCTCGGCCATCTGGTGCAGCGCTTCCTTGAGTTTTTTCGCCTTCATCGCGTCGCCGAGGCGCACACGGCGCAGGATTTCCGGCGCGAAGTTGGGTACGCCGCGGAACAGTATCTCCTCGCCTTCGGTCAGCGTATCGCCGATACGCAGCGTGCCGTGGTTGGGAATGCCGACGACATCGCCGGCAAACGCTTCGTCGGCGGTGACGCGGGTGCGGGCAAAGAAGAACTGCGGCGCCGACAGGCTCATCGGCTTGCCGGTGCGCACCAGCTTGGCCTTCATGCCGCGCTCGAGCTTGCCCGAACAGACGCGCACGAAGGCGATGCGGTCGCGATGGTTGGGGTCCATATTGGCCTGGATCTTGAACACGAAGGACGTCATCTTCTCCTCCGTCGCCTCGACCTTGCGGGTGTCTGCGTCCTGCGCACGCGGCGGCGGGCCGAAGGCGCCGAGCGCCTCGATCAGGTCGCGCACGCCGTAATTGCGCAGCGCCGAGCCGAAATAGACCGGTGTCAGATGACCTTCGCGGAAGGCGTCGATGTCGAGCGGGCGGCAAGCTTCGCGCGCGAGCTCCAGCTCCTCGATGAAGGCCTCGCGCTCGTTTTCCGGCAACAGGCCGGCGACGCGGTTGGAATCGGGGCCATTGACCGGCGTGCGGTCTTTCTCTGCATCGCCCTTGCGCACCGCATTCAGCGCCAGGTGATAGGTGCCGGCAAAAGTCTTGCCGCGGCCGATCGGCCAGGTGACGGGGGCGGTGTCCAGCGCCAACTTCTGCTCGATCTCGTCGAGAATTTCGAACGGGTCGCGGCTTTCGCGGTCCATCTTGTTGATGAAGGTGATGATCGGGATGTCGCGCAGCCGGCAGACTTCGAACAGTTTCAGCGTGCGCGGCTCGATGCCCTTGGCGGCGTCGATGACCATGACGGCCGAGTCGACCGCCGAGAGCGTACGATAGGTGTCGTCGGCGAAATCCTCGTGACCTGGCGTGTCGAGCAGGTTGAAGACATTGTCCTCATATTCGAAGGTCATCACCGAGGTGACGACCGAAATGCCGCGCTCGCGCTCGATCTTCATCCAGTCGGACCGCGTCTGGATGCGGTCCTTCTTGGCCTTGACCTCGCCCGCAAGCTGGATGGCGCCGCCGAACAGCAGCAGCTTTTCGGTGAGCGTCGTCTTGCCGGCGTCTGGGTGGGCGATGATCGCGAAAGTGCGGCGGCGCGATACCGCCTGTTCGATGTCTTCAGCCAATTTCTGGAATCCTGTCTGTGGCGCGGGCTTCTAGCAGCGCATTGCCAGCCTGTCGACCGTTTCGGGCCGGCAGGCCTCGACCGCCCTTGAGCTTAACCCGCTGCGGTGGCATCAGAGGAGCCCAATTTGAGAGGTCCGGTATGAGCAGCGCTAAAGAAGTCATCGTCATCGGCGCCGGCATTATCGGGGCGTCCATCGCCTGGCACCTGACCAAGGCCGGGGCGCGGGTGACTGTGATTTCCGATAGTGGTGCCGGCGGCGTCGCCACGCCAAACTCCTTTGCCTGGATCAACGCCAGCTGGGGCAATCCCGAAATCTATTTCCGGCTGCGCATCCGTGCGATGGCCGAATGGAAGCGGCTGGCAAACGAGCTGCCCGGCCTGCCGCTCGCCTGGTGCGGCGGGCTGTGCTGGGATCTGCCGGCAGGCAGGCTCGAAGCCTACGCGGCTGAGCACGCTTCCTGGGGTTACGGCATCGAACGCGTCGACGCCGGGCGGGCAGCGCAAATCGAGCCCAGTCTCGTCGAGCCACCGGAATTGGCTGTCTATGTCGCGGAAGAAGGCGTGGCCGAACCGGTCGCAGCGGCCAAGGCGCTGCTGGCCGACGCAGAACGGCAAGGTGCGCGCGTTCTCTCCAGTTCTGTAACCGCACTTGTCCAGACCTATGGCAGGATTACCGGTGTCGATACATCGCATGGGCTGATGGCAGCCGAAGAGGTGGTGATCGCAGCCGGCGTCGGGGCGCCCGATATTGCCGCTACCGCCGGCATCAAGCTACCTATCGAGACCCCGCCCGGCCTGATCGTCCACTCGCGGCCATACAAGAAGCTGCTCAACGGGCTGGTGCATGCCGAAAAGCTGCATATGCGCCAGACGGCGGAGGGCCGCATCATTGCCGGCTCGGATTTCGCCGGCGGCGATCCAGGTGAGAACCCCGACGCCACGGCGCGCGATTTGTTCGCAGCAATGAAGGCGGCCTTGCGCGGCGCCGACGAACTGGAATTCGATTTCCACACGGTTGGCTACCGGCCGACGCCGATCGACGGCTTTCCGATCATCGGCCGCGCCGAGGGCGCCGACGGCCTCTATGTCGCCGTCATGCATTCCGGCATCACGCTGGCGCCGGCGGTCGGGCTGTTCGCCACGCGCGAAATTCTCGACGGCGAGCGTGATCCGCTGCTGACGCCTTATGGGTTGGGTCGGTTTGCTCAGTAGCCCGGCGGACGCTTGAAGCCGCCGGTCAGCGCTTCGATCGCCTTGGCGATGCCGAGCAGCCGCGATTCCGACCAGCGCTTGCCGACCAGTTGCAGGCCGATAGGCAGGCCGTCGCGGTCTTGCCCGCAGGGCAGCGAGAGTGCCGGATGGCCGGAATAATTGAAGACCGCGCCATAGGCCGGTAGCATCCAATAGCTTTGCTCCTTGCCGTCGACTTCGATCGGCGTGCCGGGCTCACAATGCGCGAAGGCCGTGGTCATGGCGACCGGGCACAGCAAGGCATCGCAGGTTTCGAAGAACCTGTCCCAGGCCAGGATCGAGCGGTCGCGGCGAGCGAGCGCCTCGAACCAATTGGTGATCGGCGTTGGCTGCTCCGGCGGTTCGGGCTGCGCTGCCTCCAGCATCATGCCGATCAGATCGCCGCCCTGCTCCAGATCGTCATGCAGATCGATCTCAGGCAAGTTCGCTTCTTCCACAATCACCCCTGCTGATTGCAAGCGCTTGGCCAGGCTTTCGACCGCGGCAGCGATTTTACCAGCCACCGGAAAGCCGGGGAAGGACGGCGCGACGGTGATGCGCAATGTCTTGAGGTCGAGCCTGGGCATGGCCTCTACGGGCACCGGCGCGAGGTCGGTGTCTGCTCCGTCCGGGCCGGCGATGATTTTGTAGATCAGCGCAAGATCATCCACGCTGCGCGCCAGCGGGCCGAGGCAGGACATCAACCGCACGCTTCGCGCCGCGCCGTTCGGATCGGGGAAGGCGCCGGCCAGCGACACGCGATGCTCGGTCGGTTTCAACCCGTAGACACCGCAAAAAGCCGACGGCAGGCGGATCGAATCCTGCATGTCGGTTCCCACATCGAACGGCGTCATGCCGGTCGCCACCGCTGCCGCGGCGCCACCGCTGGACCCGCCTGACGTGCGCGAGCGGTTCCACGGATTGCTGGTGCGACCGAACAGCGGATTGTCCGACTGCCAGTCGCCCAGCATCGTCGCGACATTGGTCTTTCCAATCAGGATGCCGCCTGCGGCTTTCAATCGGGCGACGACCGGACTGTCTGCCTTTGCCACATAGTCGGCGAATGGTGCGAAACCAACCGTGGTCTTCATATCAGCGGTTTGGTGCATGTCCTTCAACGTGAAAGGCACGCCATGCAGCGGTCCGAGCGCATCGCCGCGCGCCTGCACCGCGTCGGCTTGTTTCGCGCGCTCGCGGGCGCCTTCCCGATCGAGATTGACGACCGCGTTGACCGCCTCGTTATGCAGGTCAATCTGCGCCAGTTGCGCGTCTAGCGCCTCAACGGCGGAGATTTTTCGCGCCGCAATCGTGGCGGCGAGGTCGACGGTCGAGGAGAAGACTAGGTCCATGGCGAATGCTCCGGCAGTCGGCGCCTTCGCCAAATGGCAGGCGCGGCTTGAAGTGAGTTCAGCATTTCTAGGACAGGGAACGCTTGATCGTAATTGCGCTGACCGGTTCGGTTGAGGGGGGCGCGAAGGAATGCGGCCTACCCTGTTTCCTTCGATCAGCCCACCAGCGGGAGCTTCGCAGTTGCCGGCACGAACGGCCGAATAACCATCCCATCGCCGCTGATCGTGACAAAGCTCGCCGGCGGAATGGCCTGCCAGTCGCTGCCTTCGCGGTCGAAGGGTTCGGAAACGATGCAGCGACCGCCATTGCGGAGCGAGGTGTAGAGCGTTGGCGCGTGGGCGTCGCTGGCGTAGCGCACGGCATAGAGCGCCTGCCCATCCGAGAACGCTGCGGTCAGTTTCAAGGCTGGCTCCAGACCGGCGCGGCGCGATGCCTCGATGACGCGAGCGGTGGCGCGCGATACTGCCCCTTGCGGGTCGCCAGCAAGACCCTCGTCGATCATCAGCAGGAAAAACAATTCGGAATCGGTGGTGCCCTCGCGCTGGTCGAAGGCGGCGTCAGAGAGCGAGTTCTCCAGCGCGCGGCGGATCTTTTCGACGCCGCCGATCTGGCCGTTGTGCATGAACGACCAGCTGCCGGAGATGAAGGGATGGCAGTTCATGCGGCTGGTGGCGCCGCCGGTCGACGCTCTGACATGGGCGAGGAACAGGCCGGATTTGATCTGCCGGCACAGGCTTTTCAGATTGGGATCCGACCAGGCCGGCAGGATGTCGCGGTAGAGGCCGGGCTCGGGCCGGTCGCCATACCAGGCAAGGCCGAAACCGTCGCCATTGGTCGGCGACTTGGCTTCCTGGGCGCAATGGCTCTGGGCAATCAGCGAGTGGCAAGGCGCGGTGACGACGTCTTCGAGGAAGACCGCTTCACCCAGATAGGCCGCCCATCGGCACATCGCTTCTAACCAATCCTAGGCGCGATCCAAGAGAGCCTGGGGCTCCTTCACCGCGTGCGAGCCTCTGTTGTGCGTCCGCTCGTAGAGTTCGCGAACGATTCGGCTTGCCGTAGTTTCGAAGAGAAACGGCAAGAAAGCGTGAACGAGTGCCGCACCAGCGGCCATCAGGAGGCGCGAGCAGAACCAGGCGGCAAAGGCCATATGGCTGAAATAGGTCTCGCCCACCTTGGCCGGGTGAGAGGTGAACAGCTTCGAAAACAGCGTCGTCATGGTGATCCCTCCTGCCGGGATAAGCCCCGATGTGGGTATCCTGCCACGGGGTAAAGGTTCATCGGTCTCAATTTGTCCTTGTCTAACGCCGTGGTTCGGGACATTCATCCCAACATGGCGCTTGAATTTGATGAAATCGACCGAAGATTGCTGGCCGAGCTGCAACGCGACGGCACACTGTCGGTCGATCAGCTCTCCGAAAAAGTGTCGCTGTCGCGCAACGCCTGCTGGCGCCGGGTCAAGCGGCTGGAAGAGGACGGCGTCATCACCGGACGGGTGGCGCTGGTCGATGCCGACAAGCTCGGGCTCGGACTTTCGGTGTTCATCCTGATCCGCACCTCCAATCATGACCCGGACTGGCTGCAGAAGTTCCGTGCGGCGGTGACTGGTTTTCCCGAGATCACCGGGGTCTATCGCATGTCCGGCGATCTCGACTACGTGCTGCGCGCCCGCGTCGCTGACATGAAGGCCTATGACCGGCTCTATCAGCGGCTGATCGCCAAGGTGGCGCTGTCGGACGTTTCGGCCTCCTTCGTCATGGAGGAGATCAAGGAGACGACCGTCGTTCCGGTGGAATTGCGCTAGGTCACACTGACGCCTGAAAGAAAGCCGTTGATAGGCCTGCGGACGAGTTGACCGAATCGCCGTTCGCGCCGATAGGATCGATTTTATGCGCGCAGCCTTCCAAAATTCCTCCGTCATTGGTCCCACTATCGGCTTCGTCAGGTTGCCGCATGGCGATGGACTTCCCCTTCCCGCTTACGAAAGCACCGGCGCCGCCGGCATGGATCTGCGCGCCGCGGTGCCGGAAGACCGGCCGCTGCTGATCCTGCCTGGCAAGCGCGCCTTGGTGCCGACCGGTCTGATCCTGGAAATTCCCGAAGGAATGGAAGGCCAGGTGCGGCCGCGCTCCGGCCTTGCCTTCAAGCATGGGCTGACCGTCCTCAATTCACCAGGCACGGTCGACAGCGACTATCGCGGCGAGGTTAAGGTGCTGCTGGTCAACCTCGGCGACGAGGATTTCGCGGTGACGCGCGGCATGCGCATTGCCCAGATCGTCTTTGCCGCGGTGACGCAGGTGACGGTTGAGGAGCGCTCGCTGGCCGGCGCCACGACGCGCGGCGCGGGCGGGTTCGGATCGACCGGCACCGCCTGAATGAGCATACCGAAACTGGTCATCTTCGACTGCGACGGAATCCTGGTCGACACCGAGAACCTTGCCAACCGGCGGCTTGCCGAGTGGTTTGTTGCCGCCGGTTATCCCACCACATTCGAATATTGCCGCAAATATTTTTCCGGCCGCAGCATGGCTTCGGTGCAGAAGGAAATCGAAGAGACGACCACGGTGCGGCTCGGCGCCGATTTCGTCGATCGCTGGAATGCCGGCCTGCCCGATCTGTTTGCGCATGGCGTCGAGGCGATCCCCTATGTGCGCGACTTCATCGAGGCGGTTCGCGCGGCCGGCATTCCCTATTGCGTCGCCACTTCTGCGCGTATCTCGAAGATGCACATCACGCTCGGCCAGACCGGGCTGCTGCCGCTGTTCGAGCATGCCATGTTCTCTTCGACCATGGTCAGCCGCGGCAAGCCGTTCCCGGACCTGTTCCTGCATGCGGCAAAGACCATGGGTTTTGCGCCGGCCGACTGCATCGTCATCGAGGACAGCGTTGCCGGCACGCAGGCCGGCATTGCCGCGGGCATGCGTGTCTATTCCTATCATGGGGATCCCTATTCCGACCGCGATGGCCTAGCCGGCGCTGGCGGCGTCCTGTTCGACGACATGCGCGAACTTGCCGGGCTGGTGCCGATCCACTGAAGCTGTGTTAGGTTCCGCGCGGCCAGCCTGAGGCACCCATGCCAACGAACCTGCTTCGCTCCATCCTAAAGCGTTTCACCGTTTCATGGAAACGGCGAACCGCTCTATCTTTTTGTTTTGTCGCAATTTCCGGCCGGAAAACCGCACACACTTTTCCTGAAATTGCTCTAGCGCTTGTGCTGCTGCCGTGGCTTTGGACCGCAGCCAGCGCGCAAGCGGTCAGCTTCCCGGAATTCGGCAGCGCCATCCCCGGTCACATGGATGTGACCTATCTGGACCTCGCAAGGATGGTCATTCCCGGCCTCGCAGGTGACAGCAACGGTTTCTACCGGGGTGGATTGCCGATCGAGATGCGCCACATCGAGGGACCGGATGGCGGCGGTTCGCCGCCTGAGACATCGGGCCTCTCCAACGCCGGCGTGCTCGCCATCAAGGCCGGGGGCAAGGACCGGCTGGCGATGCTCTACGACCTCGGCGACTCTCCCGACAGCGCCGAAGGCTATGCCGTGCTGGCGCTCTACGACATCACAGACAAGCCGAAGCTGCTCGACGCCGTCAATGTCGCGCTCGACCGCGGCACCTATTTCCGTGAACCGGGCAAGCTTTCCGTTGGGCCGAACGACGACATCGTGATCACCATGAGCGCGCATTTCAATTCAAGCCAAAACTACGCGATCACGCCGCTGATCATGGTGCGCGACGACAAATTCCAATTGATCGACATGATCTTCACCTTCGATGAGAACCTGTGCGCCTACAGCCGCAAGCAGGACGTTGCTTTCCAGACGATCGCTGACGGGCAGCCTTATGCCGCGGTCAAAGTGACGGTGACCGACGCCACGGTGCTCAACGGCGAGAGCTGCGACGGCCAGCCGCCCAAGCCTGAAGCCCACGCAATTTCCGTTGCCGATCATTGGGACAAGAAGACGTTGCACTACGTCAAGGATACCGACGCGCTGGACAGATTGGCAGGAGAGAACGCCAAACGCTTCTGAGCCAACCGCATTCGTTTGCCCGGTGCATTTCTGCACGATAGAATCTGCCGATATTCCGCATCTGAAGGGAGCACTCATGGACAAGGGCAAGATCTTTCGCGACCTGCACGCCTCGACCTTCGTCATGCCCAACCCCTGGGATGTCGGCACGACCAAGCTCCTGGCCTCCTTCGGCTTCAAGGCGCTGGCGACGACCAGCGCCGGTTTTGCCTTCTCGCGCGGCCTGCCCGATGGCGCAGTGACCTTCGAGGCGATGATCCACCATTGCCGCGAGCTGACGGCGGCGACCAGCCTGCCGGTGTCGGCCGATCTCGAGAAAGGCAAGGGCGACAGCGCGACGAGTGCCGCCGAGACGGTTTTTGCGGCCGAAGCGGCAGGTCTCGCCGGCTGCTCGATCGAGGACCATACCGGCGATCCCGACAAGCCCATCTATGAGTTTTCACACGCCGTCGAGCGCGTTGCAGCTGCTGCTGAGGCCGCACGGGCGCTCAAGCATGATTTTGTCTTCACCGCACGGGCCGAGAATTTCCTTTGGGGCAAACCGGATCTCGACGACACGATCAAGCGGCTGCAGGCCTTCGAAAAGGCCGGCGCCGATGTGCTCTATGCGCCCGGCCTCAAAGATGTCGAGACCATCCGGAACATCTGCTCGGCGGTGAGCAGGCCGGTCAATGTCATGGCACTCCCGGCCTTCACCATCGCCGACCTTGCCATGGCCGGGGTCAAGCGCATCTCGCTCGGTCCGTGGCTGACCAATTTCGCCTTCGGCATGCTGGAAACCGCGGCGCGCGAGATCCAGCAGGACGGCACGTTCGGCTTCACCCGGGCCGCCATCCCGTTCGGCAAATTGCAGGCGCTGTTTTCCAAATCCTCAGGCTAGGGGGTCCCGGCGCATGACGCTCACCGTCGTCGACATGCACACCGGCGGCGAGCCGCTCAGGATCGTCACCGGCGGCTATCCAGACATTCCCAAAGGCACGATCCTGGAAAAGCGCGCCTATGTGCGCGACCACCTCGACCATTTGCGCAAGCTGCTGATCTTCGAGCCGCGCGGCCACTACGACATGTATGGCGCGCTGCTGGTGGAGCCCGACCTGCCCGGCGCCGAGCTGGCCGTGCTGTTCATGCACAACGAGGGCTATTCGACGATGTGCGGCCACGCCATCATTGCGCTTGGCCGCTACGCCGTCGACGAAGGCCTGGTGGCGAAACAGGAGCCAATCACCATGGTCAACATCGAGGCGCCGTGCGGCTTGGTCGTCGCTTCGGTGGAGGTCAAGGACGGCAAAGCGGGATCGGTGTCGTTCGAAAGCGTGCCGGCCTTTCTGTTTGCCCATGACCAACAAATCGATTTGGGGGGATACGGCAAGATTGCGTTCGACATCGCCTATGGCGGCGCCTTCTACGCGCTGGCCGACTGCCATCAATTCGGCCTGGAGTTCGGCCGCAGCCGGGTGCGCGATTTCGTCGACGCGGCAACCGCGCTGACCGAGCGGCTGAAGGCGGCGTTCCCTCTATCGCATCCCGACCATGCCGATCTCGCTTTCCTCTACGGCACCATCCTCACCGATGGACACGATGCGTTCTCCGGCGAGGCAACAAAAAACATCTGCGTCTTTGCCGATGCCGAGGTCGACCGCTCGCCGACCGGCTCCGGCGTCACCGCGCGGCTGGCGGCAATGCATGCCAAGGGTGAGATCAACCCTGGTCAGGAGCGGTCCTTCGAAAGCATCGCCGGCTCGCGCTTTTCCGGAGCGGTGGCGCGCACGACCATGGCCGGCCCGCATGATGCGATCATCGCCCGCGTCGGCGGCCGCGCCTACTATTCGGGCCGGGCGGAATTCACCGTCGAGCCGGATGACGAATTGGGACGCGGTTTTCTTCTGCGTTGATAGGCCTATCGCCCGGCGCTCTCCCGCGCGCCGACCGCCTTGTGCAGATGCACCATCATGGCGGCGGCAAAGAGCGGCGTCAGCAGGTTGAGCAGGGGCACGGCGAGGAAGGCAGCGATGAGCAGCCCGGCCAGAAAGACGGTGCCGGCATATTTCCGGCGCAACGCCCTCGCCTCATCTTCCGGGCGGAAGCGCATGGCGGCGAATTCGAAGAATTCACGTCCGAGCAGATAGCCGTTGACGATGAAGAAGGCGGCGATGTTGACGCCTGGAACCAACAGAAGGAGCAAGGCGACGATGTTGCCCAGGATGACGACGCCGAAGAATTTCACCGACAACACGAGCGAGCGCAGCGCCGGCATGGCGCGTCCGACGGGATCGGCCGGATAGTCGGTGCGCTCGACCACTTCGGCGATGTCGTCGAGAAACAGGCCCGCCACGATTGCCGTCACCGGCGCGATCAGCAGCGCCATCCCGAAGGCAAGAGCGATGGCCGCGATAATGCCGCCCAGCCATCCGGCCCAGGACGGCAGGCCGGGCAACAAGGAGTGAACCCATGGCAGCGCCAGCCAATCGACAAGCCCGGTCAAGACGAACCACAAGGCGACCAGCGCCAGGACGGTCAAGCCCAGCGTCTTCAGGAAAACCGCGCGGAATTCGGGAGAAAACAGCCGGCTGAAGGCGGCGCGGGCAGCGTTGGAGATCACGGCGTTTCCACCCCCAGGAACAAACGGACATCTCCGACATAGGCGGAGACCCTATCAGCCGCAAGCCTGCTGGAGCGGGCGCAATTCCGGACGGGAACTAACTAGAGCATGATCCCAAAAAATGGGGACCGGTTTTTGGAAAAGATCATACTCCAACAAAGGGTTAGATCATGATGAGATTTCAACCAAATCTGATAATGATCTAGCGCGCCAGCGCCCGGGAGCGGGCTGGGATGGTCATTGCCGCAACGCCGGCGACGACGCAGCCCATGCCCCAGAGCGCCGTCGGCCCGATGCTTTCGCCGAGAAACACGACGCCGATGCCGACGCCGATCGGCACGCGCAGATAGGCCTGCGACGTCGTGCCGACCGAACCCAGAGTGTGGATGAGGCGGAAAAAGATGCAGAAGGCCAGCGCCGTGGAGAACACCGACAATGCCAACAAGGCCAGTATCGACGCCATTGAAGGCGACAGGGTCCACGGGCGGTCGAAGGCCAGGCTCAAGGGGACGAGGATGACTGCGCCGCACAGCATCGAGCCGGCGGCCGGCAGCATCGGGTCGAGTCCCCTAAAGCCGCGGCCGAAAATGGCGGCGCCGGCATAGCAGACCGTGGCGGCAATGACGGCAAGCTGCGCCCACAATTGATGGCCGAGCCCGCCAAGCGCCTGGGTGCCGACGATCAGGCAAATACCGGCGATGCCGGCACCGACGCCGAACAGCTTGCGCGCGGTTACGGTTTCGTGGCGGGTGATGAGCGCGGTCAGCAGGAAGGTGAAGATCGGCGAGGTCGCGTTGAGAATGGTGGCGAGGCCGGCGTCGATGGAGCGCTCGGCGGCGGCGATCAGCGTGAATGGCACGACGCTGTTGAGGCAGGCCTGGACCATGAACCGCCACAAGGTCGCGCTGTCCTTGGGCATGGCGAGGCCGCGCCAGCGGATCAGCGCGAGCAGGATGGCGCCGGCAATCAAGGTGCGGGCAGCGATGAAGGATATCGGCGGGATCGTCTCGACACCGATCTTGATGAAGGTATAGGACGCGCCCCACAGGGCGGCCAGCACGCCAAGCAGCGCCAGTTCGGTGGTCATGTCGGTCTTTGCTTGCATGCGGGTGCTTCCAGCGCTTGATTTGAGGCCAAGCTTGTAGGCGACCCGGCGGTCAGATGCTTCGGCCACGGTCGAACTGTGATGGAGCCTCGTCCCAGGCGCGCGCGCCGGCTTGGGCCGGCAAAGGATGGAAATCGGTTGCCATTTTTCGGGGTGATGCTGTAGACCCGCCCGGGCGCGGCAGAAAGCCGGCAGGTTCCGAGGCGGAGACATTGATGCCGGATTTTGACGTGCTTTGCATCGGCAATGCCATTGTCGACATCATCGCCCAGTGCGACGACGCTTTTCTCGAGACCAACGGCATCATCAAGGGTGCGATGAACCTCATCGACACCAAGCGCGCCGAGCTGCTCTACAGCCGCATGGGGCCGGCGATCGAGGCCTCGGGCGGCAGCGCCGGCAACACGGCGGCGGGCGTCGCCAGCTTCGGCGGCCGCGCCGCCTTCTTCGGCAAGGTGTCGAACGATCCGCTCGGCGAAATCTACGCCCATGACATCCATGCCCAGGGCGTTGCCTTCGACACCAGGCCGCTTGAGGGACAGCCGCCGACGGCGCGCTCGATGATATTCGTCACCCCCGATGGCGAGCGTTCGATGAATACCTATCTCGGCGCCTGCGTCGAACTCGGCCCGGAAGACGTCGAGGCCGACAAGGCATCCGGCGCCAAGGTTACCTATTTCGAGGGCTATCTGTGGGATCCGCCGCGCGCCAAGGAGGCGATCCGGCAGACGGCGAAGCTCGCACACGAGGCCGGGCGCGAAGTGTCGATGACGTTGTCGGATTCGTTCTGCGTCGACCGCTACCGGGACGAGTTCCTCGAGCTGATGCGCTCGGGCACTGTCGACATCGTCTTTGCCAACAGCCACGAGATCAAGTCGCTCTACCAGACAAAATCCTTCGACGAGGCGCTGGCGGCTATCCGCAAGGACTGCAAGATTGCCGCCGTCACCCGCTCCGAAAAAGGCTCGGTGATCGTGCGCGGCGACGAGACCGTCACCATCCAGGCGACGACGATCCGCGAACTGGTCGACACCACTGGCGCCGGCGACCTCTACGCCGCCGGTTTCCTCTATGGCTATACGAGCGGGCGCAGCCTGAAGGATTGCGGCGATCTCGGCTCGCTAGCCGCCGGGCTGGTGATCCAGCAGCTTGGGCCAAGGCCGCGGCAGAATTTGCGCAGCGCGGCCCAACTGGCGGGGTTGCTGTAGGGCCATCTTTCGGCGCGCAGCGCCCAGCCAGATGAGGGTGCCCGCCGGTTCAGGCTGTCCGGCGCTCCGCTCAGGCGGTGCGGCGAAGGCCGTCGGACGTAGGCCCGGGTTCCAAAGCCCCGGCGGTGACCAGCCGGTTGCGGCCGCTCTTTTTGCCGATGTACATCAGTCGGTCGGCGAGCGTTATCAGCGCCTCCGAATCGGACGCTTCCGCCGGGTAGATGGCGACGCCAACGGTGCAACCAACATGGATGGCACCATTCGGCGTCGGCACCTTGATCCGCAGCTTTTCCAGGATACGTTCGGCGACGCCCACGGCCTTCTGTCGGGCCCGGCTAGCCTCTCCTGAAAACAGGAATGCGAACTCGTCTCCACCGAGCCGCGCCACGAAATCAGCGCTGCGCAGGATGGTGCGAAGCTGACCCGCCACCTCCTGCAGCAGCGCGTCGCCGGCCTCGTGGCCGAGCGTGTCGTTGACCTTCTTGAACCTATCGAGGTCGATGAACAGCAGGCCGGCCGCCTGGCCGGTGCTGTCGCAGCGGTCGATCACCGACCTCAGCTCGTTGTGAAAGGCGCGCCGGTTGGGCAGGCCGGTCAATGCATCGTGGTTGGCCGAGTGGTCGCTGTGCTGCTTGGCCAGCTCGATCTCGCGCTTTTGTACGGAGAGTTCCTCATTGGCGGCCTTGAGTTCGAGCAGCAGCTCGGCGTTGAGATCCTCGACGACCTTGCGGTCGCTGATGTCGACGACGAAACCTTCCAGGAATTCCAGTTCGCCGGCCTCGTCCCAGACGCCGCCGCCGATCTCGCGGACCCAGAGCGGCTCGCCGACCTGCGGCACGATGCGGTAGTCGACGTTCCAGTTGCAGCGCGCCTCGAGCGCGGTATCGACGGCGGCATAGACGGCAGCGAGATCATCCGGGTGGATGGCCGAGACATAGTCGCGCACGGCATTTTGAATGAAGTCGCTCGGCCGATAACCGCTGACGGTGAAAATGCCGTCGCTGATGTAGAGCATGGTGTAGGACGCATCGTTGCGGCAACGGTAGAGATAACCGTCCATGCGGCCGGTGATGCTGAGCAGCGCGTCCAGCCGCTCGTCGTGGTAGACCCCGTGGCCGACCACAGATGCCGTGTCATGCTTCATGGCCGCACCCCCGTTTTGGCGGTCTGAGCGCGCCGCCAATGCCATAAGGCCATAGGGGGCGAGAACGTTCCCTATAGCAGCCGAATATTATCAATCTCTTATGGGTTGGCGATTTTGCCGCGAATCAGGCTCCCGCGCTATAGGCCGCGATCGCAGCCATGTTGACGATGTCCGAATCCTTGGCGTTGAGCGAGACGATCTGGACCGGCTTGTTGAGGCCGACCAGCAGCGGGCCGATGACGGTGGAGCCGCCGAGTTCCTGCAGCATCTTGGTCGAGATCGAGGCCGAGTGGAACGCCGGCATGATCAGCACATTGGCAGGGCCGGTCAGCCGGATGAACGGGTACTGGGCCATGGCGCGGGCGTTGAGCGCCACGTCGGCGGCCATCTCGCCGTCATATTCGAAATCGACGCGGCGCTTGTCGAGGATGCGCACCGCTTCCTGCACGCGCTCGGAACGTTCGCCCTGCGGGTGGCCGAAGGTCGAATAGGCAAGCATGGCGAGCCTCGGCTCGTAGCCCATGCGGCGGGCGAAGCCCGCGGCCTCCTCGGCGATATCGGCGATCTGCTCGGCATTGGGCATGTCGTGCACGGCGGTGTCGGCGACGAGGACTGTCTTGCCCCGCGCGAGCACGATGGAGACGCCGATGACGCGGTGGCCGGGCTTGGCGTCGATGACGCGGCGGATATCGTCGAGCGCCGTGGAATAGTTGCGGGTGACGCCGGTGACGATGCCGTCGGCATCGCCCAGCGCCACCATGCAGGCGGCGAAATGGTTGCGGTCGTTGTTGATCAGCCGCTGGCAGTCGCGGAACAGGAAGCCTTTGCGCTGCATGCGCTCGTAGAGATAATCGGTATAGATGCCGTTGCGGCGCGACAGCCTGGCATTGATGATCTCGATGCCTTGCTTGTTGAGGTCGATGCCGGCGTGCCTGGCGTTTTCCTTGATGACATCGTCGCGGCCGAGCAGGATCGCGGTGCCGAGCTTCTGGTTCACATAGGAGACGGCGGCGCGCATCACCTGTTCTTCCTCGCCCTCGGCAAAGACGATGCGCTTGGGCTGGCGGCGGACGCGGTCGTAGATGCGCTGCAAGGTCGAGGCGATCGGGTCGCGGCGGGCCGACAGTTCCTGCGCGTAGCGGTCGAGGTCGAGGATCGGCTTGCGGGCGACGCCTGACTCCATCGCCGCCTTGGCCACAGCGAGCGGGATGGCCGAGATCAGGCGCGGATCGAACGGCACCGGGATGATGTAGTTGGGGCCGAATTTCGGCCGGTTGCCCTGATAGGCGGCGGCGACATCATCGGGCACGTCCTTGCGCGCCAGGTCGGCCAGCGCTCTCGCTGCGGCGATCTTCATGTCGTCATTGATGGTGGTGGCCCTGACATCCAGCGCACCGCGGAAGATGTAGGGGAAGCCCAGCACATTGTTGACCTGGTTGGGGTAGTCCGAACGCCCGGTGGCCATGATGGCGTCGGTGCGGATTTCGGCCACTTCCTCCGGCGTGATCTCCGGGTCGGGATTGGCCATGGCGAAGATGATCGGGTTCTTGGCCATCGACTGCACCATCTTGGTGGTCAATGCGCCCTTGGCCGACAGGCCGAGGAAGACGTCGGCGCCGTCCAGCGCCTCGGCCAGGCTGCGCGTGTCGGTCTTGACCGCATGCGCCGACTTCCACTGGTTCATGCCTTCGGTGCGGCCCTGGTAGACGACGCCCTTGGTGTCGCACAGGATGATGTTCTCGGGGGCAAAGCCCATCGCCTTCATCAGTTCGATGCAGGCGATGCCGGCGGCGCCGGCGCCGTTGCAGACCATTTTCGTGGTCTTCATGTCGCGGCCGGTGATCTCCAGCGCGTTGATCAGCCCGGCGGCCGAGATGATGGCGGTGCCGTGCTGGTCGTCATGGAAGACCGGGATGTCCATCAATTCACGCAGGCGCTGCTCGATGATGAAGCATTCCGGCGCCTTGATGTCTTCCAGGTTGATGCCGCCGAAGGACGGGCCGAGAAAGCGCACGCAATTGATGAATTCGTCGGCATCCTCGGTGTCGACCTCGAGATCGATGGAATCGACATCGGCGAAGCGCTTGAACAGCACCGCCTTGCCTTCCATCACCGGCTTGGAGGCCAACGCGCCGAGATTGCCGAGGCCGAGAATGGCGGTGCCGTTGGAGATGACGGCGACCATGTTGCCGCGCGTCGTGTAGTCGAAGGCGCGGCTGGGGTCTTCGGCGATGGCCAGCACAGGAACCGCGACACCCGGCGAATAGGCGAGGCTCAGATCGCGCTGCGTCGCCATCGGCTTGGTGGCGACGATCTCCAGCTTGCCGGGGCGGCCCATGGCGTGGAATTCCAGCGCCTCCTCGGCGCTGACGGAGGGGCCGCTATTTTCGGTTTTCTTGGCCATGATGCTTTTGAATTCCTCGCCGGTGTCGCCCCCTTGAGACGGGTGCGTGTTTTTGAAACTTCTGGATCAAGGCTACACGCCACCGCTGTAAATCGCCAAGCGATCTTCACGCCCGCAGCGAAATCTCCCGAGGTCGAACGGCGTCACGTCGGCTCTGGCTCGCTGACGAAGGCAGCGATTTCGCGCACCGTTCCCCGTCGCATCATGCCGTCTGTGCCGGGGAAAGGCCACGTCTCGATGGGTGGCGCACGGCTTCCCTTGCGCCGCAGCAATGCAGTCAGGAACGCCATGAGTTCGATGCGCTGGGCGTGAACCTTCTCCAGCGTGCGGCGGCGGATGTGCTGACGCGGTATGGCACGATCTCGCAGCGTCTCGACGGCGCGGCGAATGGCAGCCGGTTCCGGATCGGCGACGATGCAATAATCCGGATCGAAATAGACGTCGCGACCGCCAAGGCTCGGCGTACTGACGATCGGCAGGCCGGCCATCAGATATTCCATCGAGGAGTACATCGCTCCTTCCACGGCCGACAGGCACAGCCCGACGGCGGCCTGGTTGTAGACGTGGTTGACCTGTTGCGCCGTCAGCTTGCCCGGCCAGCCGTCGACGAGCGGATTGGCGATCTGGTGGAGCGGCGAACGCGCCTGCAGTCGCCGAACAAAGGCGCGGGCGGCAACCGGCGGCAATTCGCCGATCGAATAGGTGATGTGGGCCAGCCGCTCTATGTCGAAGGCCAGGTGATGGCGTTTGATCGGCGAGATGCGGCCATTGTAGACCGCGTCGAATTCGACCGGCACGTCCGGCAGCGGCCGGAATATATCCTCCGACACCATCAGATTGTGGTTGGAGAAGATGGCATTGCCGCCCGCAGCCGCGACGAGACGGCGCTCTTCCTCGGTGTTGCACAGGAAGATGATTTCGTGCAGCGGAAACCGGCCGGCATACCAGGCGAGATCGCGGCCCATCCGGGCGATGACAGCCGGCCGCTCCATGGTCCAGGTCTGCATCGTCAGGAAGGTGACGCGCCGTCCCGCCAGGCGCCGGCCAAGGGCCGCCAGCGGATAGAGCGGACGGGCTCCGCCAATCGGGACATAGAGCACCAGCGGGTCGCGGCTGAGCACATGCAGCGACATCTCGATGCCGCTATCGAGATCGGACAGCGGTCCCCGTGTCGGCAGGAGGAAGGGGACGCGCTTGCGCACTGTCCCCCTAAGCTTGCTTTTGGTGCGGTGGACGCGCCGCGCCGCCAACAGCAGCAGGCGCTCAAGCGCCGATCCAGCCGGACCGACCAGCTCTTCGAACGCCTCCTGTTTGTCCTGATCCATGCCGCTTATCCCCGCCATGGCGATCATAGGGTCTGGTTGGCGCCCGAAGCAACCAACGGCTTCACCCGGCGTAGAGGGAGCACAAGCCGCCGTCGAGGCCGGTCGTCCCCTGCTTTTCGGGCCGCCGGCATTAAACCCCGCACCCACATCTGCTAGCGTGCGGGCATGAACATGCACACTTCAGCAGAAACCGACGCCCCCGAGGTGACACCGCCTGCGCCCGTCGGCAGCGTCACGCCGATGATGGAGCAATATATCGAGATCAAGGCGGCGAACCCAGACTCGCTGCTGTTCTACCGCATGGGCGATTTTTACGAGCTGTTCTTCGACGATGCCGAGAAGGCGAGCCGCGCGCTGGGCATCGTCCTGACCAAGCGCGGCAAGCACCAGGGCCATGACATTCCGATGTGCGGCGTGCCGGTGCATGCGGCCGACGACTATCTGCAGAAGCTGATCGGCCAGGGTTTCCGCGTCGCCGTCTGCGAGCAGGTCGAGGACCCGGCGGAAGCCAGGAAGCGCGGCGGCAAATCGGTCGTACGCCGTGACGTGGTGCGGCTGGTGACGCCCGGCACCATCACCGAGGACAAATTGCTGGCGCCGTCGGAATCGAGCTTCCTGATGGCGCTAGGGCGGGTGAAGGGCGGCAACAGCGGTGACGCCTTCGCCCTGGCCTGGATCGAGATCTCGACAGGCGTCTTCCGCGTCGCCGAAACCACGGCCGACCGCCTGCTGGCCGATGTCTTCCGCGTCGACCCGCGCGAGCTGATCGTCGCCGAGCCGGTGTTTTACGATCCCGAGCTGAAGCCGGTGTTCGACGTCATCGGCCGCGTCGCCAGCCCGCAGCCGCCGTCGCTTTTCGATTCGGCTTCGGCAGCGGGGCGGATCGCGCGCTTCTTCGAAGTGGCGACGCCTGACAGTTTCGGTGCCTTCTCGCGCGCCGAATTGTCGGCGATCTCGGGCGCCATCGCCTATGTCGAAAAGACGCAGAAGGCCGAGCGGCCGCCTTTGTCGCGTCCCGAACGCGAGGAGCAGGGCTCGACGCTGTTCATCGATCCTGCGACACGCGGCAATCTGGAACTGTTGCGCACGCTGTCGGGCAGCCGCGACGGCTCGCTGTTCAAGGCTATAGACCGCACGGTCACCGGCGGCGGCGCCAGGCTGCTCGCCGACCGGCTGATGGCGCCGCTGACCGATCCGGCGGCGATTGCTGCCCGGCTTGATTCGGTATCGTTCTTCCGCGCCGAGACGCGGCTCTGCCAGGCGGTGCGGTCAAGCCTGAAGAGCGTCGCCGACATGCCGCGAGCGCTGTCGCGGTTGGCGCTCAACCGCGGCGGCCCGCGCGACCTCGGCGCGCTGCGTGCCGGCTTTGAAGCGGCGGGCGCCATTGCCGAAATCTTCGCCGCAACAGCGCTGCCCCATGAATTGACGGAAGCACTTGCCGCGATAAAGGCGCTGCCGCGTGCGCTGGCCAAGCATCTGGCCCAGGCTCTTGGCGAGGAACTGCCGCTGCTGAGGCGCGACGGCGGCTTCGTGCGTGGCGGCTACCATGCCGAACTCGACGAAATGCGGGCGCTGCGCGACGAATCGCGCAAGGTGATCGCCGGACTGGAGCGCTCGCTGATCGAGGAGACCGGCATCCGCTCGCTGAAAATCCGGCACAACAATGTGCTGGGTTACTACATCGAGGTGACCGCCAACCACCATTCGATCATGACCGGAAGCGACGGCGCCAAGGCGCGCTTCATCCACCGCCAGACCATGGCCAATGCCATGCGTTTCACCACGACCGAACTTGCCGAACTCGAGACCAAGATCGCCAATGCCGCCGACCGGGCGCTGAGCATCGAGCTTGCCGCTTTCGATACGCTGACGGTTGAGGCGGTCGGCGAGGCGCAGAAGATCCGCGCCGGCGCCGATGCGCTCGCCGTGCTCGACGTGTCGGCGGCGCTCGCGCTGTTGTCGGAGAGCGAAGCCTGGTGCCGGCCGCTGGTCGATTCCAGCCTTGCCTTCGACATTTCGGGCGGGCGCCATCCTGTGGTGGAACAGGCGCTGCGGCGTTCGGGCGAAGGGCCGTTCGTCGCCAATGATTGCGATCTGTCGCCGCAAGACGGGGCCAAGGCCGGCGCGATCTGGCTGCTCACCGGTCCGAATATGGGCGGTAAGTCGACCTTCCTGCGGCAAAACGCACTGATCGCCATCCTCGCCCAAACCGGTTCCTTCGTGCCGGCGACGTCGGCCCATATCGGCGTTGTCGACCGGCTGTTCTCGCGGGTCGGCGCCTCGGACGATCTGGCGCGCGGCCGTTCGACCTTCATGGTCGAGATGGTAGAGACGGCGGCGATCCTCAACCAGGCCGGCGAACGGGCGCTGGTGATCCTGGACGAGATCGGTCGCGGCACCGCCACGTTCGATGGCCTGTCGATCGCCTGGGCGGCAGTCGAGTATCTGCACGAGAAGAACCGCTGCCGGGCGATCTTCGCCACTCATTTCCACGAAATGACGGCACTCTCCGGCAAGCTGCCGCGACTGCACAATGTCACGATGCGGGTCAAGGAGTGGGAAGGCGACGTGGTCTTCCTGCACGAGGTCGGCAAGGGTGCCGCCGATCGCTCCTATGGCGTTCAGGTCGCTCGCCTTGCCGGTCTGCCCGAAGCGGTGGTCGGCCGCGCCAAAGAGGTGCTGCATCAACTCGAGGAAGGCGATGTCTCCGGCAAGGCCAACCGACTGGTCGACGATCTGCCGCTGTTTTCGGTGGCAATGAAGCGGGAAGCGGCAAAGCCTGCGAAGAGCGACGCATTGGGCGCAGCGCTGGGTGAGATCAATCCAGACGAGATGACGCCGCGCGAGGCGCTGGAAGCGCTCTACCGGCTGAAGGGGCTGGCGGGGAAAACCTAGTCCGATTTCAGCCTTGACCAATTGTACCGTTTGGTACAATGCTCGCCATCGCCTTTGCCGATGGGAGAATGACATGAGCCGTCCGCCGCTGCCGCCCTTCACCGCCGAGACCGCCGCGCAGAAGGCGCGCATGGCCGAAGACGCCTGGAACAGCCGCGATCCCGAACGGGTTTCGCTCGCCTATACGCAAGACAGCACCTGGCGCAACCGCGCCGAGTTCGTCTCGGGCAGAAATGAGATCGTCTCCTTCCTCACGCGCAAATGGGCGCGCGAGCTGGACTACCGGCTGATCAAGGAGGTCTGGACCTGGAACGACAACCGCATCGCGGTGCGCTTTGCCTATGAATGGCGCGACGACAGTGGCCACTGGTTCCGCTCCTACGGCAATGAGAATTGGGAATTTGACGCGGATGGACTGATGCGTAGGCGCGTCGCCAGCATCAACGACCTGCCGATCGCTGAGGGTGAGCGCAAATATCACTGGCCGCTCGGCCGCCGGCCGGACGACCATCCCGGCCTGACCGAACTCGGACTTTAGAGTGTGATCCCTAGAACTGTGTCGCGGTTTTCGGCAAAGATCATGCTCAAGCGGAAAAACTAGCGCATGCGTAGGATCGCGCCCGATCGCGCCGATTTGCTCTCCATCATCGGCGAGGTTTTCCGCGAACACGGCTATGAAGGGGCGAGCCTGGCGCGGATCGGTGCGGCGACCGGCCTAGGCAAAGGCAGCCTTTACCACTTCTTCCCCGGCGGCAAGGAAGAGATGGCGGCGGCTGTCATTGCCCATATAGATGGCTGGTTCGAGGAGAATGTCTTCGTGCCGTTGCAGGACAGGGCCTACCCTCGCACGGGCATCGATCGGATGTTCGAAGCGACCGACAGCTATTTCCGCTCGGGACGCCGAGTGTGCCTGATCGGCGCCTTCGCGCTGGACGAATCCCGCGACCTCTTCGCCATTGCGATCAAAAGCTATTTCGGCCGCTGGGTGGCGCATCTTGCCGAAGCGCTGACCCGAAGCGGGCACAGCGCTGCCAGGGCGGACGAACTCGCCGAAGAAACGGTCGGCGCCATCCAGGGCGCGCTCACGCTGGCGCGCGCCTTCGACGACACCGCAGTGTTTTCGCGCGCGTTGCGACGGGCGCGGGCGGCGCTCGGCTAGAGTGCTACAAGGGCTCGAAGCGGAAAGCCGTCTCGGTTCGAAAAACCCGGCCGACGCCGGGCGAATCAAGATGCGCGCCGGCAACGTAGCAGTCGTTGTTGGCCGCAAGCGCCAGCATTTGCAACCGGCTTGCCCTCGCCTGCTGCTGGTCTGCGTCGAATTCCCACGTGATCTCGGGTCGATCGAATTGAAGCGACGGCACATGTACGATGTCGCCCCAGATCAACAGTGTTTCGCCTGCGCTCACAACGCGAAAGCAAGTGTGGCCGGCTTCATGGCCAGCGGAGCCGATCGTATCGATGTCAGAGCTGACGCGCTGTCCAGCATCGAGAGGCTGGGCGCGATCGTGGAAGCGTTCCAGCCTCGCCACGTCGCGAAACATGCCAAGCTCAGCGCGCGGGACAAGCAGGCGAGAGAGCTGCGGGAAGCCGTCGCCACCATCGGCAAGGATGAGCCCGTGTATATGGTCGAGATGGGTGTGGGTGAAAGCAACAGTCCGAATCCGGTCGGTGGCGATCTTCGCCTCGCGCAGCGCCTCGGGCAGGTGCCCCATTGTCGGGTGCCAGGCGTTCGAAGCCCCTGTGTCGATCAGCGTGATGTCGTCGCCGTCATCGATGGCGAAGGCGTTGACCGACAGCCTGAGCGCACCGTCGACGAGCGGTACATGCGAGGGCAGGTTGTCACCGAATGTCCGGTCTCCGGGCTGGCGCAGCCGCCTGATTGGCATGTCGACGTAACCGTCGCGCAGCGACGTGACCGTCATGGCTCCGACTCTATACGCCGTATGATGATACCCGGTCGAAACCCGTTCCAATCTAGATCATCTCCAGCCCGCGCTTGCGCGTCGGCGGTGGAAAGGCGCGGTCGAGTTCGGCGAGGTCTTCGGCCGTCAGCTCGATGTCGAGCGCGGCAAAATTCTGGCGGACATGCTCCTGGCTACTCGCCTTCGGGATGGCGATGACACCGGGCTGCGCCATCACCCAGGCAAGCGCGATCTGTGCTGCCGTGGCGTTGTGGCGGGCGGCGATGGTTTCCAGCCTGGAATTGCGCGCCAGCGCGCCCTGCTCGACCGGCGAATAGGCCATCAGCGGGATGCCGCGCTGCCGGCTCCACGGTACGAGATCGAATTCGGGGCCGCGCCGCGACAGATTGTAGAGTACCTGGTTGGTCTGGACATGATCGCCAGACGACAGACCGGTCAGTTCCTCCATTTCGTCGGTGTCGAAATTGCTGACGCCCCAGTGACGGATCTTGCCGGCCTTCTTCAACGCCTCGAAAGCGTCGACCGTTTCGCCTAGAGGCACACTGCCCGGCCAATGCAGGAGATAGAGATCGATGCGGTCGGTGCGCAGGCGCTTCAAGCTGTTTTCGCAGGCCCGCGCCACGCCGGTGCGCGAGGCATTGGACGGCAATACCTTGGAGACAAGAAAGAGTTCGTCGCGGCGCCCGGCAATGGCTTCCGCCACCACCTCCTCGGCGCCGCCGCTGGCATACATTTCAGCGGTGTCGATCAACGTCATGCCGAGGTCCAGCCCGAGCTTCAGGGCATTGACCTCCCCGGCGCGGCGGCGGGAATCTTCGCCCATCTTCCATGTGCCCTGTCCCAGCACCTGGACGGCCTCGCCCGAAGGCAGCGTGGTGGCTCTTATCGTCGATGGCATGTGGGCTCCTGGCGCCGTGTAATCGATGTGAATGGCATCACAACCACGGAGAGAAATCCAGAATGGATCTCTCCGGCATGGCCGTTGCTGCCTTACTTCGCCGGATGGGCGGCGAGCCAGGCCTGCATCTTGGCGATCTCGGCTTCCTGCGCGGCGATGACATCTTCGGCCAGCTTGCGGATTTCGGGATCCTTGCCATTGGCGAGTTCCACCTTGGCCATGTCGATCGCGCCCCGATGATGCGGGATCATGCCGCGCACGAAATCGACATCGGCATTGCCGGAATATTCGATCATCATGTCGGTGTGCATCTTGTCCATCGCCGCCTTGTAGCCGTCGGTCGAAGGACCTTGCGCCCCCATCGCGCCCATGTCGTGTTTCATCTCTTCGGATTGCGCCGGGACGCTTTCGAGGAAAACGGCAAGCAGCATTCCCGCCGCCATCATCAAAAGCACGATTTTCTTAGCCAAGGTCATCCATGATCTCCTGTTGATTGAAATTCGTATCTGGGGGCTTTGCTCAGAGTTTCAACGTCCGCAGCCGCAATGCGTTGGCGATGACCGAAACCGAAGACAGGCTCATGGCCGCCGCCGCCAGCATCGGCGACAAAAGCGTGCCGGTGAGCGGATAGAGCACGCCGGCAGCAACCGGCACGCCAAGCACATTGTAGAGGAAGGCGAAAAACAGATTCTGGCGGATGTTGCGGATAGTCCCCTGGGCGAGCGTTCGCGCCCTGACGATGCCGTTGAGATCGCCCTTGACCAGCGTAATGCCGGCGCTCTCGACAGCGACATCGGCGCCGGTGCCCATGGCGATGCCGACATCGGCGCTGGCCAAGGCCGGCGCATCGTTGACGCCGTCGCCGGCCATGGCGACGCCCGCACCTTTCGCACGCAACTCCTCGACAAGGGCGGCCTTTTGTTCCGGCAGCAGGCCGGCGCGCACCTCGTCAATGCCAAGGCTTTTGGCGATGGCGCGCGCCGTGCGTTCATTGTCGCCGGTCGCCATGATGATCCGCAACCCTCTGTCGTGCAGCGCCCTGATCGCCTCGGCTGTCGTTGCCTTGACCGGATCGGCGACCGCGACAATGCCGGCCAGTCTTTTGTCCACCGCAACGAACATCGCCGTCTTGCCTTCTGCCTGCAGCGCCTCGGCCCTGGCCGACAGGGAAGCGGTGTCGATGCCGACGTCGGCCATCATGGCGGCGTTGCCGAGCGAAACCTTCCTGCCAGACACCGTGCCGGATACGCCCTTGCCGGTGACGGCGTCGAAGCCGCCGGCCTCGACGAGCGTCAGCCCGCGTTCGCCGGCGCCGCCGACAATGGCCTCGGCCAGCGGATGCTCCGAGCCTTTTTCCAGGCCGGCGGCGAGCGCCAGCAATTCATTCTCGGACAGGCCTTCGGCAGCGACGACATCGGTCAAGCGAGGCTTGCCTTCGGTCAAGGTGCCGGTCTTGTCGACGATCAACGTGTCGACCGAAGCGAAGCGCTCAAGCGCGGCCGCGTCCTTGATCAGCACGCCCGCGTGCGCCCCGCGCCCGGTGGCGGTCATGATCGACATCGGCGTCGCCAGGCCGAGCGCGCAGGGGCAGGCGATGATCAGCACCGAGACCGCCGAGACGATGGCAAAGATCAAGCTGGGTTCGGGACCGAAGATCGCCCAGGCGGCAAAGGCCGCGAGCGCAACCAGCACGACGGCCGGCACGAAGTAGAAGGAGACGCGGTCGGCTAAACCTTGAATCGGCGCGCGCGAACGCTGCGCCTTTGCGACCAGCTCGACGATGCGCGAAAGCGTCGTTTCGGAGCCGACCTTTTCGGCGCGCATGATCAGCGAACCGTTCTTGTTGAGCGTGCCGCCGGTCAAGGCATCGCCTTTCGTTTTTTCGACCGGCAGCGGCTCGCCCGAGATCATCGATTCGTCGATGGAGGAACGGCCTTCCGTTACGATGCCGTCGACCGGCACGGCGTCGCCCGGACGGAGGCGCAGGTGGTCGCCGGTCTTGACCGCATCCAGCGGCACGTCGGTGTCGGAGCCGTCCTCCCCGATCAGCCGTGCCGTCTTCGGCGCCAGGTCGAGCAGCGCACGGATGGCCGAGCCGGTCTTTTCGCGCGCCCGCAATTCGAGCACCTGACCGAGGAATACCAGCGCGACGATGACGGAAGCTGCCTCGAAATAGACCGGGACGGTGCCGCCATGGCCACGGAACTGATGCGGAAAGATGTCCGGAAACAGTGCGGCGACGACGCTGTAGAGGTAGGCCGCACCCACACCCAGCGAAATCAGCGTCCACATGTTGGGGCTGCGGTTGACCAGCGAATCCCAGCCGCGGTGGAAGAAGGGGAAGGCCGCCCACAGCACCACCGGGCTGGCCAGCGCGAATTCCAGCCAGACCATCGTGCGCTCGTCGACAAACGCCTGGAACGTCAGGCCGAGCATCGGCGCCATGGCAACGATCAGCAGCGGCACGGACAGCATCGCACTGACCCAGAACCGTCTGGTGAAGTCTACCAGTTCGGGGTTCGGCCCCTCATCGCCAGTGGGAACGCCCATCGGCTCAAGCGCCATGCCGCAGATCGGGCAGGAGCCGGGCTTGTCTCTTATCACTTCGGGATGCATCGGGCAGGTGTATTGCGTGCCTTTCGGCACCGGCGACGCCGCCGGCCTGTCGCCGAGATAGTTTTGTGGCTCGGCCTCGAACTTCGCCTGGCAGCCGGCCGAGCAGAAATAGAAACCCTGGCCTTCGTGGCGGAAAAAATGCCTGGCGGTAGCGCGGTCGACACTCATGCCACAGACGGGGTCGGTGGCGGTCAGGTATTTTTCGGGCCCGGCGACGAATTTCGTACGGCAACCCTCGCTGCAGAAGTGAAAGAGACGGCCGCCATGCTCGGCCGTCGGCTTGCCCGCGGCCGGATCGACGCTCATGCCGCAGACCGGATCGCGCACCACGGCTTCGGCGGCCGGCTCAGCAGCCTTTGCCGCACAGCAGCTGCCATCGGCCGCGTGGTGGTGATGCTCGGAATGCGCCATCGAAAAATGCCTTATATCTGTCTGGGTGAGGGGGTAGTGCTTCCAGTAACTGGAAGGTCAAGGGGCGATTTCCACTTTTCGATCATGGCCCTCATCGCACACATCGAGGGAAAATCGCTTACGCAACTTTGTTCCCATGCTATGGACGCGCGTCCCACTGCATCGATCCCACCCAAATGAAATGCCTGATTATCAATCTCGATCGGTCCCGCGATCGCCTCGCCCATGTAACGGCGGAGTTCGCCCGCATCGGCATCGCGTTTGAGCGGGTCGCCGCCATCGATGCGCGAGATCGGCCGGATCTGGCCGAAATGCCGCAGGGCAAGAAGCATTTGCGTCTGGCCGACGCCGAGATTGCATGCCTGCTCAGCCACCAACAGTGTTGGTCGATGATCGCTGCAGGTGAGGATGCTTACGCGGCGATTTTCGAGGACGATGTCGTTTTCCCGGACAAAGCCGGCGCTTTGCTTGCCGATGCGGGCTGGATTCCCGCCGATGCGGACATCGTCAAGTTGGAAACGTTCTTCAACCGGACCGTAATTTCACGCAAGCAAGTTGCCTGCGGCCACGGTTTTTCTGCGAGCAGACTGCACGGGCTCCATATCGGTACGGCGGGATACATCCTGTCCAGACAGGCCGCGCGGGACCTTCTTGCGGCAACGAATGAGATCAGCATTCCCGTCGATCACCTCATCTTCAATCCGCGTTTTGCGACCTCGTCCGACAAGGTCATTTACCAACTCGTCCCAGCATTGTGCCTGCAGGCACAATTCCTCGGCGACAGTCCGGTGAGATTGCCAAGCCTGCTCAAGCAGGAGCGAACAGAGGAATGGGTGGCAAGCGGGATAGGTAAACGGCGCCCCAGGCCAATCACCGCCAAGGTAAGGATCGAGACCAGGCGGTTGACGCGGCAGATCGCCGATCTCTTCCGGCTCCGGCGCGAGATGATCATCCCTTTCTGGTATCGCGGCCGACGCGTCCGTCCGCCCCATACACAGCGCCGTGAAAACGCGCTATAGACGCCGCGCAAAGGCGAGGCCCACCGGCAATCCATGGCAAAAATCTCCCTCAAGCTCGACGCGCTGATCGACAGCGAGGCTTTGCGCCGCGACATGACGGCGCTGATCTCGGCGGCCAGCGGCGCCGAGCCCGGCGCGCGCGTCGGTGCGCTCCGGCTGCTGAAGGATCGGCTGACCGAGGGCCGCAAGGTTGCCGAGCGCATGCTGATGGACGATGGCAGCGGCACGGCATGCGCCGCCCGGCTGTCGCATCTGATGGACGAGATCATCCGCGCCCTCTACGAGTTCGCCGCGACCCACGTCTACCGGGTGAAAAGCCCCTCGACCGCAGAGCGCATGGCGGTCGTTGCCGTCGGCGGCTATGGCCGCGGCACGCTGGCGCCGGGCTCCGACATCGACCTGTTGTTCCTGCTGCCCTACAAGCAGACGCCGTGGGGCGAACAGATCGTCGAATATATGCTCTATATGCTGTGGGACCTCGGGTTGAAGGTTGGCCACGCCACCCGCAACATCGACGAGTGTCTCAGACTGTCGCGCAGCGATATCACCATCCGCACCACGATCCTGGAAGCGCGGTTCCTGTGGGGCGAACAGAAGCTCTTCGACGAATTGCTCACCCGCTTCGACCATGAAGTGGTGCGCACCACCGGACCGGAATATGTGCAGGCCAAGCTCGCCGAACGCGACGATCGCCATGCCAAGGCCGGCGAAAGCCGCTATCTGGTCGAGCCCAACGTCAAGGACGGCAAGGGCGGCCTGCGCGATTTGCAGACGCTGTTCTGGATCGCCAAATACTTCTATCGCGTGCGCACCGGCGAGGAATTGGTCGAGAAAGGTGTCTTCACCGAGGCCGAGTACCGCGAATTCCAGAAGGCCGAAGACTTCCTGTGGGCGGTGCGCTGCCACATGCATTTCCTCACCGGCAAGCCAGAGGAACGGCTGCATTTCGATATCCAGCGCGAGATCGCCGAACGGCTGGGCTACACCACCCATCCCGGTCTGTCGGCGGTCGAGCGCTTCATGAAGCATTACTTCCTCGTCGCCAAGGATGTCGGCGACCTCACCCGCATCTTCTGCGCCGCGCTCGAGGAAGAGCAGGCCAAGCATGTGCCCGGCTTCAACCGCATCTTCCTCACCTTCCAGCGCCGCAAGCGCAAGCTGGCAGGCACGTCGGACTTCATTGTCGACAATCACCGCATCAACGTCGCCGACGACAGCGTGTTCGAGCGCGACCCGGTCAATCTGCTCAGGCTGTTCTGGTTCGCCGACAAGCACGGGCTGGAGTTCCATCCCGATGCGCTGAAGCTGCTCACCCGCTCGCTCGGTCTGGTCAACAAGTCGCTGCGGCGCGACGAGGAGGCCAACCGGCTGTTCCTCGACATCCTGACCTCGGACCGCAATGCCGAGCTTAATTTGCGGCGCATGAACGAGGCCGGCCTGCTCGGCAGGCTGATCCCCGATTTCGGCAGAATAGTCGCCATGATGCAGTTCTCGATGTACCACCACTATACGGTGGACGAGCACCTGATCCGCTGCATCGGCGTCTTGGCCGAGATCGAGCGCGGCGACGGCGAAAAGGTGCATCCGCTCTCGCACACGCTGATGCCGGGGCTAGAGAAGAGCCGCGAGGCGCTCTATGTCGCGGTGCTGCTGCACGACATCGCCAAGGGCCGGCCGGAGGATCACTCAGAGGCCGGCGCCCGGATCGCGCGCCGCATCTGCCCGCATATGGGGCTGTCGGCGGCCGACACCGAGACAGTCGCCTGGCTGGTCGAGAACCATCTGGTGATGTCGATGACGGCGCAGACGCGCGACCTCAACGACCGCAAGACGATCGAGGATTTCGCCTCGATCGTGCAATCGGTTGAGCGGCTAAAAATGCTGTTGATCCTGACCGTCTGCGACATCAGGGGTGTCGGGCCGGGCGTGTGGAACGGCTGGAAGGGCCAGCTCCTGCGCACGCTCTACTACGAGACCGAACTGCTTTTGACCGGCGGCTTCTCGGAAGTGTCGCGCGCCAAGCGGACGGCGGCGGCGCGCGAGCGGCTGGCCGAGGCGCTGGCCGATTGGCCGGACAAGGCCCGCAAGCGCTATGTCGGCCTGCATTACGAGAACTATCTGCTGACGGTCGACCGCCCCGATCAGCTGCGCCATGCCGAATTCATTCGCGAAGCCGACGCGGCAGGCAAGAAGCTCGCCACCGTGGTCAGGACCCACCAATTCGAGGCGGTGACCGAGATCACCGTGTTGGCGCAGGATCATCCGCGCCTGCTTTCGGTCATTGCCGGCGCCTGCGCGGGAGCCGGCGGCAACATCGTCGACGCGCAGATCTTCACCACGTCCGACGGCCGCGCGCTGGACATCATCCTGATCTCACGGGAATTCGACCGCGATGAGGATGAGCGCCGTCGCGCCGAGCGCGTCGGCCGGCTGATCGAGGACGTGCTGTCGGGCAAGAGCTGGCTGCCGGAGATGATCGAGAAGCGCACCCGGCCGCGGCGCGGCGCCAAGGTGTTCAAGATTCCGCCGCGCGCCGAAATCCGCAACACGCTGTCGAACCGGTTTTCGGTGATCGAGGTCGAGGGACTGGACCGGCCTGGGCTGTTGTCGGAAATCACCAGTGCGTTGTCCGATCTCTCGCTCGACATCGCCTCGGCTCACATCACCACCTTCGGCGAGAAGGTGATCGACACTTTCTATGTCACCGACCTTACGGGGCAGAAGATCGACAACCCGGCACGCACCGCCACCATCCACGCCAGGCTGATCGCGGCGCTTGAAGGCGTTGTCCCAGAGCGCGGCGGCAAGGCCAAGGCGGCGGCCGAGTGACCATCACTTTGTCCCAATCACCCCCTTTGTCCCAATCATCCCCTTTGTCCCAACCATCCAGGCAATCTCCCCGCGCATGAGCCTCGTCAAGAAATTCGCCACGGTTGCGTCCGGCACGCTGATGAGCCGCGCCCTTGGCTTTGGCCGCGAGATGCTGATGGCTGCCGCACTCGGCACCGGGCCGGTGGCGGACGCCTTCAACGCCGCCTTCCAGTTTCCAAACACGTTTCGCCGGCTGTTTGCCGAAGGCGCTTTCAACGCCGCCTTCGTGCCGCTGTTTGCCAAGGAGATCGAGACCCACGGCACCGACGGCGCCAAGCGCTTTTCGGAGGAAGTGTTCGGCGTCCTGTTCACCGCACTTCTGGCGCTGACCATCGTCATGGAATTGGCGATGCCGCTGATCGTGCGCTATCTCGTGGCGCCGGGCTTTGCCGACACGCCGGGCAAATTCGAGACGACCGTCCTGCTGGCGACGATCATGTTCCCGTATCTCATCTGCATGTCGCTCGCAGCGATGATGGCCGGCATGCTAAATTCGCTGCGCCGCTATTTCGCGGCTGCCGTGGCGCCGGCTTTCCTCAACATCATCCTGATCAGCGTGCTCGGCTACGCCTGGTACCACGGCATGGATGCCCGTGAGGTCGGTTTCAGCCTGTCCTGGGGCGTGCTGGCGGCGGGGCTGGTGCAGCTTGCCATCGTCTGGGTGGCGGTGCGCAATGCCGGCATCGCCATCGGCTTTCGCCGGCCGAAGATGACGCCCAACGTCAAGCGCCTGCTGATCCTGGCGCTGCCGGCGGCGATCACCGGCGGCATCACCCAGATCAACCAGCTGATCGGCACGGCGATCGCGTCGGCGCAGGACAGCGCCGTGTCCTCGCTTGCTTACGCCGACCGCATCTACCAGCTGCCGCTCGGCGTCGTCGGCGTTGCCGTCGCCATCGTGCTGTTGCCGGAGCTGTCGCGGGCGCTGAAATCGGGCAATCTGGTCGAGGCGGCCAATCTGCAGAACCGCTCGGTCGAGTTCACGCTGTTCATGACCTTGCCGGCGGCGGCGGCCCTTTGGGTAATGGCGGAGCCGATCGTGCGGCTGGTCTATGAGCGCGGCGCCTTCGCCGCCAACGGCTCGACGCCGACCGTGGCCGCGATCCTGGCGATTTTCGGCCTCGGCCTGCCGGCCTTCGTGCTGATCAAGGCCTTCACTCCCGGCTATTTCGCCCGCGAAGATACGCGCACGCCGATGATGTTCGCCGCCATTTCGGTCGGCGTGAACGTGATCACGGCACTGACGCTGTTCCCGAGCATGGGCGCGCCCGGCATTGCGGTGGCCTCGGCCGTGGCCGGCTGGGTCAACGCTGTGATGCTGCTCGCCGTGCTGATCCGACGCGGCCATTGGGGCCGCGACGTGCCATTGCTGAAGCGCATTCCGCGCCTGGTGCTGTCGGCTGCGGTGATGGCGGTGGCGCTCTATTTCGCCGAGCACTGGCTGGCCGTCAGGCTCGGCCCCGGCTCGCCACTGGTGATCAAGGCCGTGACGCTTCTCTCATTGGTAGCCGGCGGGGCTCTGCTCTACTTCATCACGGCCTTTGCCACCGGCGGCGCCGATTTCGGAATGATCCGGCGCAATGTGAAACGCGGCTCGGGCAAGGCAGCGGCGCCAGCGCCAAAGGCCGATCTGGACGAATAGTCCGGGCGAGCTAACAGCAACATCGATCTTGATCCTCTCCGCCCCTTCGTCCATAAGCGCGCCGTCGCAAGACTTTCGCCGCGCGTGGTTTCCAGCCGCGTGATTGGCTCCGAAAAGTCTGCAACTTTTCGGAATCACGCTTATACGGCCCTCCACAAGCCATGAGGAACCCATGACCGCCTTCAAACAGCTCGTCTTTTCCGGGGTACAGCCGACCGGCAATCTGCATCTCGGCAACTATCTCGGCGCCATCAAGAAATTCGTCGCCCTGCAGGACACGTCAGACTGCATCTATTGCGTCGTCGACCTGCATTCGCTGACGGCACAACTCGTCCATGACGACCTCGCCGACCAGACCCGCTCGATTACCGCGGCCTTCCTTGCCTCCGGCATCGACCCGAAGAAGCACATCGTCTTCAACCAGTCGCGGGTGATGCAGCATGCCGAGCTTGCCTGGATCTTCAATTGCGTGGCGCGCATCGGCTGGATGAACAAGATGACGCAGTTCAAGGACAAGGCCGGCAAGGACCGCGAGAACGCCTCGCTGGGCCTGCTTGCCTATCCCTCGCTGATGGCGGCCGACATCCTGCTCTACCGCGCGACCCATGTGCCGGTGGGCGAGGACCAAAAGCAGCATCTGGAGCTGACCCGCGACATCGCGCAAAAGTTCAATAATGATTTTTCGAGCCGCATCGCCAGTCTTGGCGTCGGCGTCGAGATGCAGGTTGGCGAGGAGACGGTAAACGGGTTCTTCCCGATAACCGAACCGGTGATCGGCGGGCCGGCGGCGCGCATCATGAGCCTGCGCGACGGTTCGAAGAAAATGTCGAAGTCGGACCCGTCCGACCTGTCGCGCATCAATTTGACCGACGATGCCGACACCATCTCGAAGAAGATCCGCAAGGCCAAGACCGACCCGGAAGCGTTGCCAAGCGAAGTCGACGGACTGGAAAGCCGCCCGGAAGCGGAAAACCTGGTCGGCATCTATGCCGGGCTGGCCGAGATGTCGAAGGCGGACGTGCTGAAGGAATTCGGCGGCCAGCAGTTTTCCGTGTTCAAGCCGGCGCTCGCCGACCTTGCCGTGGAAAAACTGGCGCCGATCGCCGGCGAGATGCGCCGTATCGAGGGCGACCGCGCCTATGTCGACGCGGTGCTGAGAGACGGCGGCGAACGCGCCGGCGCGCTGGCTGAGACCACCATGAAGACGGTACGCGACATTATCGGCCTGTTGCAGGGCTGATCCTACCGTCAGTGCACCGCACCATTCTGGCCCAAGGCCGGCGGCTTGCCGCCGGTCTGTCGCGGTGGCAGATTGCGGCCGAAAACATCGAGTAGATAGACATGGTCTCCAAACGCCTCAGTCGCGAAGCCGGCCATCGCAGGAAATTCCTGACGATCATCGACGACACGCCGGAGTGCGAGCGCGCCGTCGCGTACGCCTCCAAGCGGGCGCAGAGCACCAGCGGCACGCTGGTGCTGCTCTACATCATCACACCGGACGACTTTCAGCACTGGCTGGGCGTCGAGAAGATCATGCGCGAGGAAGCCAACGCCACGGCGCGCGCGGCACTCGACGGCTACGCCAACAAGGTGCGCCAGAAGCTCGGCATCGAGCCCGAGATGGTGGTGCGCGAAGGCAAGCCGACCGAAGAGATCCACAAGCTGATCGAGGAAGACCAGGACATCGCCATCCTGGTGCTGGCGGCAGGTGCCGGCAAGGAAGGACCCGGGCCGCTGGTCGGGGCTGTTGCCGGCAAGGGCGCCGCCTTCCCTATTCCCGTCACAGTGGTGCCGCAGAACCTTTCCGACGAGGAGATCGACAGCCTCGCATAGAGAGTGATGCCGGAAAGTGTGAAGCGGTTCGGATAACATCACGATCCTGGATTTATAGCCCGCGCGGGATTCATCCCCAGCCAGCAAAGACATTCCGCCAGCCAGCCGTTTTGAGCGACGCGTTTCGCTTGAATGTCCAGCAGATTGAGCCTATTTAGAACTATTCCAAACTAGCTGCCCGACTGGGGCACGGAGACGGCCATGTTCATCCAGACCGAATCGACGCCGAACCCGGCAACGCTGAAGTTCCTGCCCGGCAAGGAAGTCCTTGTTGAAGGCACCGCCGATTTCCGCGACGCCGACAGTGCAGCCAGCGCCTCGCCGCTGGCCGGCCGGCTGTTCGAGATCCCCGGCGTGACCGGCGTCTTCTTCGGCTATGACTTCATCACCGTGACCAAGGACGGCCCGGACTGGCAGCACCTGAAGCCGGCGATCCTGGGCGCCATCATGGAGCATTTCATGTCGGGCGCGCCCGTGATGGTCAACGCCGGCCCCGCCGCCGAGACCAGCCAGACCGGCGAATTCTACGACAAGGCTGACGAGCAACTGGTCATCACCATCAAGGAACTGCTCGACACCAGGGTGCGCCCGGCGGTTGCCCAGGATGGCGGCGACATCACCTTCCGCGGCTTCGAGAACGGCACCGTGTTCCTGCACATGAAGGGCGCCTGCGCCGGCTGCCCGTCCTCGACGGCGACGCTGAAGCACGGCATCCAGAACCTGCTCCGCCACTTCGTGCCGGAAGTACAGCAGGTCGAGCAGGTCTCCTAAGACCCCTTCACGCATTCGAGCGAGCAACAAAAAACCGGGCCAGATTGCCCGGTTTTCTGTTTTGGACGTCCGTTGTTGCCTAGACGGTCCGCGTACGAAGGGTAACGCCTACTTTGACCATGATCTTCCCGAAAACCGGTTCCACTTTTCGCTTTCGTGGACCTCGGTTCCGGATCATGGTCCTACATCACGATGACCTTGGCGCCGACCGACGTGCGGTCGTAGAGGTCGATGATGTCCTGGTTCATCAGCCGGATGCAGCCTGACGACATCGCCTTGCCGATCGAATTCCATTCCGGACTGCCGTGCAGGCGGTAGCCCATATCACCGCCCTTGTTGAACAGATACATGGCGCGCGCGCCGAGCGGGTTCTTCAGGCCCGGCTCCATGCCGCTCGCGAACTTCGCTAGCTCCGGCTGGCGCTGGATCATCTGCCGCGGCGGCGTCCAGGTCGGCCATTCGCGCTTCAGCGCGATATGGGCGGTCCCGTGCCATTCAAAGCCTTCGCGGCCGACGCCGATGCCGTAGCGGATCGCCCGGCCGTCGCCTTCGACGAAGTAGAGAAACTTGTTCTGAGTATCGACGACAATGGTGCCCGGCTTTTCCGAGGTGTCGTAGTTTACCTCTTGCCGGTGGTACTTCAGCGGCACCCTCTCGATCGGGATGCGCGGCAGTTGGTAGCCTGCATCGTTCACCGAACCGTAGTTGTTGGTGAACAGCTGAGAGCCGATCGTGCTGCAACCCGAGATCGCGGCCGACAACGCAAGTGCGGCGACGATTGCAAATGACTTCATGCGCATGAAATGGTCCGATGCCCCACCAAGATGTCGCGACACGTTACGGCCGCTTTTCCTGAAATCATTCATGCTGGCATTTGCTTTGCTTGCCAAGCGCGCGATGCCTATATGCAGGAGCTTACGTGCCGGTAAGCCGGCAACTATGGCATTTCGGCAACAGGACTCACGGGATTGTGAAGGAAAAACAATGGTCGGTCCTGTCGGATAGCCTAGAATCAGGGAACCACATCGAGGAATAACAATGAATGTAGGCGATGCCGCGGCGCGGTCCGGCCTGCCGGCCAAGACCATCCGCTACTATGAAGAGATCGGCCTGATCGCCCCGGCGCGCGCCGGCAATGGCTATCGCGATTATTCCAGCGACGACATCCATCGGCTAGCCTTCCTGCGCCGCGCTCGCAACCTCGGCTTTTCAATCGACGATTGCCGGCAGCTGATGGCGCTCTACCGGGACCGCAGCCGCGCCAGCCACGATGTGCGCGAGATCGCCGCCGCCCATGTCAGCGCCATCGAGGAAAAGGTGCGCGAGCTGCAGTCGATGCGCACGACCTTGCAGACGCTGATCCAGGCCTGCCATGGTGACGACCGGCCGGATTGCCCGATTTTGGATGACATTGCGGGGGCTGCGCTGCTCGAGAACAGGCCGGCTTCGGCCATATAGGTAGTATCTCGACTGACTAAAATACGGGAACGTCCAAGGGACAAGAACGGAACCAAAGCGGTTACATCAGACCTTTGCGTTCCCGGCGCAAGACTTTAGTCCGGCCGCCTTATAGCTAAGAACGGAAGTTGATCGGCGGACGCAGGGGCGTTCCGGAGCAATACCAGACCGCGCCGATACAGATATGGTGCGATCGCGGAAGGCGCTCGGATCAAGTCGTAGCCTCGGTTCTGTCAACCGTATAATTGCCGCCATTCCCCTACGGCTGGGTAGCGCTCGTGAGCAGTGGGTCATCTAGCTCTGCCTTTGTCTTCAGGACGGCATCAACGAGGGAACCGAACTCCTCGACGCTGAATGTGTAACTATCCTGGACCGCTCCCATATGGCTGAGGCGGAAGCGTACGAATTTCCGGTTTTCGGCTGGGATGCGCTTCACCAGAAACATGAATGAATAGGGACCCGCGATCGCTGAGTACCGGCGCAACTCTTCGGTCGCGGGGAAAAGCCGGTTGATGAATCCCAAAAACCCCATGGTGTCTCCCCTCGTGCCAAGGACCGTGCTTCTTATCATTGCGAGAGAAAATTCGCCTATGGGTTTGTCAACCATACGATCGCCATGGTCACAGGCGATTATCCGGTTGACAAACCCAAAGTGATTACGCGGGGTAAGGGCATAGGAGATTTCCATGTCCGTTCTGTCCCGCCCCGAGTTCCACGACGAAGCCAAGGCTTTCGAGCATGTGGAAGGCATCTTGTGGCCGAATGGTCCGGTTTGCCCCAAGTGCGGCTCTGTTGATCGCCACTACGCATTGAAGGGCGTTCGCACCAAGCCGTCCAAGAAGAACCCCAATGGTGTCGAGCGTCACGGCCTGTACAAGTGCAGCGCTTGCCGCTCGCAGTTCACCGTCCGTATGGGTTCGATCTTTGAGGAAAGCCATATGCCGCTCACCAAGTGGCTTCAGGCTATCCACCTTATGTGTGCCTCTAAGAAGGGCATCAGCGCTCACCAGATGCACCGCATACTCGAATGCAAGTATGAGACCGCTTGGTTCCTGTGCCACCGCATTCGCCTTGCAATGGCATCTGGCGACTTCTCCCCGCTTGGCGGCAACGGCAAGACCGTAGAAGTTGACGAGACCTACATTGGCCGTCTCGCTAACGCTCCCGTCAAACGTGGCGGTGGCGCTCACAAGAACACGGTCGTTACGCTGGTAGAGCGTGGTGGCCGCGCCCGTTCCTTCCACGTCGATACGGCCCGCATGGGCAACGTCATGCCAATCGTTCGCGCCAACATCGCTCGCGAGAGCGCATTGATGAGCGACGAAAGCGGCATCTATCGCCGTGCCAGCCAGGATTTCGCCTCGCACGATGTCGTCACGCATTCCAAGGACGAGTACGTGCGCTACGAAGGCGAGAAGACCATCCACACGAACACCGTGGAAGGCTTCTATTCGATTTTCAAGCGCGGCATGAAAGGCGTCTATCAGCATTGCGGCGAACACCATCTGCACCGCTACCTCGCTGAGTTCGACTTCCGCTACAGCAACCGCATTGCCAGGGTGTTGATGACGGCACCCGCACTTTCATCGCGTTGAAGGGTGCCGCTGGTAAGCGCCTCACCTATCATAGACCTGCTTGACGAGAAGCGGACGCATTTCCGGAAGGCGGTGCAACTCGAATTGCCCTACTGGCGATATGCGAGGCACACGAAGCCGGGGCGATGAACCCCGGCTTTGCTATGAGAGCAAGTCCAGATATTGGTCGGCTTCGTCTTTTGGCATTGCCCGAAGTTCTTCCTCGGTCATGCCGGCTGCCTTAAGCTTGGCAAGCTGGTCTAAGGAAAGCATGCGGCTATCACCGAGGAATTCCTCGTCCGATAGGAGTGGCCGTGCAACTACCTCACCCTTCTCGACAGGAACGCCCTTCTTGAAACTCCTGTTGGGATACCATTCTTTGAGACCCCAAGTTCCGCGGTCAACCTTCACGAGATCGCCAACATCATTAGCGCGGCGTGTAAGGACCGAACCAATGGTGTTGACGGCATCTTTGGAGTTCATTGCGAGGCCGCCACGCTTGAATGCGGCAGCAATGTCGGGATTGCGCAAAGGTTGACGCTTGGCCGCCAGCAACTTTTTAGCAGCGTCGACAATGGACATTCCCAAGAAGGCCCCCGGCGAATCAATGTCCGAATTTTGCCCCGTGGGGGCGACCGAAGCCGCCGTCAAATAAGAGCCGGATGGGGTTCCGCCACGGATCGCTTCGATGGCGCTAATGGCTTGTTCTATTTGAGCCTTCTTGGCCCGGAGATCATTAAGCACAACCTCGTACGGGTCAGTGGCCATTGATTCCACAGACATTTTTGTTGCTCCCAGAGCTTAGTGGTGCTATACGGGAAGCCGTCGATACTGACTGCGAAGCAGCCGACTGGCGGCTTTCAGTGGGACATCAGGGGTCGTGGACCCCCTCCTGCTATTCTGACCGTCATCTTCTTTGCAACCTCCTCGTCTCTTGGCCTACCGGGCTGGGTTGAGGTTAAAGGGCTGTGTGGGGCCACGAACTCCACACAGCCCTTATCGCATGAGTCGCTGGAATAAACAAGCAGCGCTAGGGTTGGCCGCTACGAAACCCACTCAAAACTCAAGCAGGACATCCTGTGATGGAATCCAAGCAGCCGAAGTCGCAAGTCGAGAAGTTCCGGGAAGCCGCCGGCGAACTGAAAACCGATCAGTCAGACGCCGCCTTTGAAGCCGTGGTGAACAAGATCGCCCACGCACCGAAGCTCACCAATGAGCAGATAAAAGAACTGGTGCGCCGGAAGCGAGAGGAAGCCAAGGACTAGGCCCCAATGCGCCGTGTGGTTTGAATCGGCGCATCGATCAGCGCCTTATAGCCAGTTGCGACGTGTTTGACGACTGCGACTTGGTCATCGGGGTTTGAGATTTTCCTCGCTTCAAGTTGAAGGGTAACCGCACCTTCAACCCTGGATGACCATGTTTAGCTGGTCGGTGGATAGATGGTCGCGGACATTGCACTTACCGGGGAGCTTCCATTTCGTCCGCAGTTGGGCTGCCGTCCCGCCGAACATGATTTGGTAAATCGCATCGGTGTTATTCGAATAGTGGAACCACTCCGTCGCACCATGCTCCTTGTAGGAATTGGTTGCGGCAATTCGGATAGTTTTGCTTCGGCCCCGAGTTTCAGCGCGTTCGATGCTACGGCGGAGAAGCTCCGCCTCCATCATATTGAACG
This sequence comes from Mesorhizobium sp. M0139, assembly GCF_040322455.1. NCBI lineage: Bacteria > Pseudomonadati > Pseudomonadota > Alphaproteobacteria > Hyphomicrobiales > Phyllobacteriaceae > Mesorhizobium > Mesorhizobium sp. M0139. The sequence continues at coordinate 297,076 of NZ_JAMYTN010000009.1, forward strand.
CTTGGATATAGCGCTCTTTCCAGCGCATTGCCCTAGGGCCGGTAAAGCCCATAACTAGCAACGAGAACCCATCCCGCGTCATGCGGAACATAGGCTGAAGGCGGCCACGATTATCCTCGTATTCAATCGGCTCAAAGTTGAGCCGATAAAATTCCTCTGAGCATTCAATGCCTTCGACATCGCGAAGGACATTTTTGTGTAATTTGCCGAACCGTTCCGCCACGGCCAAAGAGTCAACAAACAAGCGCTCGTCGGTGAAGTTCAACAACTTCATCGCATCGAACATCGTCAACTGTTGCTCACCAGAATCAACCATCGCGGTGCCCCCGTTGCCCAAGGCGGCAACATTAGCACAGGTGGCTCTATTCCCCTACGGCTGGGTAGCTTTCGGAAATTGCACACGGTATGCTTCGCGTTCCATAGATTCTTTGAGGCGCTCCGTGCCACTTCCGATGTTTCTTTTTGCTGCAACGCCAGTCATGATATTTATATATTTCAGTCTTTTAGATATCAGAACAAATAGGTGGAAAAAGACCGATAGAAAACCTCTGCTATACGTCTATATAGCACTTCATATCGCCGTAATTATTGGAATAATTGTATCCTTTTTTGAGTTATATATTAAAGATTGATAGCAGGGCCTGAATTGTCCCCTGCGCCGGCCTGTCAGGCATATAATCCTATTTCACTTTGGGTTTGTCAACCGGATAATCGCCTAGTCACACAGGGTTCAAACCGTGAACAAAATCTGGCATGGTGGCTGCCATGCCGATCATTTCACCGATTCCCCTCAATCCGCTGATCGACGGCCGCCAGTCCGAACGCGCCATGCTGGTGCGGCGTGGCGTGCAGCGGCTGCTTATGCAAATGGGCATGCATGTGCTGCCCGAACTGTCGCTGGCCACCGGGCGGCGCGCCGACCTTGTGGCGCTGACCAGGCAGGGCGACATCTGGATCATCGAGATCAAATCCTCGATCGAGGATTTTCGCGTCGACCGCAAATGGCCTGATTACCGGCTGCACTCCGACCGCTTCTTCTTCGCCACCCATCCGGGCGTGCCATCGGAGATCTTCCCCGAGGAATGCGGCTTCATCCTCTCCGACGGCTACGGCGCCGAGATTCTGCGCGATGCGCCCGAGCACCGCATGGCCGCAGCAACGCGCAAGGCGTTGATGCTGCGCATTGCACGGGCGGGTGCGGCGCGGCTGCTGGCGGCGGAGCTGGCGGGTGTGGCGGTGCCGGCGCTGGCGGGAGAGAGCGAGTAGACGAAGCTCAAGTTCCTCGCCCCGCTTTGCGGGGGCGAGGAACCCAAGAACACCTACTCCACCACCTCCTCCACCCCTGCCGCCGGCGCCATCAGGAGCACGGCGGCACCCAGCAGCGCTGCAACGAAGGACCCCGCCAGGATGCCGACCTTGACGGCGTCCTGCAGCGCCATGTCGTTGGCGAAGGCGAGCAGGCCGATGAACAGGCTCATGGTGAAGCCGATGCCGCAGAGCAGCGAAATGCCGATCATGTGCAGCCAGCCGGCATTGACCGGCAGGTCGGCGAAGCCGAGCCGGATGGCAAGCGCGGACGAGCCGAAGACGCCGACCAGCTTCCCCAGCACCAGGCCAGCGGCAACGCCGAGCGTCAGCGGCTCGACCAGGGCAGAGGCGCTGAGGCCGGCCAGCGACACGCCGGCATTGGCAAAGCCGAAGATCGGGATGACGAAGAAGGGCACGATCTTGTGCAGGCCGTGTTCAAGCCGGTGCAACGGCGAATGGTCGAGATCGTGGCCGCTGCCGTCAGAGATTTTCAGCGGAATGGTGAGCGCCAGCGCGACGCCGGCCAGCGTGGCATGCACGCCCGATTTCAGCACCAGCACCCACAGCACGGCGCCGAGCACTAGGTAGGGCGTCAGCCTCGTCACCCGCATACGGTTGAGCACGATGAGCACCGCGATGACGGCGAAGGCGGCGCCGAGATAGGCGAGCGACAAGCCGCTTGTGTAGAAGATGGCGATGATGATGACGGCGCCGAGATCGTCGATGATGGCGAGCGCGGTGAGAAAGATCTTGAGCGACGCCGGCACGCGGTTGCCGAGCAGCGACAGTACGCCGAGCGCAAAGGCGATGTCGGTGGCGGTCGGGATCGCCCAGCCGGAGAGCGCGGCGGCGTTGTTGCGGTTGATGGCGACATAGACCAGCGCGGGAACCAGCATGCCGCCGGCGGCGGCGACGCCCGGCAACACGCGGCGCGGCCAGGTCGAGAGCTGACCGTCGAGCATCTCGCGCTTGATCTCGAGGCCGACCAGCAGGAAGAACACCGCCATCAGCCCATCATTGATCCAGTGCGACACGCTGAGCGGGCCGAGATAGGCGTGGAGAGCGGCGAAATAGGTTCCGGCCAATGGTGAATTGGCGACGATCAGCGCAAGGGCTGCCGCAACCATCAGGATGATGCCGCCCGCCGCCTCGCCGTCGAGGAATTCGCGAAGGATGGATTTCGGCTGCTTGTCGCGCATCTGTGCTCCGTTGCCGGGTTTTCCGGCGGCGTTATTGCCGATGATGGGCAAAGGTCGATGGCACGGCAAGCGCAACTGTTTCCAGCGTTGGCGCGGCCCCAACCAATCCGCGTGGCGCTGCGGCGGACCCATAGGGGGAGAGAAGTGTCACCTATGTATCCGGTTCAAAGTGTTACCCATCTATCGGCTGGACAGCAGCTTCAGCCTCGCCGTCGTCTCCTGCAACGCCGGCGATTGGCGAAACCGGCGATGAGAGCGCCCCTCTCCCCCGTCTCTATACGGGGAGAGGATGCCGGCAGGCAGGTGAGGGGCAGCGCTGAGGTTCGGCAATTGGCGGCCGGCGCCGCCGGCGCGTGAACCTCAGCGTGGTGCGCGCTTGGCGAGTATGCGCTGCAGCGTGCGGCGATGCATGTTGAGCCGGCGCGCGGTTTCCGACACGTTGCGGTCGCACATTTCGTAGACGCGCTGGATGTGTTCCCAGCGCACGCGGTCGGCCGACATCGGATTTTCCGGGGGGGCGGCGCGCTCGCCGGCGGTGCGGGTGAGCGCTGCAAACACGTCGTCGGCGTCAGCCGGCTTCGACAGATAGTCGATGGCGCCGAGCTTCACCGCGGTCACCGCGGTGGCGATGTTGCCGTAGCCGGTGAGGATGACGGTGCGGGCATCGTCGCGCTTCTCGCGGATGGCGGCGACGACGTCGAGGCCGTTGCCGTCGCCAAGCCGCATGTCGACCACCGCATAGGCCGGCGGGTGGGCGCGCGCCTTGGCCACTGCCTCCTCGACGCTCTCGGCCGTGTCGACCACGAAACCCCTGGTTTCCATGGCGCGGGCCAGCCGCGTCAGGAACGGCTTGTCGTCGTCAACGATGAGCAGCGAGGTGTCCTCGCCTTCGACCATTGCGCCAATTGCTTCTTCGCCAGTCATTATCTTAAAAAATCCTGCTGCCTTAATTTTACGCAGATATAGTTCCTGAACGCCATTGTCCAATTTTGCCGCCTCCGCCAAGGCTTTTACGCGGTGTCGAACATCGAGATCCCCACCGATTCCGGGTTGAGGAAGACGGTGCGGGGCCACGATATCTGCACGATGGCGCCCTCGCCCAGTCCGCTCGAATTGCGGAAATCGAGCGTGGCGCCGGAGCGTTCGAGCAAGGTCTTGGCGATGAACAGCCCGAGACCCAGGCCACCGCCAGCCTCGTTGCCCTGGCGTGTCGACATATAGGGCTCGCCGATGCGATCGATGATTTCGGGGGGAAAGCCCGGCCCGTCATCGATGATCGAGAAGGTGACGTCGAGTTCGTCCCAGCTCCATCGCACCGTCACACTGTTGCGGGCGAAGTCGACGGCGTTCTCGACCAGATTGCCGAGGCCGTAGATGACGCCGGGGTTGCGCCGTCCCACCGGTTCGGGGCCGACGCGCTCGCCCGGCCGAAGCTTGATCGAGATGCCGAAATCGCGGTGCGGCGCGGTCACCTCCTCGACCAGCGAGGTCAGCGGCAGACGCGACAGATGCGCCTCGCCCTCGGAGGACAGGCTGGTCAGCCGCTTCAGGATCTCGCGGCAGCGCTCGCTCTGCGACCGCAGAAGTTTGACGTCCTCACCGTATTTTGGGTCGTCGCCAAGTGCCTTTTCCATCTCCTTGGAGACAAGGGCGATGGTGGCGAGCGGCGTGCCGAGTTCGTGCGCGGCGGCGGCGGCAAGCCCATCCAGAGCCGACAGATGCTGCTCGCGCTGCAACACCAGTTCGGTGGCGGCAAGCGCATTGGCGAGCAGGCGGGCTTCCTCGGCAACGCGGAAGGCATAGATGGCAGTGAAGGCGATCGAGGAAAACACCGCCATCCATATGCCGGCGACATAGATGAATGGCATGGGCAGAGGCGCGCCCTCATACCATGGCAGCGGCTGGTGGAAGAAGACCAGCAACGTGGCCGCCGCCATGACCAGCGCGCCGAGCACCGCAGTCAGCCGCAGCGGCAGCGAGGCCGCCGAGATGACGACGGGCACGGTCATCAGCACCGAGAACGGGTTGGTGAGGCCGCCAGTCAAATAGAGCAGGCCGGCAAGCTGCAGGCTGTCGAAGGTCAGGATGAAAAAGGCTGAGAACGGGGTCAGCCGGTGCGCTGCCGGATAGCGGAAGGTCAGCACCAGGTTGAGCCAGGCCGAGCAGGCGACCAGCGCGAAGCAGAGGCTGACTGGCAGCGGGAATTTGAGCCCATAGGCGATCACCAGCACCGCCAGGCTCTGGCCCACGATGGCCAGCCAGCGCAGCCGGATCAGCGTGTTGAGGCGCAGCCGCTGGCTTTGCTGGAAGTCTGGCGCGTGCACGATGTTGATCATGGCCAAGGATTATAGCCGGGAAAGGACGAGCGCTAGGTCCCTCGCGGTTTGGCGCGGGCGGTGGCCGCAGCGAGCAGCGGATTTTCCGGCCAGACATGGCGGGGATAGCGGCCGCGCATGTCGGTGCGCACATCGGCCCAGGAGCCGCGCCAGAAGCCGGGCAGGTCGCGCGTCGTCTGGATCGGCCGGTGCGCCGGCGACAACAGCTCGAGCGTCAGCGGCACGGTGCCGTTGGCGATTGCCGGATGGCGGTCAAGGCCGAACAGTTCCTGCACGCGGATGGCCAGCACCGGCCATTCGCCGTCATAGCGGATCGGCACATGGCTGCCGGAGGGCGCGTCGAAATGGGTCGGCGCCAGTGTGCCGACCTTGCGCTGCAATTCGTGCGGCACCAGCGCCATCAGGCCCGACGACAGCGTGCCGGGGTCGATGGCGGCGAAGGACGCCTTGCCCGACAGGAACGGCAGCAGCCAGTCGTCGAGGCGTTCGAGCAGGGCGGCTTCCGAAACATCGGGCCAGGGCGCGCCGAGGCCGCGATGCAGCCAGCCTAGGCGCTGGCGCAGCGTCTCGCCGTCCTTGCCCCATTCCAGCAGCGACAGGCCGTGCTCGCGCAAGGCATCCAGGATGGCGCGGTCGGCGTCTGTTCCAGTTGGTGCGGGCAGCATGCGCTCCGACAAAGTGATGGCGCCGAGCCTGGCGGTCTCGCGCACGCGCACCGCGCGCCGCTCGCGGTCGAAGCTTGTCTCGCGGCGCGTCTCGATCCTGTCGGAGAGTGCGGCGCGGATATCGGCCTCGTCAACGGCTGCCGCCGCCGTGATGCGGGCATTTTGCGCCTTGCCTTGCAGATCGGCGACGACCAGCCAGCTCTCACCGGCCAGCGGATCGGCGGCGTCGAGCATGGCGCCGGAGCCGTTGGCCAGCACGAAACGCCCGCGCTCGCCGCGCGCTCTGGCGACACGGTCCGGCCAGGCGTGGATGAGGAGAAGACCGGCAGAAGCGGCTTCGCTGCTCTTGGCGCCGCCCGCCTGCTTCGCCAATCGTTCGGCAAGCTGCCTTGCCGCAACGGCGCGCGGTGACTTTTCCGTGCGGAAGCGCATCAGGCGCCGTTCGAGGTCGGCGCCGTCGCCGCCAAGGCCACGCTCGGTGAGCAGGACGGCTAGCATCGCAGCCTCGAGCGCGTGGCCGCCGCCAGCGGCTTCAGCGACCATGTGTGCGAGCCGCACGGGCAGCGCCAGCTTGCGCATCGCGCCGCCCGCCTCCGTCAGCCGGCCGGCTGCATCGATGGCGTGCAGCGCCAGGAGCAGCGCCCGCGCCTCGTTGAGCGCGGGAATGGGCGGCGGATCGAGGAAGGACAGGCTTGCGGGATCGGCGACGCCGAAGGCGGCGCAATCGAGCAGCAGGCCGGACAGGTCGGCTTCGAGAATCTCGGGTGGGGTGAAGGCGGGAAGGGCCGCCGTCTGCTCGGCCCGCCAAAGGCGGATGGCGACGCCTGGCTGCGTGCGTCCGGCGCGACCGGCGCGCTGGTCGGCGGACGCCCTGGAAACGCGCACCGTCTCCAGCCGGGTCAGGCCGCTCGCCGGTTCGTAGCGCGGCAGCCGCGACAGGCCGGAATCGATGACGACGCGCACGCCGTCGATGGTGATCGAGGTCTCGGCGATCGACGTCGCCAGCACCACCTTGCGGCGGCCGGGCGGCGCCGGTTTGATGGCGGCATCCTGCGCCCTGTTGTCGAGCTGGCCGTAGAGCGGCACGATGTCGGTGTCGGCGCCGAGCCGGCCCTGCAGCCGCTCGGCCGTGCGCTCGATCTCGCGCTGTCCCGGCAGGAAGGCGAGCACGCTGCCGCTCTCGCCGGCAAGAGCGGAGCGGATCGCCTTGGCCATGGCGTCTTCGATGGGAACGCCGGCTGGCCGCTCGTCGTATCTGACATCGACGGGGAACGCACGGCCTTGGCTTTCGATCACCGGGGCGCCGGACAGGAGTTTCGCGACGCGCGCGCCATCGAGCGTTGCCGACATCACCAGCAAGCGCAAATCGGGCCGCAGCGCGCCCTGCACATCGAGCGCCAAAGCGAGGCCAAAATCGCCGTCGAGCGAGCGCTCGTGGAATTCGTCGAAAACCACCGCCGAGACGCCGGGCAGCTCGGGATCGTCTAGGATCATGCGCGCCAGGACGCCTTCGGTGACGACCAGGATTTTTGTCCGGGCCGATGTGCGGTTTTCCATGCGCATGGCATAGCCGACAGTGGCGCCGGGCTCTTCATCAAGCAATTGGGCCATGCGGCGGGCGGCGGCGCGGGCGGCGAGCCGGCGCGGTTCGAGCAGGACGATCTTGCCGGCGACCAGCCAGGGCGCATCGAGCAGCGCCAGCGGCACCAGCGTCGTCTTGCCGGCGCCGGGCGGCGCCACCAGGACGGCGCTGTTGCCGGAGCCGAGCGCCTCGCTCAGGGCCGGCAGCACGGCGGATACCGGAAGCTCCGGCAAGGATCTCGTCGTCATTGCGTCCGCATATCAGCGGTCACCACAACCGTGCAACGGCTCAAAGCCTTGTGCGTGAAAACGGGTTCCAGCGCACCGTGCCCAGCCGCACCTCCTCGCGCACCATGGTGAGCAGGCCAGACGCGCCAACGACGGCCAAGCCGACCAGCGATATCCAGTCCGGATACTCCTGGAAGAACAACGCACCGAGGATCACCGCCCAGACGATCTGCGAATAATGCGTCGGCGCCATGCGGTTGGCCGGCGCGTATTTGGCGGCCAGCAGCTGCAGCAATTGGCCGCCGGCGGTAAAGGCGCCGCCCAGCACCAGCCACAGCAGTTGCATGGCGTTGGGGAGGGTGAACGATGTGGCGATGGTGGCGGCCCCGTTGAACAGCAGCCCGTAACCGATGAGCACGCCGAGCATGGTGGTGCGCTTTTCCTGCTGGGCGAGCGACCGCATCAGGATGACGCTGGCCGCGGCAAGGAAGGCCACCGTGAAGGCGGCAAGGTGTCCGAGATGCAACTCGCGAAAACCTGGCCGCACCACCAGCATGACACCTGCAAAGCCGGCAACCACCGCCAGCCAGCGCCATGGACCGACCTTTTCTTTCAGGATGACGGTCGAGAGAATGGTAACGCAAAGCGGCGCCAGGAAGATCAGTGCATAGGTCTCGGCCAGCGGAATGGTGGTGAAGGCGTAGACGCTGAGCACGCCCGAGGCGATGCCGGCCCAGGCGCGGGCCTGCACCGCCCATGGCCGCCCGGTGCGCCAGAAGTCGCGCCAGCGCTCATCGACTGGGCGGCTGAAAAACAGGAAGCAGCCGGCAAACAGCGTGATGAAGAAGCCGATCTCGAAGACGGTGAACTGTCCGCCAAGGCTCTTGATAACGGCATCGCTGCACGAATAGCTTGCATAGGCGATGAGGGCGAGCAGGATTCCGTTCGTCACGTTTTTCCATTTCCGGGGAGAGTGCAGTGAAGGTATTGGCGCTCGGCGCGCATCCCGACGACATCGAGATATTCATGTTCGGTACGCTGGCTGCCTATGCCACGCAAGGCGCAGAACTGACTTTTGCCGTGGCCACGGATGGCGCCAGGGGCGGCATGGGCGACCCGAGCGTTTTGGCTCGTGTCCGCCGCGACGAGGCGGCGGCCGCTGCGGCGTTGCTCGGCGCAACCCTTCGCTTTCTCGACTTTCCCGACGGCGAACTGGTGGCTGATGCGGCACTGATCGCTTCGCTGAAAGCGCTGATACGCGAGACCGCGGCGGATCTGGTTATCACGCATGCCCCCAACGACTATCACGCCGACCATCGTGCTTTGTCGGACGGCGTGCGCATCGCGGCCTCGTTCGGCGTCCCCGTGCTGCATGCCGACACGATGGGCGGCACCGGCTTTGCGCCGACGCATTATGTCGACATTTCCGCCTACCGCGATATCAAGACGCAGGCGATCCGAGCGCACCAATCGCAGTGGCCGGAGCAATATGTCGACAGAGCGCGCGTTCAGAATGAGTTTCGCGCCGGGCAATGCAACAGCGTTCCCGGCTCCCTGGCCGAGGCCTTCCGATTCGAGCCGACTTTTCCCTTCGCTGACATCCGCGCGCTGCTGCCGCCCGCGCCCCCTGTTCGGCCGGTGACGCCGCAGACGAAAATTATAGGCGACCCCGGCTAAGCAACTTCCGGGCGAGCCGTCCGGCAATCATTTCCCAACGATTTCAATCGCCGTTTCGCCATGTTGCGGCGCAGCGACGAATTCGCTTGCCTTGTTTAGTAAAAATTGCATCACTAAACAAATTACTAAACATCTGCGGCGCACCGCGCCGCCCTGGCGACGCATAGCGCGCCGTGTTTAGCCCCTCGGAGGAGCGAGGGTTGAGGGGTTCTTGAAACGGCCATCCGGGCGCGTTTCGCAAATGGGAGGAAGGCATGAAATCGAGCTTGAAATTGGCGTTGGGGCTGGCCTCGGCGATTACCGCGTCGACAGCCGTCTCGAACGCGGCGCACGCTGAAGACCTGACGCTTTGCTGGGCCGCCTGGGATCCGGCAAACGCGCTGGTCGAACTGTCCAAGGATTTTACCAAGGAAACCGGCATCGGCATGAAATTCGAATTCGTGCCGTGGACCAACTATGCCGACCGCTTCCTCAACGAGCTCAACTCGCATGGCAAACTGTGCGACCTGATCATCGGCGACAGCCAGTGGATCGGCGGCTCGGCCGAGAACGGCCACTACGTCAAGCTGAACGACTTCTTCGACAAGGAGAAGATCAGCATGGACGACTTCGTGCCGGCAACCGTCGTCGGCTATTCCGAATGGCCGAAGAACACGCCGAACTACTGGGCGCTGCCGGCCATGGGCGACGTCGTCGGCTGGACCTACCGCAAGGACTGGTTCTCCAAGCCGGAACTGCAGAAGGAATTCAAGGAAAAGTATGGTTGGGACCTCGGCCCACCGACCACCTTCGACCAGCTGAAGCAGGTCGCCGAGTTCTTCCAGAAGCGCGAGATCGACGGCAAGACCGTCTATGGCGCTTCGATCTACACCGAGCGTGGCTCGGAAGGCATCACCATGGGCGCCATGGACGTGCTCTACAGCTACGGCTTCCAGTATGAAAACCCCAAGAAGCCCTACGAGATGGAAGGCTTCGTCAATTCGCCAGACGCGGTCAAAGGCCTGGAGTTCTACAAGTCGCTCTACGATTGCTGCACGCCTCCGGGTGCCTCGAACAGCTATATGGGCGAAGGCGTCGACGCCTTCAAATCCGGTCAGGTGGCCATGCACATGAACTTCGCCTTCACCTGGCCCGGCCTGCAGAAGGACGAGAATGTCGGCGGTGACAAGATCGGCTACTTCGTCAATCCGAAGGGTCCCGGCGGCGCCCAGTTTGCGCAGCTTGGCGGCCAGGGCATTTCGGTCGTGTCCTATTCCGACAAGCAGGAATCGGCGCTGAAATACATCAAGTGGTTCGCCAACAAGGATGTGCAGGCCAAATGGTGGTCGCTCGGCGGCTATTCCTGCCTGAACGCGGTGGTCAAGGACCCGGCCTTCCCGTCCAGCCAGCCCTATGCGCAGACCTTCCTCGACTCGATGGCGATCGTGAAGGACTTCTGGGCCGAGCCGAGCTACGCGCCGCTGCTGCAGGCGTCGCAGAAGCGCTTCCACGACTATGTCGTTGCCGGCCAGGGTTCGGCCAAGGACGCGCTTGACGGCCTGGTCAAGGACTGGACGCAAGTGTTCCAGGACGACGGCAAGATGTAACCGGACCAACGGCTCCTCCCGAGCCTGACCCCAGAGGCGGATGATTTTCAGGCCGAATCGATCAGAAATCATCCGCCTCAGGGCTAAAAAGAGAGAGAGCATGATGTCGTCCGAAAACCGCTTCACACTTTTCGGCATCATGCTCTTGGCCCCGTGCTGCCCTTGGCACGGGACGCAGTTCAGATAAATTCCAGTGTCGAGACTTGACGTGACCGAAGCAGGACTCACCATGCTCAATCGGACTGCGGAGAACGTTGCCCGGGCGACCCCGGAGCCGTTGGCCCGCAAGGTCCGGGGGATCAGCGACAAGGGCCTCGCCTGGCTGTTCATCTCGCCGACGATCCTGTTGCTCTTGGCCATCAACATCTTCCCGCTGTTCTGGGCGATCTACCTGTCCTTCACCAACTTCCGCGCGAACCGCCCGAACGAGGTGGTGAAAAACCTCGGCTTCGCCAACTACCAGCGCATCCTCGGCGACCAGGACATCTGGATCGCCATGCAGACGACGGCGCATTTCGTGTTCTGGACGATCCTGCTGCAGACGCTGATCGGTTTCACGCTGGCATGGCTGATCGACAGGAAGTTTCGCGGCCACGCCTTCTGGACGACCATCATCCTGGTGCCGATGATGCTGTCGCCGGCGGTGGTCGGCAATTTCTGGCGTTTCCTCTACGAGCCGCAGATCGGCCTGTTCGCCTACGCCATCTCGTTCGTCACCCGGATACCACCGACCGACATCCAGATGCTGTCCAACGTGTCGCTGGCGCCGTGGTCGATCATCATCGTCGACACCTGGATGTGGACGCCCTATGTCATGCTGATCTGTCTCGCCGGCCTGCGCTCCATCCCCGAATACATCTATGAAGCCGCCGAGGTCGACCGCGCGTCCAACTGGCGGCAGTTCTGGTCGATCACGCTGCCCATGGCGCTGCCCTTCATCATGCTGGCGGTGCTGTTTCGCGGCATCGAGAACTTCAAGATGTTCGACATGGTCAACCTGCTGACCGGTGGCGGGCCGGGCTCGACCACCGAGGTCGCCTCGATCACGCTGAAGCGGCAGGCGTTCGAGAGCTGGCGCACCGGATATTCCTCGGCCTTCGCCATCATCCTGTTCGTCGCGGTGTTTGGGCTGGCCAACATCTACGTCAAGGCGCTGAACAAGGTGAAGCAGAGATGAGCCTGACCACCGCCCACTCCGTCGTCGCCCCCTCGGCCAATTCGAAGCGGATCGCCGGCACGATCATCGTGCTCTACGCGCTGATCTCGATCGTGCCGCTGCTGTGGATCTTCGCCACCAGCTTCAAGACGCCGCCGGATTCGATCGCCTATCCGCCCAAGATTCTGTTCCAGCCGAGCATCGAGGGCTATTGCAACCTGTTCACGACGCGCACCAGGCAAACGCCCGAGTATATCAACTCGCTCGGACCCGCGACCGGTTTCTGCGACGAGACCTCGCGCAAGCGCAACATGGTGATTGCCGGCCCGTCCAATTTCCTGCCGCGCTTCGTCAATTCGCTGATCATCGCCTTCGGCTCGACCTTCTGCGCGGTCTTCCTCGGCACGCTGTCTGCCTATGGTTTCTCGCGCTTCAAGGTGCCGCTGGCCGACGACCTTCTGTTCTTCATCCTGTCGACGCGCTTCATGCCGCCGATCGCGGTCGCGATTCCCATCTACCTGATGTACCGCGAGCTCGGCCTGTCCGACACCGCGCTGGGCATGATCCTGCTCTACACCGCGGTCAACGTGTCACTCGCGGTGTGGCTGCTGAAAGGCTTCATCGACGAGATCCCGCGCGAGTATGAGGAAGCGGCGATGATCGACGGCTATACCAGGCTGCAGGCCTTCTGGCGCACCGTGCTGCCGCAAGCGACTACCGGCATCGCCGCGACCGCCATCTTCTGCCTGATCTTCGCCTGGAACGAATATGCGTTCGCCGCACTCCTGACCTCCGGCACCGCGCAGACCGCGCCGCCCTTCATCCCGACCATCATCGGCGAAGGCGGCCAGGACTGGCCGGCGGTGGCGGCCGGCACGACCATCTTCCTGGTGCCGATCCTGGTCTTCACCATCCTGCTTCGCAAACAATTGCTGCGCGGCATCACTTTTGGGGCGGTGCGCAAATGATTGGTGTGCCAGGTCGACCCCCACACCGTCGCGCATAGCTAGAACCCACACACCCGCACGACGGGGTATAGGAAGGGCGCGAACATCAATCAACCAGGCTCCCATACAATCCCACCCGAGGGGGGAGG